>NZ_LS999839.1:4800000-5149629 GCF_900564155.1 Pedobacter schmidteae | reverse complement strand
TAAATACTTTGTGTCGGGTGCTTATCAGAAACAAAAGGGGGTATTAAAGGGCTATCAATTTACCCGTGCCTCAGTGCGCTCCAATCTGGATGCAACAGTTACCTCGTGGTTAACGGCAGGTACTTCGTTATTTTTCGCCAATAGCAATTCGGATGGGGGAACGGTAAGTTACAGTAGTGCCTTGCAGATGAGTCCTTACGGCCGCATACGTGAAGAAAATGGAGATTATACAATTTTTCCAATGTTTGGTGAGACCCTTTTCAGAAATCCATTATTGGGTTTAAACCGGGATGTAAACAATCGTGACAAAAACCTGAACGGAACTTTTTACGCCGAAGTTAAGCCGGCTTTTATTCCAGGACTAAAATATAGGTTTAATGGAAATTATACTTTCCAGCCTACCAGGGATGACACTTATACCGGCCCCGATGCAGGTGATACTTTTTCCGGAACTGCAGAAATACAAAAAGAAGAAACTGAAGGCTGGTTATTAGAACACATACTTTCATATAATAAAGATTGGAATGACCATCATTTTGATGTAACCGCATTGTATGGTGCACAAAGTAAAGTACTCTCGAGGTTATATGTTAAAGGAACCACATTTGTAAATGATGATTTATCCTTCAATAACATTGGTGCTGCAGGTGCAGTGGTGCCTAGTTCAGTCTATTCCAGAGAAGCTATGGTTTCTCAAATGGGCCGTTTAAATTATGCTTATAAAAGCAAGTATTTATTGACAGCTACTGTAAGAAGGGATGGATTTTCGGCTTTCGGATCAGCAACAAGTAAGTATGGAGTCTTTCCTTCTATTGCTTTAGGCTGGAATATTTCTAACGAGTCGTTTTTAAAAAATGTATCGCAGATAGATAATATCAAGTTGAGAGCTTCATACGGAAAGTCTGGAAATCAGGCGATCAGTGCTTATCAGACGATTACCACGCAAGGGGTTACCAAATATATCTACAATGGTGTAACCACTACAGGATTGGTGTCCAGCTCTTTATTAGTTAACGGAGTTTTGGGGAATAGTAAACTAAACTGGGAAAGTACTACCGGAACGAATTTAGCGGTTGACTTCTCTTTATTTGACAGCAGGATTTCGGGTACTGTAGAGGTTTATAAAACTGAAACTAAAGATGTTTTATTGAGACGGAGGCTGCCTGCCATTATCGGCTTTCCGAGCATCTTTGACAACTTAGGTAAAGTAGCGAATAGAGGGATAGAATTCACTTTAAATACGGTAAATATTAAAAAGGATAATTTTACCTGGTCTACAAACTTCAACTTTTCGGCCAGCAGAAACAAAATTGTGTCCTTGTATGGCGATAACTTAGATGATATCGGTAACAAGTGGTTTATTGGTAAATCATTGTTTGCCATCTACGACTATAAGTTAGATGGCGTTTGGCAAACAGGCGAAGACCCTTCAAATGTTGACCCGACAGCGAAGCCGGGCGACTTAAAGTTTGCAGATCTTAACGGTGATAAAAAAATTACGGAAGCGGATAAAACTTACCTGGGAACCAGCTTGCCTAAATGGACAGGTGGTATGATCAATAATTTTAAATACAAAAATTTTGGTTTGAGTATTTTCGTTCAAACCGCACAGGGATCGCTGATCAATAATCCGATACTAAACCTGCAAACTTATGGTGGTCGTGTAAATATACCAAGAGAACTTAGCTATTGGACACCAACAAACTATAACAACAGCGCCCCTTCTTTAACTTATTCGAATCCGCGCTTGTACGCTTATCCATCAAAACAAAATTATGTGAGAATAAAAGACATTACGCTGAGCTATAATCTATCTAATAAAGCTGCAGAGCAATTGAAATTAGGCAGTTTGTCGGTATTTGCGAGCGGTCGTAACCTGCACACCTTTACCAATTGGATTGGAACAGATCCTGAGTTGAGTGTAAATGGCGTAGAGAGACAGGCCGGGCCAGCCAATCAACCACTAGCTTACGGCGTATACCCATTAGTGACTAGCGTTGTAGTTGGTTTAAACATAACATTACGTTAATCTTTAAAAATAAAATTATGAAAAAGCATATTCTTTTATCATTCATATTTATTGCAAGCGTTGGCTTAATTTCCTGTAGTAAAAGTTTTTTAGATGAAAAATCTGACTCTAGCTATTCGTCGTCTACGAGTTTTAAAAATGTTGCTGGTTTAGAGGCCGGAATTGCAGGCCTGCAGGCAACTGTCAGGGAGCAATATACGATGCAGACTCCCCACCAGTCGCTACTCGCTATTTTTCAGGTAGGAACGGATGTGGCAATTAGTGGGCAGGAAAATCCTGAATTGATTCCTTATCATGATTATTCAAGGCTTTTGCCTGTAGATCCATCAGCGCTATACTACTGGACCTGGTCTTACAGAGTGATTACCAATGCCAATCAAATTCTGCGAGGTACAGCAGACCCTACAGCAACACTAACTGATGCGCAACGTAAACTATATACGGCAGAGGCCCGTTTTTTCAGAGCTTACGCTTATAATTTCCTTGTTACTTTATGGGGAGAAGTTCCGCTACTCGATCGTCCGTATGATGAACCTAAAACAGATTTTACCCGTGCCAGCGTAGCCGATCTGGACAAATTTATCAATGATGATCTTTTGTATGCTACGGTTAATTTACCTGCTATAGATCAGGTCTCTAAACCGGGCCGCATCAGTAAAGAAGCAGCTTCACAATTGTTTGCAGAAGTGTACCTGAGACAAGGAAAAAATGATTTAGCGGAACAACAATGTCTGGCGGTAATTGCCGGTAACTTCAAGTTAGTAGATGCCAGATACGGGATTAAAAAAACTGAGCCAGGTGATCCTTTTGCCGATATGTTTATTTACGGCAATCAACGTCGCCGTCAGGGAAATACCGAGGCCATTTGGGTGCAGGAACTGGAATTCAATATTCCGGGTGGTGCAACGAATTTTGATCAGCACCGCAGAGTTTGGGTGCCGTTTTATGGTAACGTTTCGGGAATGCTGGTTGCTGATTCACTAGGTGGACGTGGTATTGGCCGTTTGCGTTTAAGTCCATGGGTGATCAAAAGTGCCTATACAGGGTCGGGGCCTAATGATATGCGCAATTCCAAATACAATCTTCGCCGCGACTTTTACTACAATGATCCAAGTAAGCCAGCGCTGTTCGGAAAAAAAGTAGTCCCAACTCCGGCTGATACCTTATGGAGTATTGTCCCTTACACTACGAAATGGAATCATTTTATCGCTACAGATCCCACCGGAAATGGATCCTATAAAGATTTAATTATGATGCGTTTAGGTGAAACTTACTTGCTGTTGGCCGAAGCGCAGTTTAAACAAAACAGGCCTGGTGATGCAGCAATCAGTATCAATAAATTAAGAACCAGGGCTAATGCAGCGCAGGTTTCTGCAGGCGATATTACGTTGAACTTTATTTTAGACGAGCGTGTAAGGGAACTGATTGGTGAGGAAAACAGAAGAATGACTTTGGTGAGAACCGGTACCTTACTGGATAGGGTAAAACGCTTAAACATTAAGGAAAATACAACCATTCAACCGTATAATGTCCTATTGCCTATTCCACAAACGGAGATTGACCTGAATAAGGATGCAAAACTGGGCCAGAATGTTGGCTATAATTAATATTTGAAAGTGGTTGTCCGGAAGGTACGTTGTCATTCCCGACAGCCATTTTAATTAACACTACTACATCTTTTAATATAAATGCTGCTTTAATGGCCAGTATCAGAATCCAATGAAAAAAGTTAAAATAATTAACGGACTTATCATCACACCTTATCGCATCATTAAAAATGGTACGCTATTCATCAATGGTAATAAAATAGAATCAATAAGTGAGGTAGATATTGAAGCACCGGATTACCATGTGATCGATGCAAAGGGAAACTATGTTTCTCCGGGCTTTATAGATATCCATATTCATGGTGGAGGTGGGCATGACTTCATGGATGCGACCGAAGAAGCTTATCTGAAAATAGCAGAAATCCACGCTATTTATGGAACAACTGCCATTACACCAACTACGCTTACCTGTGCAAAAGCAGATTTATTAAAAGCAATAGAACTTTATAAATCAGCGGATAAGAAAAATACCAAAGGGGCACAGTTTATAGGTCTGCATTTAGAAGGACCATACTTTGCACTTAGCCAGAGTGGAGCACAAGATGTCAGATATATCAGAAACCCTGATATCGAAGAGTATAAAGAAGTGATTGCTTATGGTGATGTCATTAAACGTTGGAGTGTTGCACCCGAATTGCCAGGAGCCATTGAAATGGGGAAATACCTAAAGTCGCATGGGATTATTGCAGCTGTTGCCCATACCGACGCTATTTACGAAGAAGTTTTAGAAGCGGTAGAAAATGGATATACGCTGGCAACACACCTTTATTCGGCGATGTCGGGTGTAACCAGGCGGGATACTTATCGTTATGCGGGTGTAATCGAAAGTGCTTTTTTAATTGATGCCATGGACGTAGAGATTATAGCTGATGGCATTCATTTGCCGCCGCCATTATTGAAACTGGTATATAAAATAAAAGGACCCGATCGGATTGCATTAATTACAGATGCCATGCGGGGAGCGGGAATGCCGGAAGGGGATAGTATTCTCGGAAACAAAGATACCGGGATGAAAGTGACTATCGAAAATGGAGTAGCAATAATGGCCGACAGGTCTTCTTTTGCCGGAAGCGTAGCGACTACAGACCGACTGGTAAGGACGATGGTTAAAATGGCTGATATTCCATTGGTGGAGGCAGTTAGGATGATGTCAAGAACCCCGGCCAGGATTATGGGGATTGAAGACAGGAAGGGGACACTTACCGAGGGTAAAGATGCTGACGTTTTAATTTTTGACGACAACATCAATATTAAAATGACCATCATCAATGGAAAAGTAAGCTATTGTTCAGCAGATTTTATGCAAGAAATAGAAGATTAAAAATGAAAGAATTTATAAAAGACAATTTGACTGTTAAGGTTTTTGACAGTAGAGCCCTGATGGGAGAGGCGGTGGCCGAGGCTGTTAGTGACAGAATAAACAAGCTGTTGAATAAACAGCCCTTCGTTAACATCATATTTGGGGCGGCACCATCGCAAAATGAGTTTTTTGAGGCATTGGTCAAAAAAGACATCAAGTGGTCGAAGCTGAATGCTTTCCATATGGACGAATATGTAAATCTGCCTTCCGATGCTCCGCAAGGATTTGGCAACTTTCTGAAAGCGCGCTTATTTGATTTGGTTCCTTTCCGTACGGTAAATTATATCAATGGAAATGAGGCTGATGATGAAGCAGAGTGTTTACGTTATACAGACTTGCTAAACAAGTATGAAACAGATATTGTATGCTTGGGTATTGGAGAAAATACGCATCTGGCATTTAATGACCCTCATGTAGCGGATATTGATGATCCTTATTTTGTGAAACGGGTTGATCTGGATGAACAATGCCGTATTCAACAGGTAAATGATGGCTGTTTTAATGAGATAGGCGAGGTGCCAACACATGCTTTAACGCTGACTTTGCCTGCGCTACTTAAAGCGCCGTATGCTTTTTGTACAGTGCCGGGCGATAAAAAGGCTCAGGCGGTTTATCATACCTTAAATGAAGAAATCAGCAATAAATTTCCTTCTACACATTTAAGGAATCACAAAAATGCGGTGTTGTTTTTGGACGATCAAAGCAGTACGCAAATTATTAACCAGATATTTTAATAACATCAGAAAAATTCTAATACCTCCAGAATTTTAAGTTTAAACCTAAATGAGCCACCAACATGAAATGTGAATTAAGTACAGAACAGATTCAGTTTTTTCAGTCTAACGGATTTATTGTAATCGAGGATTTTTTGTCTGCGGAAGAATTAGCCCAATGGCGGGAGGCCGTTACAGAAGCGGTAAGAGACAGAAATGGGATAAAAATGCCTGGCAAGGACGCTAAAACAGGTATGGATGATGGCATTAATAAAGACTCGGAATATTTCTCAAAGGTGTTTGATCAGCTGCTAAACCTTTGGCAAACCAATGATAAGGTGAAAGAGATTATGCTGGATGAACGGATTGGTAAAATGGCTGCGCAGCTTTCGGGCGCCAGTGGGATCAGGATATGGCACGACCAGGCATTATTTAAACGTCCCTGGGCAAACCCAACATCCTGGCACCTGGATACACCATTCTGGTCTTTTTCCGACAGAAGAGCTTTATCAATATGGGTAGCGCTGGATGACGCCACATTAGAAAATGGATGTCTGTACTTTATCCCTGCATCATTTAAACAAACAACCTTCGAAAATAAGGGAATAGGAAAAAATATGGACGGTATCTTTGAAGCTTACCCGCAATTTGCACAGGTTGCTTCAGTTTCTGCAAGCATGAAGGCCGGAAGTTGTTCCTTCCACAACGGGTTGACCATACATGGAGCTGGGGCAAATATGAGCTGCGGATATAGGAGGGCTATGACCTGTGCGTATATGCCCGATGGTAATATCTTTAATGGCGAACCTAATATTTTGCCAGAGCCCTATCTGAGTACCCTCAAAGTTGGTGATTTGCTAAATAACGATGAACAAAATCCTTTGATTTATCAGGCATAAGCAATGGGGGCGTCGCTAAAGTTTTTATGTCCGCGCTGGGGTTTTGAAGATATTCCCTGGGATGTGTTTTTGAAACAGGTAAAGGATGCCGGTTATGCTGGTGTGGAATGGTTTCCTTTTGGAGAAACTGTTGATGCGTATAGCGTATTGGATTTGCTCAACTCCCATGAGTTGGATTTTGCGATTGTGATGGCGGTGACTAAGCCTTATACCAATTATGAGCAGTACATGACACATCTTAAAACGGACTTGTATAAGCTGATGGAGATTAGAAATGAATTTAAGACCCCTTTGTTTTTTAGTGCGCAAACGGGCAGGGAATTTTTTAACGATGCTCAAATTGAATCCTGCTTAACACTTTGCAGGGAGTTTGAAGATGCTTATCAAACACCTGTTTACCAGGAAACACACCGGAACAAATGGTCGTATGCTGCACATCGGGTGGCCCCGGTTTTAGAACAGTATCCGGATTTAAAACTAACGCTGGATATGTCGCATTGGTTTTGTGTGTCGGAGAGCTTTTTAACTGATCAGCAGGCTGCGGTAAATACGGCGATCCTACATGCCCGGCACATCCATGCAAGAGTAGGTAATACGCAAAGCCCGCAGGTATGGGACCCCGCTCACAGTGAATATGCCGAAGCGCTGGAGGCTCATGTTCGGGTTTGGGATCGATGGGTGACCCAGATGAAAAAGAATAAAATGCCTATTACCATTACACCGGAGTTCGGCCCTGCACCCTACATGGTAAAGGGTGACAGAACGCTGTCTTTAAGAGATGAACAATGGCGAATAAATTTATGGATGAAAGATTTTTTACAAAAGCGATACTGTTAAGATAAGAACTATGAAAAGAAAAACATTTCTGCAGCAAAGTGCTATTTTTTCGGCTAGCTTATTGATGTTACAGCGTAATGGCTTTTCCCGATCAATTGTAAATACCCTGGCTGATGGTTCGGCTGATGATTTATACCAGCAGTTCAAAACTCCATCAATAGAATACAGACCATTTGTGAGGTGGTGGTGGAACGGAAACAAGATTGAGAAAACAGAATTGGCCAGAGAGCTCAGGCTATTAAAAGATGCTGGAATTGGCGGGGTAGAAATTAATCCGATTTCATTTCCAGCTCTGGCTGATGATATGGATATCCCATCTGTAGAATGGTTAAGTGATGAATGGATAGACTTACTGAAATTTACATTAGATGAGGCAAAAAAACTGGACATGACCTGTGACCTGCTGGCAGGTACGGGATTTCCTTATGGCGCAGGATTTTTAGAACCTGAAGAGTGTGCGCAGGTGGTGGTAACGGTTGTGAGAAAACTGGAAGGACCTTTAAAAACTGAAATTTCATTGTTTGATCTTTTTAAAGAAGCCGATCCGGCAACTTTAAGCCCTTATAGTGGTCGTAAAATGGAAATTTTGGAGCTAAGTATTGTTCCAGATCCCTTAACTAGTATGGATCAGGTGCAAAATATTACCGATCAGGTGGTTGACGAGGGAATAAAAATTAATTTACCGAAGGGGAAGTTTGCCGTATATGGCTTAGTTAAGATAAACAAGTTCATGCGGGTTATTCAAGGTGCTCCGGGAGGCCGCGGACCTGTACTGAATCATTATAACGAAAAAGCGGTAAAAAGATATCTGAATAAAATCAGTGACAGCATTCAAAACAGAATTGGACCACTTGCACCAGATATTCGTTCCTTTTTTGTAGATAGTTTAGAAATGGAGGGGGCCAACTGGACAGATGATATGATGGCAGAGTTTCAAAAACGTAGAGGCTATAATTTGTATCCCTATCTGCCCTTTATCCTGTTTAAAACAGGCAGAATGGGAAACACGATTGATTTAAATTATGCTGTAAAGATGAGTCCGGGAATGGAAAAGATGCTGAGCCGGATGAGGTATGATTTTGAATATACCAAAGCCGAACTTTTCAAAGAACGGTTTTCAAACAATTTTAGTCAATGGTGTAGTGCAAACAAAATAAAGTCGAGGGCACAAGCCTATGGTCGGGGACATTTTCCGTTGGAAGGCAGTTTCGATATGGATATCCCTGAAGGCGAAACCTGGATGAAATATGGTATAGGCGAGGAGATATCTGAAAGAGATTTTACGAAATACCCCTGGCATTTGGGCCGTGGAAACACCATGATCAATAAATATGTTTCATCGGCGGCTCATTTAAAAGGTAAAAAACTCATCAGTTCAGAAGAACTGACCAATACAGAAATGGTATTTAATGAGTCGCTCGAGCTTTTTAAAATTGCCGGCGATCAAAGTACCCTTTCGGGCATTACACATCCCATTTTTCATGGATTTAATTATTCTCCGAAAGATGCCGCTTTCCCAGGCTGGATCACTTACGGGGGATATTTTAACGAGCAAAATACCATGTGGCCTTATTTTAAATACTATAACGATTATAGGGCAAGGCAGTCTGCCTTATTACAACAGGCTACTTTTTTTGCCGACATAGCGATTATGGCCCCAACGGGTGATATGTGGGCTGAATTTGGGGCACAAATGGAGCCCTTCCCTTCACGGGTTACTCCACCGTATCAACAGTTGATCTGGGAATCTATACATCAAAATGGAAATGCCTGCGATTATGTTTCAGAACAGGTAATTGCCGGTGCCGGTTTTAAAAATGGCTGTATGACCTATGGTTCGAGAAAGTACCATACACTTTTTTTAATAGAAGTTAAAAGTCTGTTCCCTCAAACGGCAAAAAAATTATATGATTTTGTAAAAGCAGGAGGTAGGATTTTCTGTATCGAGGCTTATCCGGAGCAGTCGTTAGGTTGGTTTAATCACCAGCAAAAAGATGCTGAGGTAAAGGAATGGATTGCAAAATTAAAAACACAGACCAATCAATTCATCCTTTTACCAAAGCCAGCTTCGAACTTTAAAGAATGGTATAAAACGGTTCAGGAAAAGTATCGTATCACCCCATATGTTAAAATCTCAAAACCGAATACTTTTGTTAGCCAGATAAGGTATCAGACCAGGGATGCAGAAATATTTCTGTTTAATAATGCAAGTGCACATCTCACGATAGACTTGGATACTACTTTTTTGCCGGAGATTACTACTGAAAAGCAAGCCTGGATTTGGGATGCGGCAACGGGAGAACAGTTTAAACTGGATCTGAAGGATAGGAATTTTAAAATCAAACTGTATCCGGCAGACTCCGTAACTATTGTTTTTAATAAGGATAGAGATGGCAAAAACTGGGATCGGCTTCCTGAAATAACATCAGCTGCGATGCGCTTAAACTCCACCTGGGAAGCAACCTTTAAGCATATGGACGGTACAGAACAAACCCAGGAAATAACTGAACTGGCGGATTTAAAGGAAATACCTGATTTCAGCCATTTTGCCGGCACGGTTTCATATAAAACCACTGTCTCGTTATCAAATCCGCTAAACCTTCGTTATCTGGATCTTGGGAAAGTATTTGGCATAGCGGAAGTGATAGTTAATGGCGAAAATTTAGGCGTTAAATGGTATGGACGCAGAGCTTATGCCATTGGGAACCTATTGAAAACTGGTGTAAATCACATTGAAATTAAAGTGACCACTGTAATGCTCAATTACATGAAATCTTTAACAGAAAATGCTACTGCACAATATTGGTCAAACAATATAAAGAAAGAACAGCCACTTCAATCAATGGGTTTGGTTGGCCCCGTTAATTTATTTTAAAAAACAAATGATAAACTTATGAAAAATCAAAAGAAAATGATTCTGATGCTTTTTATGATGATGGCCTGCGTAACTGGTTTTGCGAAAGACTATAGAGCATCATTTTTCCATATCAAATCAGATGGTTCGACGATGAATACACGGTCTATCCAGTTTGCGATAGACTATATCAGCAAAAATGGTGGAGGCAGATTGGTTTTTTATGTAGGCAGGTACTTGACGGGATCTATTTATTTAAAATCTAATGTTACGCTTCAGTTAGAGGAGGGAGCGGTTTTAGTGGGCTCTACCAATCCATTTGATTATGACAGAATTGGGAATACAGCACTTATTCATGCCAGAGATGTAGAAAATGTGGGCATCACAGGCAAGGGAATGATTGATGGACAGGGCAGGGCATTGGCCAATAATTCTATCGCCTATGCAAATGACGGGCTAATTGTGGATATTTTAAAATATGACCGTACCAGGGAATCTATCAGGCCGATGGTGATTTACTTTTATAATTGTGTGAATGTGAATATTAAAGACCTGATCATGCAAAATTCCGCCTGCTGGTTGCAAACTTACGAACGCTGCAAAAATTTAGTGATAGATCACATTACCGTAAACAATGTTGCTTATTGGAATAGTGATGGTATTGATGTGGTAGACTGTGATAATGTGGTGATCACCAATAATAATATCGATGCCGCAGATGATGGGATTTGTCTGAAATCGCATACTGAGGGCTTTTTCTGCCATAATATACTGATCGAAAATAATATTGTGCGCACCAGCGCAAACGGTATAAAATTAGGTACAGCGGGTAAGGGTGGTTTCAGAAATATTAAGATACTGAACAATACGGTATACAATACTTACCGCTCTGCTATCGCTTTACAAAGCGTTGATGGTGGCTTTCTGGAAGACATTATCGTAGATGGCTTAAAGAGTGCCAATACGGGGCATGTGATCTTTTTACGACTGGGAGAGAGAATTCCGGGTAAAAAGTCGACCATGAAAAGAATATCCATCAAAAATGTGGTAGCGGATGTACCTTTGGGTAAAGCTGATGCCGGTTATGATTATGAAGGGCCAATTGAAGATATGCCAAGAAATATTTCTCCAATTGTTATTGCCGGTTTACCAGGGCAATATATCGAAGATGTAACCTTTAGCAATTTTGAGATTTCTTATCCAGGTGGCGGGAGCAAATATATGGCCTACGTTGCATTAGATAAATTAGATAGTATTCCGGAAGAGGCAGCCGGGTATCCGGAGTTTTCTATGTTTAAAGAAATCCCTGCCTGGGGTATTTATGTCAGACATGCAAAAAATATTAATTTCTCAAACCTTCAGCTGAAAGCAGAAAAGAAAGACTACCGTTTACCTATTGTAATGGATGATGTGCATGGTGCGGAGTTGAAAAAAGTAACTTTTCAGCAAGTCGATCAGAAAAAATTGCTGCATACTTATAAATCAACCAAGGTAAATGTTAATTAATGACCTATATTTAAGGCTATACCTTATCCTCCACAGTAATGAACCAGTTTAGTAAAAGTTTAATTGTTACCGCTATTATAGGGACTACTGCCTGTTTTGCAAATGCTCAAAATAAAAGCGATTTATATAAATATATAAAACCCATTATTGGTACACAAAAAATGGGACATACTTATCCGGGAGCTACTGTGCCCTTTGGCATGGTACAGTTAAGTCCGGATACCGATACGCTTTCTTATGAAGATAACGGGAAGTATAATAAAGATGTTTATAGGTATTGCGCAGGTTATCAGTATGATGATCCAACTATAGTAGGTTTTAGTCATACACATTATAGTGGTACAGGGCATTCGGATCTGGGTGATTTTTTGGTGATGCCAACTCTTGGAAAGGTGCAGCTTAATCCGGGGACTGCAAAGCAGCCCGAAAACGGTTACCGATCAAAATATAGTCATCAGACTGAGGTTTCGGAAGCCAATTATTACAAAGTAAAATTAGACGATGACGGTATCCTTGCAGAATTGACTACCTCTGCAAGGGTAGGTTTTCATCAGTATACCTTCCCGAAATCTAAAGCGGCAAATATCATATTGGATTTGATGCATGGGATTTATAACTACGACAATAAGAATGTTTGGACCTATGTCCGGGTGGTGAATGATTCGTTGGTAACAGGGTATAGACAAACCAACGGATGGGCAAAAAACCGCAAGGTCTATTTTGCGATGTCTTTTTCTAAACCATTTAAGTCCTACGGTGCTAAAGATTTCACAAAAAAAGAGGTATATAAAGGATTCTGGTCAAAGTTTGATCAGACCAGGAACTTCCCCGAAATGGCAGCCAGGCAAATCAGAATGTATTTTAATTTTGATACAGAGGAAGCTGAAAAGGTAAAAATTAAATTTGCGATTTCTTCGGTTAGCGGCGATAATGCGCTGATGAATATGCA
Source organism: Pedobacter schmidteae (assembly GCF_900564155.1). Taxonomy (NCBI): domain Bacteria; kingdom Pseudomonadati; phylum Bacteroidota; class Sphingobacteriia; order Sphingobacteriales; family Sphingobacteriaceae; genus Pedobacter; species Pedobacter schmidteae. The sequence goes on along the minus strand of NZ_LS999839.1, from coordinate 5,136,875 downwards.
GGCTGAAATCCCAGGATGGGACTTTGATCGGGTTAAACAACAAGGTCAGCAGCTCTGGAACAAAGAATTGCAGAAGATTGAAGTCAAAACAAAAAATACTGCGGATGCGATCAATTTTTATACGGCCATGTATCATGCTTTTTTAAGTCCGACGGTTTACATGGACGTAAATAATCAATATATGGGCTTGGACCAAAAGGTACATGAGGCCAAAGGATTTAAGAATTATACGACATTTTCTTTATGGGATACCTACAGAACCTTACATCCTTTCTTCAATATCGTACAGCCACAGCGGAATAACGACATGGTGAAATCTATGATGGCACACTTTGATCAGAGTGCTTTACCAATGCTGCCTGTCTGGTCTAACTCAGCAAATGATACCTGGTGCATGAGCGGTTACCATAGCGTGTCGGTTATTGCTGATGCTATCATTAAAGGTAATTTTAAGGGCGACATCAATAAAGCGCTGACGGCCTGTGTTGCAACAGCAAATCAGCGTAATTACGAAGGCATAGGAGATTATATTGATAAGGGCTATGTGCCTTCTGATAAAAATAGAACCGCAGTATCAAATACATTAGAATATGCCTATGACGACTGGTGTATTGCACAACTGGCAAAAAAAGCCGGCAATACTGAAGTTTACAATACTTTTATCAAGAGATCGGAAAATTGGAGAAATGTATACGACGCAAGCATAGGGTTTATGCGGCCGCGTTTATCAGACGGGATGTTCAGAAAAAACTTTGATGTTTTGGAAACAGAAGGGCAGGGCTTTATAGAAGGTAACGCATGGAATTACAGTCTTTATGTTCCGCAAAATCCGGGTGCATTGATTCAGATCATGGGAGGGGATAAGAAGTTTATCCCTCATCTTGATTCTTTGTTTACCATGGACTTACCCGATGCCTTTTTTGCGCATACAGAGGATATCACCCGGGAGGGGATCATCGGTAATTATGTACATGGAAATGAACCTGCACATCATGTAGCTTACCTATACAACTATACTTCACAGCCCTGGAAAACACAGAAAACCGTGAGAATGATTTTGGGAAAACAATACCATAACGGGCCAGATGGTTTGGGCGGAAATGATGATTGCGGACAAATGAGTGCCTGGTATATGATGTCGTCGCTTGGTTTTTATCCAATGGCGCCGGCATCCGATCGTTATGATTTAGGTAGCCCGTCGGTGCTAAATGCAACCATCAATCTTGAAAATGGCAAACAATTTATTGTGGAGGCAAAAAATCAATCGGATAAAAATGTGTATGTAAAGCAGGTACTCTTAAATGGAAAAGTATTGGATCGTTTATATATTATCCATCGCGAGATCACGGATGGTGGACAGCTAACCTTCGTTATGGCATCATCACCCAATAAAAAAGGCAGATAAATGAAACTATTCATATAAGTAAGCATGAAAAGGTTTGTTTGTAGGTTTTATATTTTTCTTGGTTTATTTTGTTTTGCAATAAGTGCCGCGCATGGTCAGGACGAATTTCAAATTATTGAATCAAGAATCGCTAAATACTTAAAAGAAGACGTTGACATCAGTCAGCTCAATACGGATGTAAAAAAAAATACACTATCTATTCAATACAATGGCGGCTGGCCGGCAATTGATTACTCGTCTAAAGCCGAGACTAGCTGGGCTCCTCTTATACATTTGAATAGGGTTAAGCAATTTGCATTGGTATTGGCTCTGAATGCAGAAACTGGAGTTGCGCAAAAACAGCTGGCAGATCAAACGATCAATGCTTTGCGTTATTGGTTACAGCAAAATCCAAGAAGTAACAATTGGTTTCAAAATGATATTGCTTCTCCAACTGCACTCGGAGAGCTCATGCTGCTTTTAAAGGGGCGGCGTACGCTACCCTCAACTTTACAGGATTCCCTGCTGAACCTGATGAATCAGGGGGATGTCGTGAAGGCCATAGGTGCGAATAAATCGGATATTGCTATTCACATGATTTATAGGGCCTGTATCACAAGAGATAAGGTCTTGATGGATTCGGCCGTAAAGCAAGTATTTATGCCCATTTCATTGGGTAATAAAGAAGGTTTACAGCATGATTATTCCTACAGGCAGCATGGACCACAATTACAGATCGCTAGTTATGGCCAGGTTTTTTTGTTTGGCGAATATAAGGTAGCCTCCTGGTTGCTGGGAACTTCTTATGCGATAAGTTCGGAAAAGCTAAAAATTCTGGATCAATATTTAACCGGTACTTATTTAAAAACGATCAGAGGCAGGTATATTGACTTCAATACGGAAGGACGAGGGATTGCGAGAAATGATATATTAGACAAAATAAATATCACTTCCAAAGCAGGGAAACACAGTTTGCTGGGATTGGCAAAAGAAGTAAGCCCCGAAAATGCACTTGTTTTAGAAAAGGCCGAACAGCGGATTTTGGAAAAGAAGCATCCGTCTTTTGATATCCAGGCTGTACATACCCATTTTTATAAGAGTGATTATACGGTGCATAACCGGGCAGCCTATTCTTTTAATGTGAGGACAGTGTCTAAGCGGACCATTAGAACCGAATACGGAAATAAAGAGAATTTGACCGGGAAGTTTTTACCGGATGGTTCTACCAATATTCAGCGTAGCGGCGGAGAGTATTTTAACATCATGCCTGTTTGGGAATGGGATAAAATTCCGGGTATTACCAGTCGTGATTATGCAACAGACCAAAGAACAACTATTGAATGGGGAGAAAGAGGAGTAGGCGCATTTGTTGGTGGGGTATCTGATGGGAAATATGGGGCAGCGGTTTATCAGCTGGATTATAATGAAGTTACCGCAAAAAAAGCCTGGTTTTTCTTTGATGACGAAGTGGTATGCCTGGGGACGGATATCAATAGCTTCGCCAAAGAACCCATCGTTACGACCATTAATCAGGCCTGGCAAAAAGGTCCTGTAAAGGCTTTTGGTGGAGGTAAAATCATAAATGTGAATAAGCGGTTTATCGCTAATGACGTGAAATGGATTTGGCATGACAGCGTAGGTTATTATTTCCCTAATCAGGGCAATATCAGGTTAACCAATGAAAAACAAAAAGGGAGTTGGAATCTCATAAATGCCAACAGATCAAAAAATGTAGTTGAGGGAAAGGTATTTAAGTTATGGTTTGATCATGGGGTAGATCCTGTTAAGCAGTCTTATGCTTATATTGTTAGGCCGGGTATAAGTGAAAATGAGATGGTGCGCGGACAGGCTTCTGCGATAAGGATACTATCTAACACACCCTTAATTCAGGCAGTCGGAAATGATGACCTGCAAATGGTTCAGATCGTTTTTCATGAGGCCGGTAGTTTAACAGCTGCTAATTTTTCTATCGCTGTTGATCAGCCTTGTGCATTAATGATTAAAGGTGTAAAAGATAAAAATCCCGTGCTGTACCTTTCAGATCCTACCCAGAAATTAACAGATTTACATGTTACCTTTAGTTCAGCCCTCCTTAAAATTATGGAGCCCCTACCCATTAGTTTACCACAGGGAGATCACAAAGGTGCGACGGTAAGTTTTCAGCTCAATTAATTTAAAATATCAACAACAATGGCAATATATTGCACCATTGTTAGTTCCGGTATGACTTGTAATTTTCTTTGGTGATGATATCGATCGGCATAAACTGGATCGCTTCTATATCTGCATTTAAAACAACATTTTGATATAATGCCATGATGCCTTTATAGGCTTGTTCCTGAGGTTTTTGGCAGATCAGGAAGTCTATTACTTCTTTTTTTAAGTATTCTATGCTTTGAGGTAAGAAGTCATAACCGACTAAAAAAATATGCTCCTGATTTGTTTTTTCTAAGAACTGAGCAACAGAAAAAACCCTGGAATTGGTAACAAAAATAGCCTTTATATCGGTATGTTCACCCAATACTTCAGTAAGCTGTTTTGAAACGGAAAGGTAGTCGGTATTTGGTGTAATGTCGGTTTTTATAATTCGGACTTTCTTTTGATGATCCTTAAAATAAGCCCTGAAACCTTCTTCTTTCCTCATCAGGTGATGATAGCTATCTATCTCTTTTGAGATGTTTACAATAAGGATCTTGTCATTTTTCCTCACTAAATAGTTAACCATGTGTGCACTTAAATGGCCACTTTGAAATAAATCCGGGCCAATATAACTCAATCTGGTTTCATTAGGGATATCAGAATTGATGAAAATCTGGGGGATTTTTTTTTGATTACAAAGTTTGGAAAACGCCAGTGATTCTTCAATGAAAATCGGGGCTACCAATATACCGTCGACCGCAGTTTTAAGAATGTTTTTCGTTTGTTTTACAAACGATTGTTTGTCGTTCTGATCATAAAAATATTTATCAATTACAATTCCAAATTGCTTAATCTCCGCTTCGGCCATTTCAATACCCCTAATGGGAGCAGCCCAAAATTCAGTTTCTGTAGAAATGGCAGGGATTAAGCTGGCAAAATGCAATACCTTTTTAGACGCAAGCCTTCGGGCTAAAATGTTAGGCTGGTAATCCAGATCTTTCATAATTGCCAATATATTATTTTTGGTAGCTTTTGAAACACCTGTTCTATTGTGTATCACCCTGTCAACAGTACCTATAGAAACATTCGCTCTTTTAGCTATCTCCTTTAAACCGCTTTGCATATTTGTTTTCATTTGCGCATATCGAATTCTCGTGTAAAAGTATGACTACGATCCAATAATAAAAAACTAAATATAAGCTTAATTTATCATGTGAGGAGGCTAGATGTTAAAAGAAAAGCTGTTTACTTTACCAGAAAATTAGCGTCTTCCTGTATTCCTTCGCTGCTGGATTTTAACAATGTTTCATCATTTACGATTTGAATGGTTTCGCTTGCTGAGGGATAATTTCCTTTATAAGGTTTGTTGCTGATCAAATTATACGCAGAAATTAAAGACCACCTCGGTGCATCACTCAGATTGGCATCCGAACGGTGTAGCGTATTGCTGTGAAAAAATAAGGTATCCCCAGCTTCCATTTCAACGTAAACCAGCTCTAATCTTTTGAGCAGTTCATCCACTCTTTCCTGATTTGCACCAACTTGTTCTCCGCTAAAGCCATGTTCTATTCTTCCAACAAGATGGGAGCCTTTAATAACCTGCAGGCAACCATTTTCTTTGGTCGATGGACTTAATGCGGTAAGTACGCTTAACATTTGCGGATATAGAAATCCGTCACGGTACCAATAGCCGTAATCCTGGTGCCATTCCCAGGCTCCCCCAACTTTTGGTTCCTTTTGCATGAGTTTGGAATGAAAGTGAGCTGCTTCTCCTTCGAGGAGGAGATTGGCTCCCTCAACAATTCGCTTAGAACGGGCCAGTAAGCTATAGGCATCATCGCCCAGTGAATACCACAAAGCGAGTTTGGTTCTCAGGCCACTTGCATCGCCTCTGTCAAAAGATTTCTTGCTGATCACTTCATCATGCGTAGCAATATCATATAGCTTTTTAACCTCTTCCGGTTTCAGCATTCCTTTGATCAATACATAACCATTTTCGTTAAAAAGCGTCTGATCTGCTGGAGTTAATTTTCTATAGTTCATTTTATGATGTTTGATTTGTTTTTTTCTCAGGTATTAAACGGGTAAGTAGGGTATAGCCTATTAAATAAGTGCAGCCAATGAATAGAAATATGCTGCTGTAACCTCCTGTAAGTTCCAGGATCCGGCCGGTTAACAGCGACAAGACAATTCCCCCACTTACGGCTGAAAGCGTTGCTACGCCCATTACAGTACCCACTTCTTCTTTAGGAAAAACATCTGTAATGGTTGCAAATATATTTGCCGTCCAGCCACAGTGTGCCGCCGCTCCCAATCCAATTAGCGATACTGCCATCCATAAGTTGTCGGTAAATGCCACACAACAAAGTAATAAGGCCATTAGGGCACATATCAGTAGCGCTTGTTTTCTTGACGCATACACGCTTTTGCCTCGTTTAATTAAATAAGAGGAATAAGCACCTCCCGCAAGGCTACCTACATCGGCCAGTATATAAACTGTTACCAGTGGCCAGCCCAATGCGCCGGTACTGACAGCCTTGGTCTCATTTAAAAATTTTGGAAGCCAGTAAAGGAGGAACCACCAGGTCGGATCGGAAATAAACCTGACTAAACAAATGGTGATGGCTTCCTTTTTTAGAATCACTTGCTTCCAGCTTTTAGCGCCAGTTAACTCCGTTTTTATCGGCTGAGTTTGTATGGGTTTTTTATAGGTAATAAACCAGAAAAATACCCATATGAAACCTAAAGCTCCGGTTAGGATAAATGCCCATTGCCAGCCAAATTTATATGCGATAAAAGGAATCAATAGAGGGGCTACAATGGCACCAATATTTGATCCTGCATTGAAAAAACCGGTAGCAAATGCTCTTTGAGAAGCAGGAAATAATTCGGCCACGGTTTTAACGCTAGCCGGAAAATTAACAGACTCTCCCAATCCCAAACTAAACCTGGCTACACTGAAACCAATAGCTCCTTTTGCGAAGGCATGGGCCATCCCTGCAGCACTCCATAAGGCTACGGCAATGCCAAATATCCATTTGGTGCCAAACTTATCCAATAATTTTCCGGTTAGTACTACGCCCAACCCATAGGAAACCTGAAAGGCAGTTACAATGTAACTATATTCTACCTCGCCCCAATGATACAGTTGTTGTAGCTCAGGCGCTAAAATGCTTAAAACATGCCTGTCCAGATAATTAATTGTAGTGCTAAAAAAAAGAAGGATGCAGATTTTCCACCCGTAAGAAATTTTAACCTCCTTCATGTTGCTTTTTTTTGATTTGGTTTAAACGAAGCTAAAACAAAAATGAGGCAGCCTTTAATGCGAATTTTGCCAGTTGTAAAACAAATTTTGCCTTATTATTGATATGTGGTATTATATGGTTAACTTTTGTGCAATGAAACCACTTCACCTTAAAGTTCCGGCTTACAGCAAATTTTATATTGACGCACGAAGAGAGCAGGTAAGCTATTTTGCCAACCCTTGGCATTTTCATGATGAACTGGAGCTCACGTTTATTATTAAAAGTGAAGGGACTAAATTTATCGGGGATCATATCTCCGAATTTAAGCCCGGTGAAATTATCCTTCTCGGTTCTCGTTTGCCTCATTACTGGCGCAACCACAGCAGCTATTATCAAAATATAGCGGAAAATAAGGCTGAAGCAATTATCATTAGGTTTAATCAGGATTATGCCGGCAGTGAATTTCTTAGCATTCCACCCATGAAGCCGGTTTTTGATTTATTGAATGATGCAAAAAGGGGAATCTATATTGCCCGGCATAATGAAGATTTACAACAAAAGTTAATTAATTTTTTGACACTAGATGAAGGGCAGAAGATTATAGCGTTAACAGACATCTTATTAAGCATTGCCACGCAGATACAATATGAGTATTTATGCAGCATAGGTTATGCTCATCAATACAAAAGCAACGATATAGAGAAAATAGACACGGTTTATAAATATGTGCTGAACAATTTTAAGTCTGATTTAAGCTTGAGGGACATTGCCCAGAGATGCAATATGAACACTGCTGCGTTCTGTAGATATTTTAAGAAGAAAACAGGCAAAACGTTTAAAGATTTTATGAATGAAATCAGGTTAGGAAATGCTGCTAAACTATTACTAATGGGGGATCTTACCATCGCTGAGGTAGCATTTGAATCGGGGTTTAACAACCCGTCGTATTTTAACCGGTTGTTTAAGCGAATGAAGGGTACCACACCTAAAGCCTATCAGTTACAGTATCTGAACACAAATTAATCATCAGATGGAAATTAAGTTTTTTATCCCCAGATGGGGGAACAGGCATTTATCATGGGCTGATTTTGCGGCAAAAGCGAAGCTTGCGGGCTATGCGGGCGTAGAAGCAAATCTGCCTTCAGATGAAGAGGAAAGGCAGGCTATGTTTACACAACTAAATAACAATGGCTTGAGCTGGATTGGCCAGCACTTTGAAACGGCTACCGCAGATTTTAAGGAGCATGTTCAACAATTTGAAAGGCGGTTGTACGCATTGGCATCTGCAAACCCGCTTTTTATCAATTCGCAAACAGGGAAAGATTTTTTTACTTTCGAACAAAATAGTGAACTGATAGCGCTGGCAGCGAGAATAAGTCAGGAAACAGGCTTGCGTATCCTGCATGAAACGCATCGCGGCAAGTTTAGTTTTTGCACTTCCAATACCGTCAGGTATTTACAAAAGTATCCTGATTTAAGAATAACAGCCGATTTTTCCCATTGGTGTTGTGTGGCTGAGTCCTATCTGCAAGATCAGCAGGAAATTTTAGACCTGGCTATCCGCCGTACTGATCATTTTCATTCGCGCGTAGGTTTCCCCGGAGGACCGCAGGTCAATCATCCTGCAGCACCCGAATGGAAGGAAGCGCTTGATTTCCATTGTAAATGGTGGGATGCGATAGTGCAACACCACCTGATGTTGAAGTCGGATATTTTGACGGTCACTTGTGAATTTGGCCCTTACCCTTATATGCCACAATTGCCGTTTCATCAACAGGATGTTAGCGATTTATGGGAAGTAAACCTTTTTATGAAAAACTTTTTAGAAAAGCGGTATGCTCACTTAGCTAACCCTTAAATATCAGGTTGTATCATTAATCCGTTCGTCATCCTGAATTTTTCAGTAGCATCTATTGAACCTTGTCTTCAAGAGGGCTACGCCATTTATTTTGCTTCGCAGCTACTGCGTGGTCAGGATGACGGAACGCATATTACTGTGGTTTTTGTAAAAGCCAATACCCCAATATGGATATCCCTCTCGGATACCAGTAACCAATCCAGACATCATCTTTTTTTAGTAAGCCATCGTTATAGGCATAAGGGCTGTTTTTGTTCCATTGGTAAATATAAGGTGCAGAGGAATGTTTAATACCATACCACTGTGCTGCCACAACATCGGCGACAATGGTTTTGCTAAACCAGGTTGTGCCTTCCTGGGTAGTTAATTTAATGCCATAATCGGTGATACTTTGCGCATACGTCGCAGCATAGTCTTTTTTTAATACAGCGGCAAGTTGTTTTAATACCGGAGATTTTGATCCGGCAAGACCAGGTAAAAACAAACCTTCACCAATCACTACCGAACGTTGGTCCCATTTTGGAAAAGTTTCATCTAAACTTACTGGGATGTAGCCGTATTTATGTTGCGCTTTTTTTAAGGTGTTTAGAATAAGGTTGGCTTCTTTTTCAAAAACGAATGCCTGCTTGTTTCTTAAGCCTTCATTGTTTACAGCAATGTTAGTACTTTTGAAACCAGCACCTTCACCGTCAACAACTCCTTTCTTTGTGCTTTCTACAACGCTGATCTGGCCTTTATTAGATAATCCTTTAAACATTTCTGCTGCCACAACATAGGCACTCAATTGTTTAGCGCCTAAAAACGTGTTGTCTGGCGAAAGTTTGAGCGCCTCATTGGCATCATAGGTGGTCCAGCCGAAAGCCTTATCGGCTATTCCGTTTCCATTGGTGTCCCTATTGATGACAGATCTCAGTAAAACATCAACAGTACCCAGCATCGATTTTACAAAGGCATCATCATGGGTGATTTTCCAATAGTAATAAAGCAATAGGACGAATGAAGTATTCTCTTCTACAGCCATGTGTGGACCATAGTTATAGTTTGCTGTTTCACTCACAAAAGGTAAGTCGCCCACGTCATGATATAAGTAGGGGCCATATTCTGCGGCTGTCATACCTTGCTGGTAAGCAGGTTTATTTTGAACAGGATTGGCAGGTACCGTAAGCTCCGCCCGGGCAATATAATGTGTCCACTGGCTTAGTTGTAATTTTAAACGCCAGGGACAAAAAATGGCACTGATCTCAGTTTCATGCGCCACATCTACCGTACTCAGATGTTTAAATCTACCTTCTGAAACATAGAACCTGGCTTTACTGTTATCGTCGAGTAAAAAAAAGGTATTCGCCAGATCGGTATGAAATGTTAAAGCCAATACCCATTTTTCCTGGGCAGTTAAAGCACTATTCAATAAACTATCGTCAAACTTTTGAGTCAGGCGTATATTCTGCTCATAATTTTCCTTCGCATAGTTTAGAACCTCGGCAATGTTTTTCCAGTAACAGCTATAGTAAAATTTGAGTTGCTGGTTTACACGTTTATCGGCTACTACAGTGCCCTCATGATGGGTTGCGTAAATTTGATTGAACTCTTTTTTGGTTTGTTGTGGTAAGTTAAATTCATACAGCAGGCCGCCAAAGCCGTCCTCATTAAAAGTACCTTTTGCATAGGTTTTAATAGCTGCTAAGGCCGATTTACCATTTAAACTGGCATTATCTCTGAACAATACTTGCTGTTCGGTATTGTCTGGTTTCATCGGTTCAAGCCCCATAAAGTTGAAACCTTTCACAGGTGTTTTGGCTATTGCAACTTTAAGTTTGCAATTTACCGGCCGCTGACTTTCATTTGCTACATTGACTTGTAAATAAAATCCAGGGAAAATCTGTGTTTTGATGGCAGAACTATCCGCCAGGTCTTTCGAGGGTGTAAAAGAAGAGATCAACGTAAAATCCACTTTAATACCAGCGGATGTTTCTCCGCTAATTTGCATTGACGATGGCCCAAATTTCAACTGTTGGTTTTTTAAATAGCTTGTGTTTCTGGGCAGCTTTGTGGTTCTTAAACAGTATTGTTTTCCATCGACGGTCAGACCAATCAGTAAGCCGGTTTGTTCGTCCATATCAAAACCGAGGCTACCGGTTTGTATGCTTTGCTTTTCATTGAGCAATGAAAAAGTAAAGCGACTGCCCATACGCGAATTTAACAGAGAGAAATTGGTGCTATCTGTAAGTGGGGTGGATATTAAGTTTTGGTCTACCTTGAAACTTTGCGCATACGCCGTTATAGAGAGGGGAAGCGACAGGGCGATAAAAAGTGTTTTTCGAAAATTCATTTTGAAATTTTAAGATTTATAAATGACTAGTTACTTTTAAAACTGGAAGCCGGTAAACCTTCTTTATTATATAGGTTAGCACCGTCGGGGCTATCAGCCCAGGCATAACGCACAGCGATAGGTTTTGTAATCGTACGATTCCAAACTGCTACCTGTTTTCCTACTATTTTGGCTTCTGCGGCAACAAAATTTTTTCCATCTGCCGAAACCATGAATGTATTTAGCTGATCTCCTGAACATAACAGACCTGTTCCAATATGGTCAAATGAAACTAAGACCCGATTGCCCGAAATTTCCATCGATTTATAAACAGGTCCGGAAAAAACAATATTTTCATGATATGCAAGCTTTTGTGCGGCTAAAGCCAGACGCTTTCCAACATCTGATTTATTACGGGGATGTATGTCATCCCGCTCTCCGATGTCATGAATCACAACCATAGCAGTGTTTGGAATTTTTAAAGTCTTCATCTGGGCTTCTCTCAATAAGGCCCAGTTACTAATCACAGGCTCAACAGGTGTACTACAGTAATTGGCTAGTTGTACATACAAAAATGGTAAATCTTCCTGTTTCCAGTCTTTTCGCCAGCCCTCGATTAATGAGGTCAGCAAACCTTGATATTCTTCCGGTTTTGGAATATTACTCTCTCCCTGATACCAGACAAATCCCTTAATGCGATAGCCGGCAAGAGGTTTAATCATTGCGTAATAATAGGCGGTGGGGCTGTGTTGTGATAGACCATTCCCCTTTGGTAAAAGTGCGGTCTCAATTCCAAACCTAAATTTCCAGGGTTTATTCAGAGGAATTGAACCATTTTCAAATTTGAGCTGATAGCTGTTTTTTGGGTTAAAGCTAATTCCGGTAGTTGGACTGATTAGTCTGATGGTGATGGTATTTTTTCCTGTTTTTAATAACCCGGGGCGGATTGCATAATTGCGTTCGGTATAGCCGCTGTTTATGGAGCCTACTTTTTCTCCGTTAATGTAGGTTTCATCCTCAGTATGCATCATTCCTAAGCAGATACTTCCGGCTTTCCCCACTAAATACGCTGGTATATCTATTACAGTTTTAAACCACATGGAGCCATACTTAGGTAGGGGGATTTTCTCACCTAGCTGGCCTAAATTCTTTATTTCCTGCCAGTTTTCTTCCTGCTGATAAGGTGTTAAAAACCACTTTTCATTTATGCCGGAATCATCTTCTTTAATTGATTTATACCAGGCTGCAGATTTTAAAGCATGCGCATTTAATATACGGGATACTTCGCTGGTGTCTTTAAGTCTTTGGGCTACTTTATCATATTCTGGTAAGTGTTTTAATGATTCGTTGTTAACCCAGGATTGCGCAGGCGTTCCACCTACACTTGAATTAATGACCCCAATGGGCACTTTGTATTTTTCATATAAATCTTTAGCGAAAAAATAAGCAACTGCCGAAAAATCCAGCACCGATTGCGGGTTTACACTTACCCAGCCCTTATCGCTGGCCACATCCTGTACCGGGGTAAAAGCCATACCTTTTTTAACAGTAAACTGTCTGATCATTGGGTAGTTGCTATTTTTGATAACCTGAGGATAATTTTCTTTAATATTTGACCTGTTCATTACTGCTTCCATATTGGATTGCCCCGCACAGAGCCAGACGTCACCTATCAGTAAATCCTGAAGCTCAATGTTGTTAATCAGCATTTTAAAGGGACCTCCGGCCGGTTGGGGTTCAATATTCACTGTCCATAGGCAGTTTTTGTCAGCCTTTGTAGTATATGTTTTATTTTTGAAGGTCAGGGAAATCTTTTCGCCAACATCGGCCCAGCCCCAGATATGAATGTTTTGATCCCTTTGTAGTACCATTCCACTGCTCACCAATCGGGGAAGTTTAACTTCAGCTTTTACATCGATAGCAAACAACAGTAGACAGATGATACAATGCATTAACTTTTTCATGAACAAAAAATAAAGTAATTATTTACAATGTTGGTTTAAGCCAGCTATATGAGATTGGCTAAATATGTGAATACAATAATAGTATATTCTGAATAATAATCGGTAACAAATTATGATAAAAAACATATACGTTATCGTGCACGAATAGCGATTTTAATTTATATATTTACTTTTGATTGCTTTGATAGCATCGTAATTTCAGGGGTAGATTAATTGGTTGGCACCAGGGGCAACCTTTCTCTTTTTAGTAAGTAACAGTATAAAAAAAATAAAAAAATGATCAGTAATTTAGAACAAACATTTAGGTGGTTTGGCCCGACAGATCCGGTTACACTGGCAGCCATCAGACAAACGGGAGCTAAGAGGATCGTGACAGCGCTACATCATATCCCTGCCGGTGACATCTGGACGCTTGATGAGATTAAGATGCGTAAACAAGCCATCGAGAATGCGGGACTTCGCTGGTCGGTAGTAGAAAGCGTAAATATTCATGAAAGTATTAAAACTGCATCGTCCGAACGCGATCGTTATATTGAAAAATATATTGCATCTATCAAAAATCTTGGCGGTTCCGGATTAAAAACAATTTGTTACAATTTTATGCCGGTACTAGATTGGACACGTACAAATCTTGATTTTCGGTTAAATAATGATGCATCAGCACTGCGGTATCATTTTCTTGCTGTTGCTGCTTTCGATTTATACATATTGGAAAGGGAAGATGCATTTAACGAATTTACTCCGGCACAACAAAAGGCGGCCAAAGCATATTTAGATGGACTGAATGTTTCCGAGAAAACGGATATCGTAAATACAATCATGGCTGGCTTACCTGGTACTGATGAAGTATTTACAGTAGATGAATTTAGGGGACAACTGCAAAAATATGCCGATACGGATGCCACGGCTTTAAGAGCAAATCTTGCCTATTTCCTCAAAGCTATTGTGCCTCATGCAGAGCAAGCTGGAGTTAAAATGTGTATCCATCCGGATGATCCACCGTTTCCAATCCTGGGTTTGCCTAGAGTGGTATCAACTGAGGAGGATTTAAAATATATTTTGGACAGCTGTCCGTCGGACAGTAATGGCTTGACCTTCTGTACAGGCTCATTAGGGGCCAGGGCAGATAACGATTTGCCCGGTATGGTTGAACGTTTAGGGCAACACATTCATTTTCTGCATATGCGTAATGTAAAACGCGAGCCTGATGGTAGCTTTTATGAGGACGATCATTTGGCTGGGAGCACGGATATGTTTGCGGTAATGAAGAATGTGATATTAGAACAGCAAAAGAGACTAGAGAACGGGCGTGAGGATATTTCCATTCCAATGCGGCCCGATCATGGTCATAAAATACTTGATGACGTAAATTACAATACCTATCCCGGCTATTCGGTAATTGGACGTCTCAAAGGATTGGCAGAATTACGTGGTCTTGAGATGGGCATCAAGCGAATGCTATTTAATTAATTTCAAATAAATTTAAATATGGTTTTAAAAAATAAGGTAATTGTAGTAACCGGTGGTACAGGTGTGCTTGGAGGCGCTTTTGTAAAGGGAATTCACAATGCGGGTGGTACGGTTTGTATTTTAGGAAGAAATTTAGAAGTGGCTGAGCAAAGAGCTACAGAAATAAACAATGCCGGAGGAAAAGCATTGGCTTTGAAAGCTGATGTATTGATTGAAAATGAACTTGGGGTTGCACGTGATAGGATTATAAACCAATTTGGTGAAATTCATGGTTTAGTAAATGCCGCTGGCGGCAATACTCCTGGAGGAATAGTTCAGCCTGCCGATGATGTTTTTAAACTGAACATGGATGGTCTTAGAGGGGTAATGGAATTGAACTTATGGGGGACATTAATTCCTACCCAAATATTTGGTGAGGCAATTGCAAAAACAGGGGAAGGGAGCATTGTAAATATATCATCCATGGCCTCTCAAAGTGTGATCACTAAAGTGCTTGGTTATACCCTGGCAAAAACCTCAATTGATGCTTATACCAAATGGTTTGCTGTTGAAATGGCTAATCGTTATGGTGACAAGTTAAGGATGAACGCTATTGCACCCGGGTTTTTCCTTACAGAACAAAACCGGGAATTACTTACAAATAAAGATGGTAGCTATACCGATCGGGGTAGTTTGGTAATTAATAACACTCCTTTTAAGCGATTTGGAGTGCCGGAAGAGCTAATTGGGGCCTTGATTTGGCTTTTGGGAAATGAATCAAAATTTGTTACTGGTACTGTTGTGAACGTTGATGGAGGTTTTTCTGTTTTCAGCGGTGTTTAGATATTTTACTTTATAATGGAATTGTACGGTATCCTTAGATGCTGTTCAAATACAAAAGCCTGCTATCGTTACGATTTGCAGGCTTTTGTACTTTTTGATACCTTTTGAGCGGAGAGCGAGGGATTCGAACCCCCGGACCTATGACAGTCAACAGTTTTCAAGACTGCCGCATTCGACCACTCTGCCAGCTCTCCGCCGCAAAAGTACAAATACAAAGTGATTCTGCAAATTTAGATTGGTTTATTTTTTTTCAGCATTTGTAAAATGCTTATTAAGAAGGAGCTAAGAAAAGCGGGTAGATTCGTTATCTATATCTTCATCGCGAAAGCGATTTTTGTGTTGTTCGATTAAATATATTTTTGATGTTTGAAGGATTAAGTTCACAACTAATCAGATCAAACGTTTGCGTACCTGTTTTGGATTATTTATTTT
The DNA here is from genome assembly GCF_900564155.1 of Pedobacter schmidteae. Taxonomy (NCBI): domain Bacteria; kingdom Pseudomonadati; phylum Bacteroidota; class Sphingobacteriia; order Sphingobacteriales; family Sphingobacteriaceae; genus Pedobacter; species Pedobacter schmidteae. Next base: position 5,121,253 of record NZ_LS999839.1, on the reverse strand, counting down.
GTATTTTCAAAGTCAAATGAATAAATTAGATAGAAATAGACCAAAACACAGATAGTTTACCTTTAGTTTATAACAGATTAATATATGCTGCTTTAATTTGAAAAAAAAATCGTCCTCAAAATAAAACACAATAAAAACCAAAGAAATTAACCTCCTTAACGGGCAATTATTAAATTTAAATACAACACAGCTTTAAATATGTGTGATGAAATAGACGATAGCTTTCTTTTTTTGGTCAAATCGGACAAAAAACTGGCGTTTCAAATCATATTTGATGGCTATTGGACACTACTTTATAAGCAGGCATTAAAAAAAGTTCAATGCAAGGATGCCGCAAAAGATCTCGTGCAGGATACCTTTTTAACACTATGGGATAAGATTGATAGTTTCGATAAAGAAGTAAGCATACTTGCCTACTTGTATGGTATCCTTAGAAATAAAACGCTAAAGCTTTACGAAAAAAATGAGGTGAGGGCCAAATATGCAATAAGTGTGGCCACCAAAGATGCACAGCTGGATATACATTCGCAGGATGCGCTGCTGGAAAAAGAACTCTCGGGAATTATAAACAATGAAATTGCGAATATGCCGCCCAGAATGCGCGAGATATACCTAAAAAAGCGAGACAATGACATTTCTATCAGAGAAATTGCCACCGACCTGTCTTTGTCCGAACAAACCATCAAAAATCAGCTGCAAACTGCCTATCAACGCTTAAGGGCCAGTGTGCAAAACTATGCCTCATCTCCTGCACGATGATTTAAGCCCCGTTTTAGGACCAGTCGTCATCAATCTCAAAAAAAAATAAAAAACCTATAGTACTTTTTGTCAGAGTAGCGGATATATAGTTAAAAGCGTATACTTTGGATACTGAAAGATTAAATGACTTACTGAAAAAGTACAATAGCCAGACTGCTACACCTGAGGAAATCAGGATAGTGGAGGACTGGTATGAAAGTGTGAATGCGGAAGTTCCCGAGATGAGCGTGGATGAGCTAGCTGGTCATAGGGCGGATATCTTAGCAAATCTTGATGCCCGCATTGAAGCCAACAGTCCTGTTGTAACACACCAGAAAAACTTTTTATTCCGTAATTATTTTTTAGCAAAGGCCGCAATTTTCGCTGGTATACTGCTAGGGCTGGGGTATTTATTTTTGGCAAAGCCGAAACCTGATGTGCATACTGTGGAAATGGCAAAAAAGGAAATTACACCCGGTGGGAACCATGCAGTTTTGCAGTTGGCCGATGGTACGAAGGTAGTACTCAACAGCGCGTCAGATGGTCAGATTACTGAACAGGCGGGCGTTGAGGTAACCAAGACCAGAAGCGGTGAACTGGTTTACACCATGAATGAACAGCCGGATACTAAAATTGTTCGGATGAACACGGTTACTACACCTCGTGGTGGACAATACCATTTGATACTGGTAGACAAGACCGAGGTTTGGCTCAATTCGGGATCATCAATTACTTTTCCCACAGTTTTTTCGGGGAATGATCGTAAGGTTACTATAACCGGAGAGGCCTATTTTGAGGTGGCTAAAAATAAATCGAAACCTTTTATCGTATCCACCAGACAATCTCAGATAACGGTATTGGGTACTCATTTTAATGTCAATTGTTACGACGATGAAGAGACTGAAGCTACAACTTTGCTTGAAGGTGCAGTTAAGGTTACCCGCCAGGATCGCCAATTGTTGTTAAAGCCAGGCCAACAGGCCATTATACCAAATAATTCCAGTTTGATAACGCTTCATGAGGTTGAGGATGCCGAGTCTATAATTGCCTGGAAGAATGGATATTTTCAATTTGAAAATGCGGATCTTACTTCAGTGATGCGACAGATATCCAGGTGGTTTGATACTGAAGTGCAATATAACGGGCCTGTTCCTGTTAAACAATTTAACGGAAAAATCCCAAGAAATATCAGTGCCAAAGAGTTGATTGAAATGCTTTCTTACAGCGGTACTCATTGTAAGATTCAAAACAATAAGATAATAGTAAATGCCAATTAAACAATCAAACGAGTTTAAATTATACGTATGCCTATGATAAAATAATACTTCACGCCCGCCGACAAATACCTTCAAATAAAAAACGAGAAGTGTTCCCAGCACTTCCCGTTAATATTGATGGGATTATATCCTGATGGACAAAGTCTTGATCAGGAAACACAAGTTATTTAAGCAATTATGTATTAACCCCAAATTCAAAGCTATGAATTTTTTTACATTCTTTGGTGCAGTATTTAAACTGCAGCCTAAGGCAACGCAATTTATACTGGTTATGAAGCTCACAACAATTCTATTAATCACTGGCCTGCTTCAGGTAAGTGCAAGTAGTTATAGCCAAAAAATAACACTGAAGCAGAAAAATGCTTCCATTGACTTCGTCTTAAAATCCATCGAAAAACAAAGTGATTATGTTTTTTTATACGATAAATTGGAAGTCTCAAAATCAGACAAGGTATCCATTGATGTAAGGGATGCTTCGGTAGAGCAGGTTCTTGAAATTTGCCTGAAAGATCTGCCCTTAACCTACAAGGTATTTAACCGTACCATTATCCTCAAAAAAAAGGAATTGACCAGTACGTTGATTCAGTTTGAAACGATTAAAGGCCGGGTGCTGGATGAAAATGGTGTCCCTATACCTGGTGCAAGTGTAAAAATTAAGGGGAAATCGGGAACCGCGATTACCAATGCCACCGGGGAGTTTGTTATTAATGCAGAATCGGGCGATGTGCTGGTTATTTCTTATGTGGGGGCTAAAACCCAGGAAGTACTGATTGGAAACCAAAAGCAACTGCGTATTGTGTTAAAGGACGAAGTACAGTCACTGGATGATTTTGTAGTTGTAGGGTATGGAAAGCAAAAAAGAATAAACCTGAGTGGAGCTGTAGATGGAATTACGTCAAAAGAAATTGAAAACCGTCCAATAACGAATATAGGAGCAGGTTTGCAAGGCTTGATCCCTAACTTAAACATTGGAAACGGTAGCGGAAGGGCGACCGATTCTACTTCTTTGAATATCAGGGGAGTAACTTCCATTGGTGGGTTGACCGGAGATAAGTCAAAAGATAAACCCTACGCCAGTCCATATATTTTGGTAGATAACGTTCCTTATACAGCGGGCGAATTGAGCTTGCTTAATCCAAATGACATTGAAAGTGTAACCGTACTGAAGGATGCAGCATCTGCGGCGATATATGGTGCAAGGGCCTCATTTGGGGTGATTTTAATTACAACCAAGAACCCAAAAATTGGTAAGTTGAGTATCAGCGCGAATGCTTTTTATGCCTATAAAACTCTAGGTAAGCTGCCTCAAACCATTACCGATCCTTATTTATCTTATACCACAAAGCACGAGGCTGCGTTTCCGTACTATCCTCAGCTGTTTAATGACGAGGCCATCAGGAATTATGCGAAGCAAAGATCCGAAAATCCTTCGCTGCCGGGCGTTTATGTAAATCCCTCAAATGCGAATCAATGGATTTATGTCGCTTCTACCGATTGGTTTAAAGAAGCATTTAATACAACGTCTCCAAGTTATAATGCCAATGTTAATATCTCTAAAAAGACAGAAGATATTGGTTATATGGTTTCTGCCGAATACCAGAAAAATGATGGCGTAATTAAAAATGCCAGTGAAGTTTATGATCGTTACAATTTAAGGTCTAAAGTTGATTTGAAATTAAACAAATGGCTGAATGTGGGAAACAATACTGCATTTACAAGTTCATTGTATAATGCACCGACGTCATCATTGGATAATTTTAGCTATTTCTGGGAAATCAATCGCCAGAACTCCTTAGACGCAGTATACAATCCTGATGGTACTTATACCGCTGCAGGTGCCAATACCATTGGCCGGGTGCAGAAGGGGGGAAGAACAATTCAGAAATACAACAACTTCCTGACTACCTTTAATGCAACCGCTGCGGTGATTAAAGATGTTTTTGATATCAAAGCTGATGTAACTTTCAGACGTAATACAGGAATAAGAAGTGGTGGCGATTTTAAAGTGCCATTTAGCAGCGGCCCGAACACGGCAACCCAGTATCAAGGCCCGGGTACCTCGTATATACGTGCGGATAATTCAGAAACAAGGAATAACATTACGAACCTGTATGCAGACTTCCATAAAACAATCGACAAACATTATTTCCAGGCACTTGCGGGATATAACCAGGAGTATAGATATGATCAGCTATCATGGGTAAGTAAAACCGGGTTAATCAGCAGCACACTTCCATCTTTAAATCTGGCCACAGGAACCGTAAACAATATTGGCGAGAACATCAATGAATGGGCTGTAAGAGGTTTATTTTATCGCTTAAACTATATTTATAACGACAAATATATATTGGAACTTAACGGTCGTTATGATGGTACGTCCAAGTTCCCTAAAAATGACAGGTGGGGATTTTTTCCATCAGCTTCTATGGGTTGGGTGGTATCAAATGAAGGATTCCTGACATCTATCAAAGACGACATTAAGCTCGGCTTACTGAAATTGAGAGGATCTTATGGCTCTTTGGGTAACCAGGATGTAGGTGCTTACGCTTATATTGTAAATATGAATGCGGGTGCCATAGGGCAGGTTATTGAGGGGACGCGGCCAACAGGTGTAACTCAACCGGATCCGGTTTCTCCAAGTTTGACCTGGGAAAAAGTATCAACTGTGAATTTTGGTGTGGACATGAGTTGGTTTAACAACAGGCTGGATGTTAATTTTGATAAATATACCCGTTATACCAATGGCATGCTAACTAAAGGCAAAACCTTGCCAGGTGTGTTTGGAGCAAAGGAACCATACTTGAATGCGGCCGATTTAAAAACCAAAGGTTGGGAATTGAGAGTTGGCTGGAAAGATGTGGCCACTATAGCACAAAGTCAGTTCTCGTATGGTGTAGGTATCAATCTGGCAGATAGCCGTTCGTTCATCACCAAGTTTGACAACCCGACCAAAACGATTACAGATTATTATGTAGGACAGGAAATAGGAGAGATCTGGGGACTGGAAACGGAAGGCTTTTTCCAATCCGCTCAGGAACTGGCAAGTCACGCTAATCAACAGGTTTTTGTATCCGATGATGCCGGAGGTACTTTTGGAGTGGGTGACTTAAAATGGAAAGATCAGAATGGCGACGGTGTTATTAATAAAGGAAAGAATACTGCCGACGATCATGGTGATCTGATCAGAATTGGCAATACCAGTCAACGTTATACTTTCGGGGTTGATTTGAACCTGGCCTGGAAAGGATTTGATATCCGTTCATTTTTTATGGGGGTAGGTAAGCAGGATTTTTATCCTCGAAATAATAATGTTTATTTCTGGAGTGTTTTTGCTCAGCCATGGACAAACCCAACGGTACAAGCGTTGGATAAATGGTCGCCAGAAACGCCAAATGCTTATTTTCCTCGATTAAAATCTTATATCGCCGAAGATGTATCGGAATTGGGATACCCGCAAACCAGATATCTTCAGAATTTTGCCTACATCAGACTCAAAAACCTGACGATAGGTTATACGTTGCCTCAAACAATCATGAAAAAGTTGCAGCTGAGCCGGGTAAGGGTATACTTCAGTGGAGAAAATCTTTTTGACAAATCCGGCGTTAAATTTAACCTGGATCCCGAAGCCCTTAGTGGAAATGTGTATCCTTTCCAGAAAACCTACTCTTTTGGTCTTAATGTAACACTTTAATTTTTTGCATCATGAAATTTAACAGATATAAATATATAGTACTGCTGATGTCGGGGATAGCCATGGTAGGTTGTAAGAAAGACTTTCTGCAAAGAGATCCCAAATCCAATGTCACCGAAAATGTGTTTTTTAGTTCTCCAACGGATTTGGAAACTTATTCAAATGGTTTTTATAGTCAGTTGCAGGCTCCTGTAGACGATATGAATTCGGACAATGTTGCTACACATAATATCGATGTAGAAACCGATCAGTTGGTTCATGGATTAATTACTCAGGATACTTATCAGGGATGGGAGAGTGGTTACAAAGCCTGGGACCGTGATGACTGGAAGCGTTTAAGATCGGTTAACTATATGTTGGGTAATGTGAAAAAGGTAGTGGGAACCCAGCTGGATATAGATCACTATGTAGGGATTGCCAGATTTTTCAGGGCCCTGTTTTATTTTGAAAAAATAAGAAAATACAGCGATGTTCCCTGGTATGATTCGGTGCTTTCTTCCGAGGATGAAGCCTTGTACAAAGGAAGGGATTCAAGGGCGTTTGTGGTAGACAAAGTATTGGAAGATCTTCAATTTGCTGTTGATCATATCAAAACCGGAGGATCTAATACCAGAATAACCAAATGGGCCGCCCTGGCACTGCAAGCACGTTTTGCACTATATGAAGGTACTTTTAGAAAATACCATAGTGAATTGAACTTAACCAACGACTATACCCGTTTTTTAACACTGGCTGTAAATGCCAGTACAAAAATTATGAGCGAAGGTGGGTTTAGCATTTTTACGACTAACAATCCTGTTGCTGATTATTCGGCTTTGTTTAACTCAAATGTGTTGTCATCAAATAAGGAAATTATCTTATGGCGGGATTTCGATCAGACACTTGATCTGGGGAATTTTTCGGCATTGGTACTGAATTTCAATTTTGCGTTGAGCAGAAGTTTGATGGAATCGTACCTGAATACAGATGGAACGCCGTTTACCAATTCGACCAAATCATTTGTTCAACTGTTTGATAACCGCGATCCGAGAATGAGGGCTACGATCAATTATCCTGGCTACATTCAGCCAGGAACCACTTTGCCTTATAAAATCAATCCAACCATGGGTGGGTATGGTCAAATTAAATTTTATCCCGGAACTTCGGCTTTAAATGCAGGCTATGGCAAGCAATACAATGATCTTCCTGTTTTTCGTCTGGCCGAAATTTTATTAATTAGTGCAGAAGCAAAAGCTGAATTAGGTACCATTACCCAAACTGATTTGAATAATACCGTAAACGTATTGAGGAAAAGGGTGCAAATGCCAGATATGACTATGGGCGTAGCTACAGATCCGGTACTTGCTGTGCTTTATCCTAATGCATCTGCAACTAACTTAAATGTATTGTTGGAAATCAGGAGAGAAAGAAGGGTTGAGTTAGCAGGAGAAGGATTAAGATACGACGATTTAATGCGCTGGAAATCGGGTAAGCTAATTCAGAATAGTCAACAAGGCATGTATATTCCGGCATTAGGCGCTTATGACGTAACCGGTGATGGAGTACAGGACATTGCGGTTCTGGCCTCGCCATCAGATGAAAGCCCTATCGCAGGTTTACCTGCCAATGTTAAGGACGGTTTAACCAAATATTATCTGAAACAGGCTAATGGTAACAACAATACTTTTTACTTAACCGGTGGAACTTCAGGGTATGTTGCCTTTGTAAAGGACCGAGATCAGCCAAGAAATTTTATCGAACCCAAATATTATTACCGCCCAATCCCACGTCAGCAAACCTTGCTCAATCCAAATCTTAAGCAGATATTTGGCTGGGACAATTAAATTTTAACCATAAATGAAACGAAGAAATTTTCTTAAAAATTCGGTTTTACTTGGTGCTACAGGTGTTATCCCTGTCGGAGCTGTTGCAACGGCTCCGACAGGAGATCATCCTGTTTTAACCGTTGCCCATATTACCGATGTACATATTCGTGCCAATGAAGGTGTACCGGAACGTGCAAAAAAATGTTTGGATGAGGTGTTAAAACATAAAATTGATTTTATCCTTAACGGCGGAGATTCTATTCACGATGCCTCTTACGACAACGTGCAACGGAACCAGGTCACCGAGCAGTGGGCCGTATGGGACGATTTTATCAGCCGTACTAAACTGGAGGTTTTTAGTTGTATCGGAAATCATGATCTATGGTGGAAAGCGCCCGATAAGGAAGATGAGATGTACGGAAAACCTTATGTGGTTAAACGCCTTAAAATTCCTAACCGCTATTACAGTTTCAAAAAGAAGAATTGGCATTTTATCATTTTAGATGGGAATAGTAACGGGATAAAACTGGATCCTGAGCAGATGAGTTGGCTGGAGAAGGAATTGGACGATTTAAAACCGAATACGCCGGTGTTGTTGATGTCGCACTACCCGATTCTTACCGTAACTAACACCTGGGAGGGTGGGCAACATGGTGATCATAAAGAACTCAAAAAATTATTTTATAAACACAAAGACAAAGTGAAGATCTGTTTGAGTGGTCACCAGCATTTATTGGATGAAGCGGTGTATAATGGCATAAAATATCATTGTAACGGATCGATGAGCGGTTTTTGGTGGGGCAAGGGTGATGAAAAATCTGCGCAACCTTATTTTTACCAGGAAAGCTCACCAGGGTATGCCCTGCTGAAGTTTTATGCCGATGGAAGGGTGGAAAATCAATATATTCCTTTAAATTTAGGCTCTTAACCGACAAAAATTATATGCTGTTAAAAAAATACTTACTGATCTGCCTTTCTTGTCCTGTCTTTTTTAGTAATGCCGGAGCACAGATTTTCACCTCTAAAAATTATGTACAAATTGAACCTGGTGATTCTAAAGCTAAAATCATCGAAAAGGCAGCCAGTGTGGTTCCTTCCGAGCGACAATTGAGGTGGCAGGAATTGGAGTTAACAGCATTTATTCATTTTGGTATGAATACCTTTACCGATAGAGAGTGGGGGGATGGAAAAGAGAGCCCCACTCTTTTTAATCCCAAAAAGCTGGATGCCCGACAGTGGGTGCAGGTTTGTAAAGATGCAGGCTTTAAGCAGATCATTCTTACCGCAAAACATCATGATGGTTTTTGTCTGTGGCCGAGTAAATTTACCGAGCATAGTCTCAAAAATAGCCCATGGAAGAATGGGAAAGGTGATATTGTAAAGGAGACTGCCGAGGCTTGCCGTGCGTTGGGTGTAGGGTTTGGGATTTACCTGTCACCCTGGGACCGTAATTCTAAATATTTTGGTAGCGATGAATATAATAATTACTTTGTAAACCAGCTTACAGAGTTGCTAACGCAATATGGCAAAATTCAGGAAGTGTGGTTTGATGGTGCTAACGGAGAAGGCCCTTCGGGTAAAAAACAGGTATATCAGTATAACAGATGGTACGAATTGATCAGGAAACTGCAACCGGAGGCAACTATTGCCGTTTCGGGACCAGACGTGAGATGGGTAGGTACAGAAACCGGATATGGCCGAGACATGGAATGGAGTGTGGTTCCTGGTGATCAGTTAAGTACTGATATGATTGCCGCTAATTCTCAACAGAAAGTAGAATTTGCACCTAAGGATATGGTGGGTAAGGATTTGGGAAGCCGCGAGAAGATCATGAATGCCAAATCACTGGTTTGGTACCCGGCTGAAGTTGATGTATCTATACGCCCGGGATGGTTCTTTCATGAAACAGAGAATAACAAAGTAAAATCTGCCGGAAAATTAATGGATATATATTATAATTCGGTTGGAAAAAATGGGGTATTGCTGTTAAATATTCCACCGGATAGGGATGGTTTAATCAGCACTTATGATATCAGTTCATTACAAGGGTTTAAAAAATTAAGGGAACAGACTTTTAATAGTAATATCCTTAAAAAAGCTGTTCAACCGGGTGGAAATAATCTAAACAAAGTGCTGGATGGGAAAAATGCCACGCATTTCCCTACCAAGGCCGGAGATACGGTGCTTACCCTTAATTTTAAGTTGAACAAACCGGAGACATTTGATGTTTTTGTAGCACAAGAGAACCTTAAAGTGGGACAAAGGGTAGAGCTTTTTAGCTTGGAATATAAAGATGGTGCTGACTGGAAAATTGCCGCTCAGGGTACAACTATCGGATATAAACGTATTTTACGCTTCCCTGCTGTAACTACTTCAGAAATTAGATTTAAAGTGCTTTCCAGCAGGTTGAATCCGGCAATCGCCGAACTGGGCCTTTTCAGGGAAAAATAAAAGGGAACTGAGATTAATCATCAAATTTAAAAGCATTTAAAACAGAAGTTAAACTACTTCAGGCTACATTCTTATAAATTCGTTTTGATATGTAAATCAAAAACAAAGAAATTTATAAATATGAACCTGGGGATAAAGTTTTCATTTTTACTGGTAATTGTTTCGGCTAAGGTATTTGCACAACAGGATCCTTATCAAACTACATTGCAATCTTTGTGTGATGTGCTCCTGACTACACAGATAAACAAAACTGCTGACCCCAACTTCGGTGCGCTGGTTTGCCCTTCGTCTAATCCTGAAGATCATCCAATCCACTCGCGGGCAGCAGAAGCAGTATACCCTTTTGCAATAGCCTATAAGCTGACCAAAAAGCCGAAGTACAAGGATGCGGCTATTAAGTTGGGCAACTGGCTAATAAAAATACAGGACAATAAAGGTAAAAATATAGGCGGATGGAGTGAAAGCTGGCCTGATCCCGAGCAAAAGGGCTGGTATGGAACAACTACCGATCAATTGATCTCACTGGCGGGGGCTTATGCTGTTTTGAAACCCTGGCTAAGCGCTGCTGAAATTGAAAAATGGAATCATGCCATGGGTATGGCTGCCGATTATATAGTTGCCACGTTCCCCCTTGGAAATATCAATTACAACCCCACCGGAGCGGCAACTTTATTGTTCACTTATAAAGTTGCGGACAAGCCGAAAAAAAGCTGGTTAATAAAAGCCGATTCGTTGATGAATACGAGTACGTTAAACTATGTTACCCATGATAATTTTTTGAACGGCGAAGGAAAAGGGGTTGATCAGGGCTATAACATTGCACAAAGTATAGGTTACATTGCCCTATATGCCATTTTGAAAGACGATTTGCGGATCAAACAAATTGCCGCCGATTTGCTTAAAACTCACGCGCTGTTTGTTTACCCTAATGGATCTATTGATAATTCATGGGGTACGCGATCTTTCAAATGGAATTATGAAAGCGGAACAAAAACGGCTCCCGGTGTATATTTTAGTTTTGCCTTGTTAGCTGATATGGATCCGGAGTTCGGCCCCGCAGGATTAAAATGCCTCGATTATTTAAACACACGAGCTATACAGAATGGCTGGATTGGCTATGGTCCGCATGCTTCAAATCATTCCAGTAGCTCGCCACCCTGCAATTATTCTACTTTTGCCAGGGCACAAAGTATTGCCTTAGCCATTGAATATGGTGCCAAAGTACAGCATAAAGAACCGTTAGCAACTCAAAAAAACAATTGGTATCAGTTTTTTCCAGATATTAAAGTCGCCGTTATCCGTACCGCTAATATAATGGCTACGGTATCCGCTTATGGAGAAATAAGGAGATACCCACGTGCTTCGGTATGCAGGGGTGGTAGCGTTACAAATCTTTGGTACGATGGGTTTGGCGCAAATGGTTTTTTGCAATCTTCATCTTCTTCATCCTATCAAAGAATCGAAGCCTTGCATATGCCTATTGAAAAGGATCTCCTTCCGTTGACACCCAGGATTGAGTTTACAAATGATACCACTTACTATTCCAATATATTTGAGAACGACGCTGCAATGAGTGTATTGAAACAAGCTGATCATGTTAAGGTGCTTACGGCTGGCCATATGCAAACCATTAATGGTCAGAAATCCAACATCAAATATACTTTAGCAAACCGGTTCTATGATACCTATCTCACCAAGGAGATCACTGTTGCAGGTGTTAAGCAAAATTATCGAATTGTTGAACCTATAGTAAAAGATAAAGGAACTACCTTTCATTTGAAAAACGACAGTACGGTAATGATAAAAACAACAACTTCAAATGCCGAATGGGAGTTGAAGGTGATGAGCAGTACCGTTCCCTGTAAAATAACATTAGGAGCAGATGCTGATAAATATTGGTCGCCATTTCCTGGAGTTGAGGCATATCCAATCGTAATCAGTTTCCAAACGACTTCTGATGCCCCTCAGACCTTAAAAATATTCCTTGGCAGAAAATAATAATGTAATAAAGATGTTAAGACTTAAAGCTGTTCAGGTCATTTCTTTTTTGACCTTGTTTATACCCGCTTTCCAATCGCTTGCCCAAGAGCGCGACAAACCAAATGTTTTGTTTATTGCTATCGACGACCTGAAACCTATTTTAGGTTGTTATGGTGATCCTTTAATTAAAACACCGAATATAGACCGCCTGGCAAAAAGAGGTACTGTATTTAAAAGTAACTATTGCCAACAGGCTGTTTGCGGTCCAACCAGAGCCAGCATCATGACCGGAATGCGCCCTGATGTAACCAAAGTATGGGATTTAAAAACAAAAATGAGGGACATGAACCCTGATATCCTGACCCTCCCGCAGTACTTTGCCAGTAAAGGGTATACTACCCAGGCCATCGGTAAAATTTACGATCCCAGGTGCGTAGATGTGGATTTGGATAAACCAAGCTGGACCGTTCCATATTACAAAACAGATAAAAGATACTATGCAGCCTCAACAGGGGAACCTGTAATCAACTATTATCAATCGAAAGAAATCAGGGCGCAAGTTGAAAAACGCAGGGGCGAGGCCCTCGGAAAGACTTTAAGTGATCAGGAACTGCTGGCTACCATCAGACCTTCCATGGAATGTGTTGATGTACCCGACAATGCTTATATTGACGGGGCAAACCTGCTCCAGGCGAAGGATATATTAACAGCGCTCCAAAAGAAAAAACAACCGTTCTTTTTTGCGGTGGGGCTGGCAAAACCTCATTTGCCTTTTAACGCACCAAAAAAATATTGGGATCTTTATCAGCGGGATGATATGCCGGTTGCGCCCTTTCAGGAAAAATCAGAAAATGCTGTGGACGTGGCTTATCATAATTCTGGCGAACTGAGGGCTTATTCGGATATTCCGCCTTTGCTTTCTTTTACCGATCAGAAAAGTTATGGCCTGACTTTGCCTTTGGTTGAACAAAAAAAACTGATACATGGGTACTATGCTGCAGTTTCCTATGCTGATGCACAGGTGGGCATTTTATTAAATGCACTTGATTCATTAGGCCTAAGTAAAAATACAATCATTGTACTTTGGGGCGATCACGGCTGGCATCTGGGTGATCATAACCTGTGGTGCAAGCATTCCGATTTTGAGCAGGCTACCCGTAGTCCTTTAATTTTTTCAGCCCCTTATATTAAACCCTCCACAACCAGTTCTTTTTCAGAGTTTGTAGATGTTTTTCCTACCTTATGTAATCTGGCCGGTATTCCGATACCTAAACACCTGGAGGGGACAAGCCTGGTTCCGCTGATGCGAAATCCAGCATCCAGCGTAAAGGAGTTTGCTATAAGCCAGTATCCGAGGAGTTCAAATGCTATAGAAACACAGCGGATGATTGATTCATCTGCCAAAGTTATGGGCTATTCGCTTCGCACAAAAAGATACCGGTACACCATTTGGATGGAAAATTTCAGAAGTAACCAACCATTTAAGGCATCTGCCGTTGTAGGTGACGAATTGTATGACTATCAGAAAGATCCGCTCGAAAAAATTAACGTTGTGAATGATAAAAATTATGCACTGGTCGCTAAAAATTTAAAAGATAAAATGATCAGGTATTTTGCCAGCAAGGAAAGGCAGTAAAAATGAAAAGTAACAGGTGTTAGAACAACATAAAAAAGGTTTTACAGAACAACTGTAAAACCTTTTTTATGACTGATCGATTTATCTGAATATTATGGGTTCCACCATAATTTGGTAGTTACCTTATCTGGTCCGCCTAATTTCGAAATGCCAGTTGCCAATCCATTGGCATTGGCCGAAGCTTCGATAGGGGGATAGGTCAATCTCTTTACACTTGCAGGATCATTTGCAGGGGCATCAGTATTGTCAGAGTTTAAACGTGGATATAATTTAGGAAAACCCGTTCTCCTGAATTCTGCCCAGGCCTCTAATCCATATGGATAAAGTGCTAACCATTTTTGAGTGCCTATTTGTTCACGTTGTGTATTCTCGGTAATACCGAACGCAACCGGGATATTAGTCATAGCCGGGGTATTATAGATGTCGCCCAATGCCTGAGGCGTAGTTAGGCCGGTTTTATAAGCCGTAATCTGTGTTGCGTTGGTCACACCCCATTGTGCCATTGAGGCATCAATACCTTGCTCATAATAGCTCTGCGCTGTACCAATACCGGCATTCCAATTGTTTAGCTTAGCTTCGGCCAGTAAAAATAATGTTTCTGAAGCTGTAAAAACTGTCCATGGGGTTATCCCACGATTGGCAAAACCAAATGAGGAATTAATATTGCTGTTGTTGGCCACATTGTTTTGTGTAATTCCAATCTGGACTTGCGATAGCCCATTTCGAATGCCTTTGTAAGCCCCTGAACCAGTAGGATCAAAAAACTTTTGTAAACGAGGGTCATTGTAGCCTTTTAATACACTTTCCATGGCAGCGCTCATGCGAAATTCGCTGAAATTTGATATCGAAGCGGTAAGGTGCGGTGTAGTGGTGCTTACCTTCATCAGGGCATTGTCAGCATTGGAGGTAATCATCCCACCTGCGGCGGCAATAGCAGCCTCTGCCTGCTGCCGGGCCAGGATGGGATCTTTTTTCGATACCCGCATCGCTGCCCTTAGCCAAAGGGAATTACAGAATTTTGTCCATTTTTTTACATCGCCGCCATAAATCAGATCTCCTTTTTCGAAAAATCTGGTGTTGCCGCTATAGGCGGATAAGGTAGCATTGGCTTCTTTCAGTAATTTGAAAAAATCTTTATAAATATCTTCCTGGCTATCGTAAAGTACCTCGGTACTACCGTTACCTGCCTGCGAGTAGGGAATAGCTCCCCAATTGTCAGTTACGGGCATAAACATGCACACTTTCCATACTTTAGCTATGGCATACTTTATTGGGTCCTGCAGTTGTCCCCCATCTTTGGTTTGTTCCATTACCACACTTAGCTGGGCATTGGCATTACTATAAAAATGTGTCCATCCGTCGTTAAGCCAATTACCTACCATCACATTCCTGTCCGATTCGGCAGATTGTGAAGTATTGGAAAAATATTGGGCTTGTGCATCTGAATAACGGTTTGCAAACCGTTGAAAGGGAGTGGCGCCTGCATTAGTCGTATTGGGGCCAAATGAGCCCCGATATTGAGCGGCTGAGAAGATATACTCCAAAGTTGCATTATCAATGGTTGAAATTTTGGTTTTATCGGTGTTCAATTCCTCAAAACCTTTGGTGCAGGAACTTAAGGTTCCCGCAATGGTTAAGAAACATAATATATGTTTGATGCTAATTCTTTTCATTTTATATGGTCTAATAAAACAGCTAATGGTGTGGTTAAAAAGTAAGGTTTAGCGACATGCCAAATGTGCGTGTAGTTGGCGGAGAAAATGCTTCGATGCCCACGGTGGCATTTCCGCTTCCAATTACCTGTTCGGGATCAAAACCATCTGCACGGTTTAGCAGAAAGAACAAGTTCCGGCCGGTTATCGAAATGCTGGCCGATTGAAAGGGTTTGCCGTTTAAGAGCTTGCCACTTAAGTTATATCCCAATACAAACTCTCGCAAGCGGATGTTGGATGCATCATAGGTAAATACTTCGCCGGCAGGAGTGTTTCTTCCACCCACTTTTTTCCAGTACTGCTCTGCTGTAATCTGCTTATTGTTTTTACTGCCATCTGCAAATACACCCTCAAATATAAATCCATCACGGTTTTCGGCTGTTTTGGCGGCTACACCGTCGGCATAAATATTGGCATTGGTAAATGAGGATACCACTCCACCCATGCGTGCACTGATCACAAAACTGGCATAGAAATTTCTGTACGAAAACCTGTTGATAACGCTACCTGTCCAATCGGGGCGGGTATTGCCTACATGTACATCCTGAGCACCGCTAATTACCGGCAGGCCATTTGCATCTACTATAATCTGACCATTTGCATTGCGTACATAACCACGACTATACAATTCGCCAAAAGGTTTGCCTTTCACTATTTTAACCGTATTCATGAAATCACCCCCGGCGGTTAATAGAAATTCGTTTAGTGTAGGTGATATCTCGAGCACTTTATTGTTGTTTTTAGCGTAGTTAAGGGCTATATCCCATTTAAAATTTTTGCTTTTTAGAGCTGTGCCATTTAAGGTAAGTTCAATCCCATCGTTTTTAATGTTGCCGGCATTAATGTATTGGCCAGACCAACCAGAACCGGGAGGCAATGTAATGGCCAACAATTGATTTTTAGAGTTGCTGTTATACCAGGTAAAATCTATACCCAAACGGCTGTTAAAAAACCTGGTCTCCAAACCGAATTCCTGAGCCGAGGTTATTTCGGGTTTTAAGCCAGGTATAGGTTTGGTCGCATCCCGGCCAATGGTCACACTGTTGCCGCCCTGAAATGACGTATAAGTTTGCGAGAGGTTATAAGGGTCGGCATCGTTGCCTGTTTGGGCATAAGAACCGCGTAATTTGGCGAAACTAATCCAATCAGGAAGTTTAAACATTTCGGAAACCAAAGCACTGATACCTACCGAGGGGAAAAAGTAACTGTTGTTTTGTTTAGGAAGTGTGGACGACCAATCATTTCGGCCAGTAAGTGTTAAGGTTAAATAATTTTTATAGGTCAGATCGGTTGTTACATAGAGTGCCTGTTTCTCTTTTTGATAAATACCTTTGGTTGGTGTTGAAGCATTGGTATTGCCAACCGTAAACAGATTTTCGATGATCAGACTATTATTCCTTAGTCCTGTAGTTACGATGTTATTTTTTTGAATATTGCCTCCAAAATTGGCATTCAAGGCAAAATCTGACGATAAGGTTTTGTTGTAAGAAAATAGAAAATCATGGTTGATTTCTCTTACATCTCTTGTGTTTAGCTGGTAGTCGCCCAATGGGGCAATAACATAGGTGTCGTTGTACCATTTAAACTCTCCACTGTCGGTATACCTATCTACGCCAGAGCGTAACATTACATTTAATGCGGTTGAAATTTTATAAGTTAATGATGCAAAGCCGGTCAGCCTGTTTCTTTCTTCATCAGCAAGATTGCGATTTTTTGTCCAATACGGATTGGCAGCAGCGGTAGCACCCGGATTCCAGTAATTTTGGCGCAAAAAGCCGGATCCTGTAATATAATCGAAGTTCAAAAGATCTTCCGGAGTAATATTGGTGGGCACACGATATATGCCAAAGTTAGGATGGTCGCTGCCACCACCAACACCCTGTCGGTTTGCAATATCCTGGTTTAGGTAGGTCGCTTTTATGTCCGCAGTAAATCGTTCTCCAAGTTTTCCGGTAGCCCTTAAGTTAAAGTTATGGCGCTTCAATTTGTTGTTATCTATAATACCTTTCGCATCGGTTTTGGTATACGAGAAATAAACCTGTGCCTGCTCTGTACCTGTATTTAAAGCAATACTGTTTACAAGGTTGCTTCCGTTGCTATAGAAATCTTTATAATGATTGGGGTGTGCAACATAAGCATTCATTTTACCCGCATCGGCAGGGTCCTTACTCCATGTTGGTACCATCCGGCCATCAAGTTTTGGTCCCCAGCTTTGTTCGCCCGAAGTGCTGAAAACCCCTGCAGAGCCCTGCCCGTATTCATTTTGAAATTTTTGTAGAAAAATAGGTTGTTCAATTTGTAAACCGCCTGTATAGCTTATGCCCAAGCCTTTGCGTTGTTTGCCCTTTTTTGTGACAATAATAATTGCACCATTAGAAGCCCTGCTTCCGTACAGGGCTGTAGCCGATGCACCTTTTAAAACATTTATGGACTCTATGTCATCGGGATTAAGGCTTGATATACCATCTCCCGCATCGCGGCCACCGTTAACGCGGGTAGCCTGGGCAGTAGAGTTATCAATAGGTACACCATCAACTACCATCAGTGCCTGGTTATTGCCACTTATGGAGCGGTCGCCACGTAAAGTTACCCGTGATGAACCTCCCAAACCCGATGAGGATCGAACCACATCAAGTCCGGCTACCTTTCCAGAAAGGGAGTTTACAACGTTCAATTCTCTTGCTTTGGTTAGTTCATCGGTATTTACCGTTTGTGTAGAATATACAAGGGTTTTCTTCTCTTTAGTAATACCCAATGCGGTTACCACCACTTCATTCAGAGCTTTGCTATCGCTAACTAATACAATACGCAGGGTGTTGTTGTTTACTGTTTTTTCTTGTGTCAGATAACCGATATAGGAAAATACCAGGGTGGTATTAGCAGGTGCCTGGATAGAAAATGAACCCTTGGGATCGGTTGTGGTAATCGTTTTGGTATTTTTTACAGTTACTGTGACCCCGGGTAGGGGCATCTGCATTTCATCTACTACCGTGCCCCTAACTTGTGCCAGGGCAATTGCAGAGATAAAAAAAAGTCCAATTGATAATAGAAGTCTTTTTTTCATAAAAAAATAGTTTGGTTAGAAAAACTAAGCTAGCCTTCACTATTTATTTCAGATTTCAATTTTGATTTTTTTGGTTTAGGTTTTGGTGATCTAAATATATTTTAAGCTTTTCGATATCTAGCCCAATGATAGAAGATATGTGTATATTGCAATTGAATGGCCATCTTTTTTTATAAGTATTAAATTCTGGCCAGTTTATATTCGTTATAACCCATAATGATATTAAAGGCAAGAAATAGAATGGCTTCAGAGCTGACTTTAAGCTTATCAATATCTATTCCCATAATAGAAGAGATAAACATAGTAGAAAACACCAAAATAGCGCCGACAAAAATACTGAGATAAGCGGATTTGAATAGCATGGTGATCCTGAAGATATTTCTTTTGAAAAACATATCCGGATTGCGGATCATTTGCAACAGGTTAATGAAAATAAACAGTCCAATCATCAAAATATAAATATTCATATAGGGCGTGCTCTTGTCCCAGGTAGGTAGACTAAAAAAGCCTTTCTGCACAAAGTAAATAATAACCAGGGCACAAATAAGTACTTTTATGGCTGTCCAACTTCTTTTATCAGACAAAAACGCATGCCAGCGGGGATACTTTTGCCGGTCAATATGGCTGGAAATTCCCATCAGCCTTTCGGAGGGTGTAATGAATGGGTTAAATAAACCCAAAAGGATTAGTAGTAAAGTACTGTAAAATTGGAAAACCGCGTCACTTATTAAACGGTCCATGCGGGTTTCATCCAATATTACATTGTTTGAATAAGTAAAAATGGATAGACTGATCAGGATGATGACTACAAGATGAAATACTAACCCATAATACCGGCTAATCCCGATGGCTTGCAAAGGAGAGGGGAGAGCATTGTCCGAATGGGATGGTTTTGTAAAAAGACGGCTTGACATACCTTTTAAATTATCGGCTAAACCCCTTGCAAAAAGTGCTAAAGCCAATATAAATACACCTATCCCTAAAATAAAAGTAGCGATACCGGCTGCTTCAAAGCTATAAAAACTCAACAAAAAGATAATGATAGCCACACATATAGCAACCTGTTTGTATTTTATTTTTGTAAAGCCATGGCTATTTAGTAAAACAGTGTAAAAAAGGCCCATACCGCCTCCGATAATTGCTGCGAATATTATTTTTGAGACGATATTTCCGATCATGGAGACAAATATAATAAGTAAAGCCTGATAATATTATGGTTATCAGGCTTTGTGCAGGTTTGAAAACTTGGCGGAGAATCGGATTAACTAACGTTGGTTAGATGTTATTCATAGACGGCCATGGCCTGCGATATTTCGCTTAGTTTTTTCCTACTGAAAGTATGCATTCCATTCAGCCAGCTTGATATTTCGTGATGATTGATATCTACGATGGTTGAGAGATCGGCTGAATTAAGACCCTTCTCAGATAATAGCTTCGCCATTTTATCAGCAATCTCGTGGTTTGCCCTGGTTAACTCTTCAATTGCCGGGTTTCCACTTTCCTCCAGCCAAATCGAAACAAAATCGTTTTCTTCCATTTTATTCTTATTCATGTGGTGTGATCAGATGCCGTCCATTTATAGATCCCCTATAGGATCGGAATTCGTTCGAAAACTGTAACTCTTCAAACTGCAAAAAGCCTGCTATCGTATGATTATCAGGCTTTTTGCAGTTTGAAATCTTGGCGGAGAGCGAGGGATTCGAACCCCCGGACCTATGACAGTCAACAGTTTTCAAGACTGCCGCATTCGACCACTCTGCCAGCTCTCCGCCGCGAAAGTACAAACTATGTGCGGCTTTGCAAAACAAGAATGGCTTATTTTTTAAGAATATACGGTAAGCAGCATAAGCTGAGGGAAATGCAGTTTGGCATTAATGCAATAAAATTTTTGAATTGTCTTGATTCTGTTACAAACTAATGTCGATTAGCTTTGTTAAACCATTAACAATGGATTATGGAAACAAATGCCTCATGGAACCGTATGAAATTACCATTTCCGGAAAAAAATTGACAGTAGTTCCTCTTGATGATGGGACTTACAGTATTTTGCAAGGCGCGCGCCGTATTGCCAGTTTATGGATTGATATCACTGCAGCCGGCATTACCTGGGCGGCCGAAAAAATTACCCTTCAGTTTGCAGAACAGATTGGTGCACTGATCAATGCACACGAACGCTGAACTTTAAAATGGCTTCACCGTTAAAAAACCTCTGTTTACCGCTTTTTCTTAAATAAATCTTGTTTGTATTGCAAACAAGATTTACATTTGGGTATAAACAGAAAAAATTATGAATGCAATTGAAAAAGAACTGAACCCTTTGCAAAGCCTGAAAATAATTTCAGAAGTAATTTTGCACACTAAAGATGAACTGAAAAATTACAGTTTTCTCTACCTTATCTGGGGCTGGGTCATCGCGTTAGCCAGCTTCTCATTTTTTGCACTGCATACGTTAACCTCTTCCAGTCTTTTCTTTTTGCCCTTTCCCGTTCTTGTTGTAGCTGGTATTGTGGTTACATTTTTCCATTATCGCTCTGCCAGCAAAACTTCAGAAACCTATCTGGCCGGTTATTTGAAAAATTTATGGATGGTATTGGGTATCTGCTTTGTGTTGACCATATTTATCAGTCTTTCTCAACAGCTGCAGCCATTTACTTATACGTTGCTCATTGGGGGAGTGGGTACATTGGTTTCAGGCCTTAATCTGCGTTTTAAACCTTTAATTATTGGAGGTATAGTGTTCTTTATTGCTGCTGTCGCCAGTGTTTTTATTACGGAACAGTATAGGCCGCTTATACATGGAATAGCCGTTATTATTGGGTATCTTATCCCCGGATATTTACTCAAATATTCAAAATCATAATTGAAGTGTATGTATAGTGATCTTGATCCTGTTTTAAATACGCCTGTGCGGCTGGCCATTGTTTCGGTATTGATAAAAATGAAACAGGCTGACTTTAGTTATTTAATGGAGGCAACGCAAACCACACAGGGCAACCTGAGCCATCAAATAAAAAAACTACATGAAGCAGGTTATGTAGAAGTGATAAAAACATTTAAGGGCAATTACCCGCATACCATTTGTAAGCTTAGCCTTAAAGGCAAAAAAGCATTTGAAAAATATGTTGAGGACATTAAAAAATATTTACACCTATGAGTAGTCAACGGAGCAAAAAAAAGCATAAGACTTTTTTTTGCTATTTATGGTTTGTATTGCAAACTATATTTACGTATAGAATTAGAAGGTCGTTTGTACTGATATGGGGTAGCGTGCTGTTGAGCCAGTCGCTATACGGGCAAACGGTATTGCGGGGATTAATCACAGATAAATCAAAGTTGCCCATTGCCTATGCATCTGTTTCCGTAAAAAACACAATAGATGGTGCTACAGCAGATAGTTTAGGCAAATTTCTACTGACAACAACTGCCAAAGGCAGTCAGACCATACAGGTCTCTGCACTCGGATTCAAGCCCTTGCAATATCAGGTAAATATGGACACGATTTCGGGGTTTTTGCATCTGACATTAAAGAAAAGTCCTGGCCAGTTAAATGAAGTCGTTATATCAGCAGGAAATATGGACGCTACCAACGATCGGGTATTCACCCATATAAAACCGGTCGATTTATTGTCTAATGCAAGCTCACAAGGCGACATTGTAGGCGCATTGCAAAACTTACCGGGGGTACAGCGAAATGGTGGCGATGAAACCGGTTTGTTTGTTAGAGGAGGGGATGCTACAGAAACTATGGTGCTGATTGATGGTATAACTGTTCAGAACCCCTTTTTTAGTAATGTTCCCGGGATTGGACAACGTAGCAGGTTTAATCCTTTTCAGTTAAAAGGCACCTCTTTTAGTACCGGAGGATACAGCGCAAAATTCGGACAGGCACTTTCGTCCGTGCTGGATTTGCAAACATCAGATGTGCCTGATAAGACAAATATTTCTATTGGAATTAACCTGGCTGGTATTATGCTTACCGGGGTACAACGCATAGGAAATAATGCCCTGGAATATGCCGGCAATTATACCCATAACGGCCCTTTTTATTCACTGTCCAAAAACAACTATGATTTTTACAGCCCCCCACAATCAACGGCTATTTCTTCCAGGTGGATATCAAAACTAGATAAAGGCCTTTTCAAAATAAGTATGGCATACAATACCGGTAAAAGTGGCACTGTGATACCTAACCCTGGCGACGTCAGCTCGACTATTCGGTTCAACTTATTCAATGAAAATAAATTGATAAATGCCGCTTACAACTATTGGTTATCAGACCAGGTAAAGCTATTTGCCGCTGTGGGGTTTAGTACTAACAACGATCGTATACTTTGGAGTGATACTACTTTTACACGAAATGATGATCGAGATCAGGCCAGGGCCGATATTACCTGGCTTCCTGCAGATGCATTTAAAATGACCGTGGGAACAGAGGTGCAGCACTTTAATTACAAACAGCAATTTGGTGCCCGAAAAGGGGCTTTTGGTGAAACGCTAACAGCAGTATACCTCGAATCAGAATATAAACCAATTTCCTGGTTCGCAATAAAGCCGGGTATCAGAACCGAATACAGTAAATTGCTGGGCAGGGGTAATATGGCTCCCCGGCTCTCTTTGGCTACAAAAACCAGCCCCAGTAGTCAGCTTGGCCTGGCAGTGGGTATTTTTTACCAATCGGCTGCACCCTTGTATTTATTACAGGGGTACAAACCTGCCTTTCAACAGGCAGTTCATTACATTCTGAATTATGAGTGGATAAAAAACAATCGCTCTTTTCGGATAGAAACCTATTACAAGGCTTACAATAAACTCATTCGCGAGCATAATGTAGCTTTTACGCCTAATCCATATCGTAATAACCTAGGACGGGTAAATAATTCAGGGTATGGTTACGCCAAGGGCTTTGATTTTTTCTGGCGGGATAAATCGTCTATCAAGAACTTCGATTATTGGATTACCTATAGTCTTGTGGATACCAGAAGGTTGTATCAAAATTATCTTTCGAAGGTGACACCAGATTTTATTTCCAAACATAATCTGAATCTGATCCTCAGGTATGCACCAGAAAAAATCCACACCGTTTTCTCAATGGGATACAACTACGCCAGTGGAAGGCCATATTACAACCCACAATCAGGCTTGTTTTTTAATGATCGCGCACCTGCTTATCAAAACCTATCTTTCAAAGTAAGTTATCTGACAACCATAAAAAAGGTGTTTTCAGCTTTTTACTTTAACATAGATAACCTCACCAACTACAAAAATATATTAGGATACCGCTATTCAACTGATGGTCTGCAACGCAGCCCTATAGTACCACCCCAATATCGCGCTGTATTCTTTGGGGTGTATCTGTCCATTTCTGAATTTAAAAAAGATGAATTATAAACAATAGAAAATGAAAACAATCATGAGCACTGTACTTGGAGTTATGCTTTTCTCCCTTACAGCAACATCGTTAAAAGCACAAACTATGGAATCGGCATTAAATGGCGCTTATAATGAGTTGCAATCAGCAACCGCTATTCCGGCAATGATGGATGCCAGCAGTAAATTTAGTAGGATTGCGGCCAAATGGCCCAAAGAGTGGGCTGCCAGTTATTATGCGGCTTACGCCAATGCCTACATCGCCAATAAAGAGTCCGACGCAAAGCGGAAAGACCAGTTGCTGGACCAGGCTGATAACCATGTAAAGATTATGAATGCCATTCAGGGCACTAATCCCGAGGGCCTGGTTTTGATCGCTTATGTCGCTTTTTCAAGGTTTTCTGTCGATCCTGCCAACCGTTGGAAAAAATATCTGGACATTATGAACGATAATCTGGAAAAAGCTAAAAAAGCAAACCCCGATAATCCCCGTATTTACTACCTGCAGGGGATTCCGGTATTCAATAAGCCGTTTTTATACGGTGGAGGCAAGAAAAAGGCAAAACCTTATTTTGAAAAGGCAAAATCACTCTTTGCAAAACACCGTGCAGCCGCTATTCTCCATCCATATTGGGGTGAAAAAGAAAATGAAGCTTATTTGCAAAAGTGCGGTGATTAAGCTGGCCGGCACATCGGTGTAAATTCCACTCATCACGCTCATTTTTATAAATAAAAAATGGGCGTGATACTTAATGGCTCAAATCCAAGCTTACAAAAAAGTTGGTTCCTTTATTCATTTCACTTTCGAACCAGATTTTACCATTTTGTAATTCTGTATAGGTTTTTGTGAGCCTCAAGCCCAGGCCAACTCCTTTTTCTTTATTTGTCCCATAAGTGCCATTGCTTTTTAAAGAAAACAGCAAAGGTTTTTGGTCGTTAGCTATACCAATACCTTCATCTTTTATAGATACAATACATTTGCCATCTTTACGTTGCACATCCATAGTTATTTTTTGCCCTGGTAACGAAAATTTTATCGCATTGTTTAACAGATTCCTTACGATGAGCTGTAACATGTCGCGGTCGGCAATTACTTTGAAATCTTCGCCCGATTGAAAAATAAGCCTGATGTCTTTCTCCAATGCAATGCTGGATTGTAAAGCAACGGTGTGTTTTAAGGCCTCATTAATATAGATGGAGTCAAGATTCACAACAATCCCGTCCATCTGATCTTTAGCCCAGGACAATATATTCTGAAGCATGTCCGACGTTTGTCTGGTTGATGATAACAACTGTTTTTCGATTTCCGTCTTCTCTTCATTGCTAAGATCTAACTCGTTGAGCAAAGAAAGGTAGTTCTCTATAGAGGACAGAGGAGCTTTTAGGTCATGAGCAACAATAGAAAATAATTTGTTTTTGGTCTCATTGCTGTTTTCCAGTTCAATCAGCCTATTTTTAGCCAGCTCTTTTTCTCTGTTGTAATTCTTTTTCATGAACATCGTAATCACCACGATCAAAATGATCACTTCAAAAAACGTTTGTGCTAAATCTATAAGTCTGTGCCCTTTATCCGTATAGATTGTTTGGATCATTTCCGGGTGCAAATACTCTATTGTTAATAGAATAGCTAAGAAAATGATATTTAAGGGAATCCATATCCAAAATTGCTTTTTGGGAGTTACCGTACTTATGATAAAAATAACAATGATAAATGTGAACAAATTGACACCATGGGAGGCTTCTGATGCAAAATATGTTCCGCCGCAAAGCAAGTTAAAGAAAATCGCAAATATCCCTACGGCGATATTCAGTTTACCCTTGTATCTGGATAAATAGTAGCCAAATAACAATACTGCAATTAAAGGCAGCGCCAGGTAACCATAAATATCTAAGCCAATTATGAAGTTAATAGCTGCATTAACAGAAGCCACAATAGCAGCAAAAATGCTTACAGCATTAAAAATGCGGCATTCCATTGTATATTGGAGTTCGTGTCCAATTAATGCAGACCAGTATTTTCTTATTTGGTTCCGGGATTTCAAATTAAGAGTGAGCTAAATTCAAATATAGATAATGTAGCCCACATTAAGCCAGTAGAAAGTTATTTTTCCAATTATTGCTCCAGTAGAAAGGGCCTGTCAAATATTGGAAAATAAGATATTGAAAGTTGTACCCTGGTTTACTTCCGAGTTTACTTCAATTTTAAGGTTATGGTAAGCAGCAATACTTTTTACAATGGCAAGTCCCAGGCCATAGCCCACGTCACCTTCCAGATTTGTCTTCATAAAGCGGTTAAAAATAAATGGCAAGTCCTTTTTGGGAATTCCAATACCTGTATCTGCAATACTGATTTCATAAGCTCCATTGTTTAAATTCCGCTCCCGAATAGTAATACTACCTTCTTGCCTGTTAAATTTGATGGCATTATGCACCAGGTTAAAGAACAATTGGAACAACAAATCTCTATTAACTTCTCTTAACACAGTCTCAGGTAACAAATGAAGATAAATTTTAATGTGTTTTTCCTCCAATCTGTGGCTGATCTCTTCTATAATTTCTTGAAATAAGGCCAGAGGGTTCACCTTTTCTTTTCTGATGTATTGTTCATTATCAATTCTGGAAATCAACAATAATGAGCGGGTAATGTTCTTCAAGCGGTCTACTGTTTTCGTTAGCTCAACAATGGCAATTGACGTTGGCTCATTCAAACTTTCGTCTGCAAGCAGGTTTTCTATTTTGTTCTGAAGGATACTAATGGGAGTCATCAGTTCGTGTGAAGCATTGGAGGTAAACTCTCTTTCTTTGTGAAAGGCATCATTGATCTGACTCATCAGAAGGATAAGCGATTCGTCCAGATATCTGAAATCGGTGGTGCTGGTTGGGACTCGTTTCTGTTCGTCTTTAAAGGGGAATTTTCTATTTATTAACTTCGTTTTTATAATTTTTGCCAAGGGACGGATCAGTACGCGTATAAAGGTTAAGTCGATCAAAATGGTGAGCAAAATTAGCGCAACTAATACATATAACGCAAAACGTTGCAGCGGTTTATTGTATTGGTTGATGCTGGCTGTGGTTTTACCAATTTCCAGCAGATAATTTTTATTTCCACTTTTAAAGGTATAGCTCAATACCCTGTAGTTTAAGGTATCGCTTTCTATCAATCGTTGAGAATCTTTAATTGTATCCATCTTAAGTGAGGTTGCAACTGGTAAAAGTGCAATGAACTCCTCTTTAAGCATGGTATAGCTACCATAGGTTTCGTCTCCCTGAAAGTAATATTCGAGCCCGTTTTTCTGAATGATACTGAGCACTTTTTTTTTCTGCTGTTTTAAGGTATAGCTTGTATATTCTGACGCAATCTGCTTAATCAGAAAGGGTAATGCCAGTATAAACAATAAAACAACCACCAGTTTTGATCCGGTAATGAAAAGCGTAAGTTTAGTAGATAATTTCATGTTATTTTTTTATTCGGTAACCCACTCCTCGTACAGTTTCCAGCCATTCAGTATCGGCCCAAACATTCAGTTTTTTTCTGATGTTTTTAATATGGGCATCAATGTAATTTGAATCATAGTCATCATTGATAAAATTGCCCCAGATATGCTCGCTAAGCTGAACACGGGTTAATACCCTGTTTTTATGTAATATAAGATAGCTCAGCAGGTCAAATTCCTTTCGGGAAAGCTCAATCTGATGCTGTTCAAAAAACACCAGCCGCCTGGGCAGATCAATATTAAATAGACCAATAGGCAGTAGTTCCTCTGTAATGCTAAATTTCCGGCGCGAAATGGCCTGCATTCTGGATTGTAACTCTAACAGGTAAAATGGTTTTGCCAGATAATCGTCGGCACCCAGGTCGAGCCCGCTAACACGGTCTTTCAGGTTTGTTCTTGCCGTGATGATAATGTAAGCAGCATTTGGATTAGTTTTCTTTGCATTTTTCAAGATTTCCAAACCATCTCCATCGGGCAAACTGAGATCAATTAAAATGAAATCATATTGATTCAAATCCAACTTTTCCTTGGCTGATTTAAAACTGTGAGCGATATCGCAAAGGTAAAAGCTCTTTTTTAAAAAAGCTTCCATTTCGTATGCTAATGTTTTTTCGTCCTCAACAATTAAAACTTTCATAAACGACCCAATTAAAACTGATAATAAAATGCAAGACCAAAAAATGATTGCTGAGATTTTAGCTCAGCGGGAGTGTTGGGCCCAAGAACAGACAGCTGATAACTGATTTCGGCAATGTAATTTGCACGACTCAGACTAAGTGGAAGTTTGAAATTATAAGACCGTAGATTGAAGTTGTTGGATTGGAGAGTGGTGGTGCCAGCCGAATTTTGTGATGAATTGAGTCCTTTACCTTTTCCTTTGGACTGATCGCGTTTACCCTTTTCTACTACATAGGTCTCGTAAAAATGTTGCGTTCCCGCAATAAGCTCGATTGCAGGTTCAACGTAAACTGAATTTTTTTTACTGAAAAGCGTACCCAACCAAATCTCCTTAGAATGGCTTAGACTGATAAAAATGTCATGCTGTTTGCCAAAAGCATAATCGGCACTAAATGCACTTTTGAGCCAGGACCAACTATAATTTGCCGATAAATTGACATTGTTTTCGTTTGCGGCCTGTAGCAGGGGAGAGTTTGCCGGATAAAAGGAGCGTGTAAAAGCAACACCAATATCAAATCTCTCATTAAAATCGTGATCATATCCTATTCCGAGATCAGTTTCAGATATTCCTGAGCCGTAATTTAATAATTTATAGGAACCTGCCGAAAGGTATATACCAAGTGGGAATCTTAACGTTGCATTGACCAGTACATAAGGAAGCCTTTCGTCGGTAGTCTGCCCATAATAACTCACATTGCTGTTGTAAATTGCAGCCAGCGTTAGCGTAGTTTTTTTTACGGAATCCTGTTGAGCCCTTACTTTGATGGAACCCATGCAAAACATTATCAGTATAAATCTGAATTTCATGTAAATGTGTTAAGGTTTTTTAATTTTTGGACGAATTACCTTAATAGGTTTTACCTTGATATTGGGTTTTGCCACTACAGGTGGCCTTGATTGTTTGCGGGCGCGTGGTACTTCAGGAATGTCTGTTTTATTAGGCTCTTGTTTGCCATCTGGCTTTTCTTTACTTTTTTCTTTTTTATTGTCCTGTCTCAGGTATCCGGCTGTATCGGTTAACAATACCGGTTTAATTGGTACAATGCCCGCCCATCCAGTAAGTGGCAGTAGTACAATAATGGCCCAGGTTAGTAATGACTTGGAAATGAATGATCTGTCCATTGTGTAAATATAATCATAACAAATGTCACAGCCCAAGATGAAATTAAGATGAAATCTAAGGCCAAAATAATCACGAAATTTCATGTTCATTTCATCTCGCAAGCGCAACTTTGGGTAACAAAAATGTTGATATTCATTAAATCTAAAACTATGAAAAAGAAAATTGCATATGTTGGTTTTGTCCTGGTTTTTACGAGCCTTGCTGTACTTATAGGATGTAAAAAAGACAAAAATGGCTCTGCAGAAGGAACAACCAAGGTAGAGATCAGAATGACGGATGCTCCTGGTAATTTTGATAAGATTAATCTGAACGTTAAAGAGATTGTACTTTTCTCTGAGGGTAAACCTTATACTTTTACTGCAGATGCTGGTATATTTAACATTCTGGATTTTAGAATCGGAAGTAGTAAGCCCGATATTTTGGTTGCATCAGGTGAAATGCCTGCCGGGGAGATTACCGAAATCAGACTGGTACTAAATGACAGTGGAAACACGATCGTAATTGGTGGGGTTTCCCAAACACTTACTACGCCAAGTGGACAGTCATCTGGCTGGAAAGTTAAGCTTAAAGCAAATCCAAGTCTGGTACCAGGTGTTACCTATTCTTTATTGCTGGATTTTGATGCTGCAAAATCGATTGTAAGTACAGGTAATGGTAAGTATTTGCTTAAACCCGTAGTGAGAGGGATTACTGCGGCAACCTCTGGTCTGATCTCCGGAACAGTATTGCCGTTAGCAAGTCATCCCGAAGTGTTGGTTATTGCAGGAACGGATACTGTTGGTACCATAGCAGATGCGTTGACCGGTAAATTTACCGTTGGCGGGCTTGCCGCAGGCAGTTATGCAGTAAAATTTGTTCCCGTAACAGGGTATAGAGACAGCACACTAACGAATGTGAACGTAAATTTGGGACAAAATACCAGCGTGGGCATCGTTACGCTGAAACAATAGATGAAAGATCTTGTTGTATCATAGATTGTGAGAATTAACAGATCACGATTGTAAAATCTTCCTAAACATATGGAATATGTTTAGGAAGATTTTACAACTCATAAAAAATCAAAAACAAATACCAATGAAAAAAATATTTCTAACTCTCTTTGTTGTAATTGGCCTGATGTCAATCCGGTCATCTGCGCAAGTGAGTATAAACGTAAACATAGGATCGCAACCCCTTTGGGGACCGGTTGGCTATGACTATGCCGAGTATTATTATCTTCCCGATGTAGAAAGCTATTATTATGTACCCAAAAGGCAATTTATATATATGGACAATGGCCGATGGAATTTTTCCCTGTCGCTGCCATCCAGGTATAGAGGATATGATTTATATAGTGGATATAAAGTAGTGATCAACTCAAGAGATGCCTACTATAATTTTGATAACGACCGAATTCGCTATGCAAAGTATAAAAAATTTAAAGGTCAAAAAGTAATTCGATATAGCGACGATCCACGTTACTATGTAATCAAAGGCCATCCACATGGAATGCCGCCCGGACAAGCCAAAAAGATCTATTCATCAAAAGGCAAAGGTGCTGGCGGTAATGGCAAATGGAAAGACCATGGGAATGGTAAAGGCAACGGAAAAGGCAAACATTGAGTTGTAAAATATTTCAATTAATTTTCTATCTGTCCACTGTATAATTTAGTTCAGTCACTCCACACGCAAATTGCTTCGTATTCAATAGATTTAGTTTTGTTTTCTCTTTTACGTCTTTAAATAGTGGAATGCCTTGTCCAAGAATTACAGGGTTAACGAATAACCAGTAGCCGTCAATAAGGTTCAGTTGAATAAGTGAATGTGTTGCTGTTGGGCTACCAAAAAGCAGTATGTCGTTACCTTTCTGTTGTTTTACTTCATTTATCTGATTGGTAAGGTTGTCGCTAATAATTTTTACGTTGGCCAGGCCTTCGCCTTGCATCGTTTTTGATAAAACAACTTTGTGAACTTTGCTATACCACTTTGAATGTTCAATGTCGTGCTTGGTTGCCGTTGGTTGGTCTGCTGCGGTAGGCCAGTAGCTTTCCATCATCTGATAGGTTACCCGTCCGTATAGAGCCGTATCGCCCTCACTTATCCGCTGCCCAACGTAATCAAAAAGCTCCTGATCAACTTTGATCCAATCCATTTCGCCATTAGGCCCTGCTACAAAACCGTCGAGCGAGATGTGCATGAATGAAATTATTTTTCTCATATGATTAAATTTATATAGATGAAATATATAACGATTATATCTCGTGAGTAAAAATAACTATATACACTGATAATAAATGACCATTACATTAGTTTGGCGTAAATCCCCCCGACAATTGCCGCTAAAAGTATCCGTGAGTGCTACCTGTCAGAATTTTTTTTCAGTGGTCCAAGGTGTTTATAAGTATTGATGAGTATACCTGTGGGGGTGGTTTTCGAGTCAACAAATTCCAGTTCCCGCGCATCAATACTATCCGACAACAATCGTTTACCCCGACCAAGCAAAACTGGGTATACGATCAGGATTACCTCATCTACCAATCCCGTATCCAGCAGTTGCGAAGTCAGCGATATACTTCCCGAAACAACCAAATCTGCGCCATCTGTAGCAATGAGATTGCGAAGCCCTTCCAACATGTCCTTGCCCAGATCCTTTACCGGTCCCCATGTAAGGCTATCGGGCCTGTGGGTGGCAATGTATTTGGTAGCGCTGTTTATACCATTTGCCATGGGGAAGTCGCCGGCGTTTGGCCAGAAATTCAACCAGGAATCATAGGTTTTGCGTCCCAATAGCAGATCAAAGCCAGGGCCATACGCTTCAAGCAGCATTGCCTGCCCTTCAATAGTGCGGTATGGAGTTGTCCATCCGCCATATTCGTAGTCGCCGGCGTGCTCAATTACACCGTCAATGGAAATGTGTTCGAAAATTCTGATCTTTCTCATTTTGTTATAGATTAGTTTAATGATCTAACATTTAACAAATGTACCCAGCGTTTTTTGAAGCTTGCTGGTGCGAAGACGTCAATGTGAGGGGGCGATTGCGTCGTTGCTTCTTGTGGTGTTGAGGGGTGTTTTAGCAAAAGAATGACTTAGGCTATAAAGTTTGTGTCTTTTAAAATAAAAAAAGCCTGAAATCTTATGATTTCAGGCTTTATATCTTTCGAGCGGAGAGCGAGGGATTCGAACCCCCGGACCTATGACAGTCAACAGTTTTCAAGACTGCCGCATTCGACCACTCTGCCAGCTCTCCGCTGCAAAAGTACAAATACCACTTGGTTTTGCAAATTCGGCACTTAATAATTTAATGATAAATTGATAAGCGCTTAAAAATGAGTTAGTAATTTTTTTTATTTTTCGGAATTATGTGGAGTAGAAGCCGATTTTTTGAACATATTGAAGTTCGGTTTGATGATTTTTACGCTCCGTTTCGATAAATCTACACTTGCATTCAGCTCAAATCCGATCAGCAAGATCAACGAATTTAAATAAAGCCATATCATCAGCACAATTAAAACGCTGATGGAACCATACACTTTATTGTACGAACTGAAATTGTTGATGTAAAAAGAAAAACCCAAAATAGTTAAAAATGCCAGAATGGTAGCCAGCCAGGATCCGGCACTAAAAAAATGCCATTTTTTGGCATGCGCTGGTCCATATCTGTATAAGATGGATATCGTTACAAAGTACAATATACCCAACAGCGACCACCTGACCAGCTGTATAATGTAGGTGATGAAATTGCCTTTTAAATCCAAATGATTGTCGATATAGTTTAAAGCGAATTCTCCAACAAACATCGCGGTGATGCATATAATAACCGATAAGGCAATAATCACAGTGAGTACAATAGCAATAAACCGCTGTTTTAACCAGGTACGGGTTTCAATAATCAACGATGATTTATTAAAAGCCATCATTAGGCTGTGCACCCCATTGGTGGCAAAAAATAGAGACAACAGAAAACCAAACGATAATAAGCCCCCGTTTTGTTTATTTACAATCTCATTTAAAGTATGCTCAAAAGCCTTAAACGCATCCCCCGGTAATATGAGCTCAATAAAATCCGTCAGCCTTGCTTGAAAACCAATACGTTTGGGTATAAAAGGGATCAGCGTAAATAAAAAGATGATGCCGGGAAAAAGCGCCAGCATAAAATTATAGGCCAAAGAGGATGCCTTATTGACCAGGGAATCTTTACCGATCTCTTTAAAAAAGAAGGAAGCAATGGTATACAAGGGCAGCGGACTAAAACCGGGAAGTACGCATACTTTGGTCCAGTCTATAAACAACGCATAAATCCTGATTTTTAACAGTTGCCTATGTACCCACTCCATTTACCAAATCTACTTAAAATCTATTTGTAAATGTTGCGCTTGTTTAGGGCTTCCCGGTATTTCTTCGCATTCAGCTCATGTTCCTGAACCGTAACCGCGAAATTGTGGTATCCCGAAAAGTCTTCTTTAGCGCACATATAAATATAGTTGTTTTTATCTCTGTTCAGTACCGCGTCAATCGCATTGATGCTTGGCATCATGATAGGGCCCGGCGGCAAGCCTGCATATTTATAGGTATTGTATTTTGACTGTACCTGTAGCAGCGAATTGGTTACCCTTTTTACGGTAAAGTCGTTGTTGGCAAAAATTACTGTCGGATCGGCCTGAAGCAATATTCCTTTATTCAGCCTGTTTAAATACAGCCCCGCAATAATCGGCATTTCTTTATCATACAAAGCTTCAGCATCCACTATCGAAGCCAAAATGGAAACCTGTATAGGCGTAAGGTTCAACGCTGCTGCCTTTTGTTTGCGCTCATCATTCCAAAATTTCTCATATTCCTGATGCATTCTTTCAAAAAAATCGCTTGCAGTTACATTCCAGTACATTTCATAGGTATTTGGAATAAACATGACATAGCTGTTGTCTTTGTTAAAACCATATTTCTCTATCAAAGCTGCCGAATCCAGTACATTCATAAAAGTCAACGAATCTGGTTCTAAGTTTCCGGACAGATAACCTGCAAAATTTTCTTTTTTCCTTAAATTCTGAAATTTCAACTTTACCGGATCCTGATTGCCCGACTTTAGCATATTGATGATGCTGCGGTTGTTCATTCCTTTTGTCAGTTTGTAACGTCCTGGTTTTAAAGAACGGGCCAGATCCATTTTGGCAGCAGCCTGACTAAAAGTGCCAATTTCAGTTAAAATATCCTTACGGCGAAGTTCCTCAAACAAATCATCCAACGTGTGACCGGTTCGTACATACAGATATTTTTCTTTACCGGTTGTGTTGGCGGAAAAATACACCTTGTAAAATTTTAATCCAAAGTAGCCACCTATAGCTAAAACAACCAATAGGCCAAGCAATATCATTTTAGTGCCGGTTTTCATGCTTTTCTTTTCGTTAGTCATATGCTGAAAATAAGTATTATTTATTGGAAAGGGTAATGTTTACCGGGGTTCCGATTTTAACTTTGATTAAGGAATCGGTAGCAAAAGGATCCTGTCTAATCACTACAGCCGTAGCCGAATCTGTTATTGTACCCTCGTAGCTGATGATACCAAGGTTAAGCATCGCTCCATTTCTAAGTGCAAATAGCGCTTCATCTTTGGTTAGGCCAATAAGCGAAGGGATTTCTACTTCCTCATTTCCTTTGCCATCGCCCAGCACCAGGTTTATTCTTGAACCCTTAGGTAAGCTTTCGCCTGCTTTAATGGGTTGCCCCCCAAATAGTGCCTGTAGCACAACATCTCTGCTTACATCGGGTTTATAGGTGGTATCACCAAGTTTCAATCCAAAACTCTCAATCAACGCCTGTGCTTCTCTAAGTGATTTAAATTCTACATCAGGAAACTTTGCATTTGGCGCCAGCGCTGTATTGATAGTCAGGTAAATGGTACGGTTGTCTTTTACAAAAGTCTTAGCCTCCGGATCCTGATCTACCACAATACCCGGTGCCGAATCCATAATATATACCGAATCTACCTCGTAGCGCAGGCCAAGTGCTTCCAGTTTCTGCACGGCTTGTGTAAACGAAAGACCTTTCAACTCGGGTACATCTAAACCTTGTCCGTGTTTGGTATAGTATCTTAAACTAAAGAAAGCAGCCATTAACAGCACAACTACAGTAAGTATAGCAGCAATTATGTTGTTTCTAAAAGAGGTAGTCTTTAGATAAGATAGGAATTTGCCCATATTGATTTGTTTCTTTAAGGTATGAGGGTCAAATTTAGGCTAAAAAAATATTTTATTGGAATTAAAATAACATCTGTAATACTATTTTATATTTTTGAGCTTTGATAAATCTATCCTACTGAATGATTGTTGTGGCAAAAACGATCGTCATGCTGAATTTATTTCAGCATCCCGCATTGGCAGGTTCTCCTTTCTAATTCGGGATACCGGCCTTCGCCGGCATGACGGCCAACTTGACGCATAGCATCCTTCAGAATGATGCTCATAGACAGAACATAAAATGAAAAAAATAATCGCATTGCTAACCGGAGGAACAACCGGAGAGTGGGTAGTTTCGGTTAAAAGTGCAGCAACAATCGCTCAGAATCTGGACGCCAGTAAGTTTGAAGTATATAAAATTATGCTTACCCAGCAAGGTTGGTTTTATGAACCTGCCGATTCGGTAAAAATTGAAGTCGATAGGAATGATTTTTCTTTGAATCTGAAAGGGAAAAAAATAACTTTTGACGGTGTGTTTATAGCCATACATGGTGCGCCAGGTGAAGACGGCAAACTGCAAGGATATTTCGATATGCTTGGCTTGCCGTATACCACCTGCGATGCCCTTACCTCGGCCGTAACCATGAATAAAGGCTACACCAAAGCGATTGTAAATGGAATTGAAGGTCTGCACATCGCCAAATCGGCGCAGATTTTTGATACTGGTGAGTATGATATCGCGAAACTGAAAACTGAGCTTAAAACGCCATATTTTGTTAAACCAAATAATGGGGGTAGTAGTATTGGCATGACCAAAGTTAACCATGCAAATGACTTGCAAACAGCCATCGACAAAGCTTTTAAAGAAGATAGTCAGGTATTAATTGAAGAGTTTATCTCAGGAAGGGAATTTACCGTTGGCGTGGTAAAACTAGATGGAAAAGTTACTGTATTGCCGGTTACAGAAGTAGAAACCGCTAAGGAGTTTTTTGATTTCGAAGCCAAATATACCCCAGGTGTCGCCACCGAAACTACACCTGCACCTATCCGGTTAGAAACCCGTGCCCGTGTAGAAGAAATTGCTAAAAATGTATACTTAAAGTTGAATTGCCGTGGCGTGGTCCGTATCGATTTTATCCTTACTGAAGATGAAGGCGATTTTTACTTCATCGAAATCAATACCATTCCCGGACAAACAGCAACCAGCTTTATTCCTCAGCAGGTGGAAGCCGCCGGAATGAAATTAAATGATTTCTACACCAAATTGATCAGAGAAACAATAGGGTAGTTGATGTATAAAAGAAAAAGCATCCTTAAAAAGGGTGCTTTTTCTTTTAGTAATGTATTTTAAGCACCGGACGCCTAAAAACGGAAGCCAATGCTTAAGCCAGCTCTCAAACCACCAAATGGACCATCGAAGTCTACCTTTGCACCTTCTCCGTTCACGGTAGATTTGGTTTTGATTAACGGCAGATCGTCCAGGTCGGTCAAGGCATCTCTTAATGCATCTTGTTCGTCTGTACTCAAAGTCTTTTTACCTGAAATATTTCCCGATGAGGTACCATAGTTCGGGCCTAAAATCCACCAGTCAAGGTATACCAGTTTGCTCAGTTTCCATTGTGCACCAAAAAGCAAACCGCCGGTAAGGCCGGTAATGTCGCCACTTAAAGGAATAGTCTCTGTTTGGGTAGTACTTCCAACAGTTACATCAAAAGTGTAAGGACCTTCAATCTTGTACTTTGCATAACGCACAAAAGGAGCAATATAAAATCCTCTGAATACACCTTGTCCCATGTAAAATCTTACTTCAGGAGTCAGGGCAAAGTTGCTGGTTTTAAAATTTTTAATGCTGTTCCAGGTGTCATCGTTGTCAATCAGTTTTTCGACGTTTGACTTAAAAGGCAGGTCAGACTTTGGCGAAAACCTCACACCAACTGCTACCGATATTTTTTTAGCAATGGCGCGCTCGTATTGGAACGAGTAGTTTTTTAAAGCAAGGGCGGCAAAATTCCATTTCACCAGGTTCTTTCCATCTGCGTCTGTAGTGGCGTCCTGTGCATTTACCGTGTTTACTGCACAGATCATGGTACAAAGCAGTAGAAATAATGAATTTTTAGTAAAGTTTTTTTGCATAAATTGAGTTTTTGGGTTTATAATTTTATCGTCAAAGTTATTCTATATTAATCGATTTAAAAATACTTATTAGTAGGTATTTTTAAATTGCTATGGTTAACTTAGAGCAGCGCAAAAACTGAAAACTTATGCTTATAAAATATCTGCTAAGCAATCATTATGAAGCAGTTCCTTATAAGAAAGGTGCCGTTATCTATGAACCAGGAGCACAGCCTAAAGCCGTTTACTTCATCAAAAGTGGCGAAGTAAGGATGGTTACCGTCAATGATGATGGTAAGGAATTTATACAAGGCATTTTTAAAGCCAATCAATATTTTGGAGAGCCTGCTTTGCTGGTAAACAAACCCTATTTGGCTTATACCATAGTAACCAGGGATGCAGAAATTATTACGGTGTCTAAAGACAACTTTTTTAAGTTATTTGAAGAAGACCGTTCTTTTAGCATGGAATTGATTAAAACATTGAGTAACCGGTTATTTTATAAATCCATGATGTTGGAGGAACTGGCCAACGAACAAGCCGAACACCGCATTACAACATTGATCAGTTACCTGTTTAAAAACCTCGAAAAAGATACCGTATTAGACATTACAAGGCAACAATTGGCTGATATGAGCGGTTTAAGGGTGGAGACCGTAATCCGCATTGTAAAAAAACTTGCCGATCAGAAAATTCTAAAATTACAGCGCGGAAAGATCATTAAAATACAAACATGATCTATGTCATAAAATTGGAATCAGGGGTTCCGTATCTTTGTATCAGATAAAAATAAGAGCGATGAAACCGATATCAAAATTACAGGCAGTTGCAGGATGTAAATGTCCGAGATGCCGCGAAGGTGCTATTTTTTATGGAAGAATGTATGCTTTAAAAGCACAGGGTACAAACGAATTTTGTCCGGTTTGTAACCTGCGCTTCGAACGTGAGCCCGGCTTTTTCTACGTAGCCATGTTTATCAGCTATGCCATGAATGTGGCCGAAATGATCACCATCAGTGTGGCTACTTATATACTTGGTGTTGCCCTGGTTTATGAAAACCTATGGATTTATGCAGGAATTATCCTGGTAGGGGTACTTTTATTTGCCCCATTCAACTACCGTTATTCACGTGTTTTCCTGTTGCATTGGCTTACGCCAGGTTTAGGCTATATGCCTAAACCTTAGTGGTTTTCCATTTTCCCTTTTTAAACAGGAGGTAGGCAGCAAGCGCAATGCCTGTTTCTGCTACCGGAATGGCGATAAATACACCTGTTGGTCCAAAGTCAAATTGTTTGGCCAACAGATAGGCCAGTGGGATCTGAAACAACCAGAATCCGAAAAAATTAACCCATGTTGGCGTCCAGGTATCACCAGCCCCGTTAAAAGTGCTCATCAGCACCATGCCCATTCCATAGCAGATGTAGCCTATACTCATAATTTGTAATGCATTTAGCGCTACATCCTGTATCAACCGGTCGTTGCTGAAGAAGGAGATAAAATACCGGCCCCCGGCAAAGGTGAAAGCCATTACCAGTACCATATATATGATGATGTATTTGGCCGTCTTGATCACCGACTGCTCGGCGCGCTCCAATTGCTTGGCACCCAGATTTTGTCCTACCAATGTGGCCGCCGCATTACTCATACCCCAGGCAGGTAGCATGAAAAACATCATCAGCCGCAATGCCGTTTGATAACCAGCCGATCCATGATCGCCCCCGGTAGTAGCTACCAGCTGTGCCAGAAATATCCAGCTGCAGGAAGCAATTACGAATTGAAATATCCCTGGAGTGGCAATTTTTAACAATGCCTTGATTTGCTCCCAATGTGGTTTTAAATAGGTAAGCTTGATTTTTAATACACCGCTACCTTTGAATAAATGATACAACTGGTAAGCTACACCAATACCCCGGCCAATAGAAGTAGCCATTGCTGCCCCGGTTAAGCCAAATGCAGGGATCGGGCCTAAACCATTGATCAGCAATGGACACAAAATGATGTTAGCAATGTTGGCAATCCATAAACTTTTCATCGCTATCGCTGCGTTTCCCGCCCCTCTGAATATTCCATTGATGAGGAACAGCAATACAATGATGATGCTACCACCCATCATGATGCGCATAAAAGGAGTGCCTTGCGCGGCGGTTTCTGCCGAAGCCCCCATCAGCAACAAGATGTCGGTAGCAAAAAATACACCTGCCACACTAATAATGATGTTGAATACTGATGCAATAAAAATGGCTTGCATACCTGCCTTTCCGGCGGCTTCAGGATCTTTTTCGCCAACTCTTCTGGCTACCACGGCAGTAGCCGCCATGCTCATTCCAATGGCCAGCGAATAGATAATGGTGAGCACCGATTCGGTTAAACCTACGGTTTGTATAGCGTGACTACTGTTGTGCAAATGGCCTACGAAATAAAGATCAACCAGTGCAA
Organism: Pedobacter schmidteae; assembly: GCF_900564155.1. Classification (NCBI taxonomy): domain Bacteria; kingdom Pseudomonadati; phylum Bacteroidota; class Sphingobacteriia; order Sphingobacteriales; family Sphingobacteriaceae; genus Pedobacter; species Pedobacter schmidteae. Next base: position 5,081,540 of record NZ_LS999839.1, on the reverse strand, counting down.
ATACCGATTCCATGGCCATTTCCAGCATCATGGGTATGGCCAACAGCAGTACGGCCCGGCGCATGCTGCCTTGTGTAAAATCGAGTTCCTCGCCTTTAAAAGCTTGTTTTAAAAGTGTAAATATTTGAGATAGCTTGCCCATGGAAGCTGTTTGTTGTTCTGACATAAAAAAAGAAAAAAATAAAATATAAACCGTTAATCAGCATGAAATGCTGTAAGCTGATTGGTTGCTGGAAGGGTGGAGCCCTCGGTTCTTAGAACCTTAAACGGACTGCAAAGATGCTCATCATTTTGCGGTTATGTTAGTATGCAAATATATAATAAAATCTTTTTGTCAACTATTTTTTGTTGAATATTTGATGAGGTCTGAATCTACAGTCAAAATGAGGCTTGCAATGCATCCACCATATGTGCATCATGAGTCCGCCGTGACTCCGCCTTTTTCTGGTAAAAAGGCGGAGTCACGGCGGACTCATGGCGGACTCACCGCGGAGTCATACCAATGCTCACCTTATATACTATAAGCCTCAATCATTTCTTCGTTTACTTTGCAGCCTCTTCCTGTAGTGGTATCAATCATCACATAATCAAACCAGCCATCTGAAGCAATTTTTCCGGTACGTTTGTTGGCTATTTCAAACTGAACGCGGCAACCTTTTTCATTGATGGTGAGGATACCTGTGCGGACCAGGATGGTATCACCCAATACCAGCGGACGTTTAAAGTCAACCAATGCGGTACGTACCACCCAGCCGAAACCACTTTTTAGAAAAGACTCCATCGGCATTTTGTAAAATTCGGCCATTTGATCATAGCGTGCAGCCAGCACATAGTCAAAGTACTTGCTGTTGTGCACATGATTAAACATGTCGATGTCATCAGGACGTACTTTTAATTCGCTTTCAAATATGCTATACTGACTTTTTTCCATGGCTAAATGTGATGATGTTGCAAAAGTAAGATTTACTTTCAGGATTACTCCTTGTTGTGATGGATATTAAAACCAGATGACATTTGACCATATACTTGGTATTTATTAAAATATACACTACCTTTGCAGCCAATTAATTAATTTATAATCACTTTAGTATCATTCAAGAATGTATTTAAGTAAAGAAGTAAAAGCCGAAATTTTTAAAAAACACGGCGAAGTAGAAACAAACACAGGTTCTGCAGAAGGTCAGGTAGCGTTATTTACATACCGTATTGCTTACCTAACAGAGCACTTAAAGAAAAATCGTAAAGATTTTTCTACCCAGTTGGCTCTACAAAAATTGGTAGGTAAACGTCGTGGTATTTTGGCTTACCTATACAAAAAAGATATTGAGCGTTATCGTGCAATCATTAAGTCATTAGGACTTAGGGATATCATTAAACCTTTGGGGTCGAAAGACAACAAATAAGCGTAATTGTATCATAAAAAGCCATTCTTCAGGGAATGGCTTTTTTACTTTAATAGCTGAAAATTTAAAGGGTTTTAGCTAATTTTGGCAAAAATTAAATATACATATATAAACAAGGTGTGTCGAAAGAGGAAAATGCACCACAATTATTATTAAATGAATGTAATAAAAAAATCGTTCGATCTGGGCGATGGAAGAACAATCGAAATTGAAACAGGTAAATTAGCGAAACAGGCTGATGGTTCCGTTGTTGTAAAAATGGGTGATACCATGCTTTTAGCTACCGTAGTATCTACAGTTGGCGCTAAACCAGGTGTCGATTTTTTACCTTTATCAGTAGATTACCAGGAAAAGTATGCAGCAGCCGGACGTATTCCAGGTGGATTTCTTCGTCGCGAAGCAAGACTGTCAGACTATGAAGTTTTAATTTCACGTTTGGTTGACCGTGCTTTACGCCCGATGTTCCCGGAAGATTATCACTCAGATACTCAGGTAATGATCACTTTGATCTCTTCTGATAAAAATATCATGCCCGACTGTTTAGCAGGTTTAGCAGCATCTGCTGCGATTGCGGTTTCAGATATTCCTTTCAATGGACCGATTTCTGAAGTACGCGTAGCTAAAATTGACGGCAAATTGGTAATTAACCCTTACGTGAGTGATTTGGAACGTGCTACAATGGATTTCCTTGTTGCAGGTACCGAGAGAGATATTGTAATGGTGGAAGGTGAATGTGATGAGATTTCTGAAGCCGAAATGGTTGAAGCGATTGAATTTGCACATAAGGCCATCATTATTCAGGTTCAGGCACAAAAAGAATTAGCCGAACTGGTAGGTAAAACCGTTAAACGTGAGTATTCTCATGAAGATAGCAACCCTGAATTAAGAGAGCAGGTTTTTGCTGCTACTTATGATAAAGTATATGCAGTTGCCAAAAGCAATACAAGCAAAGGTGAGCGTGGCGATGCGTTTGGTACCATCTTAATGGATTTCATCGCTACTTTAGGCGAAGATATTGATGATGTAACCGGTTTCCTGGCCAAAAAATATTTCCACGATGTACAATATGATGCTATCCGTAACCTGGTACTGGACGAAGGAATTCGTTTAGATGGTCGTGATGTACGTACAGTACGCCCAATCTGGAGTGAAGTAGGTTATTTGCCTGCAGCCCACGGGTCTGCAGTGTTTACACGTGGTGAAACACAGTCATTAACTACAGTTACTTTAGGTTCTAAAGATGATGAGCAAATGATTGACGGAGCTTTCATCAATGGATACAATAAGTTCCTTTTACACTATAATTTCCCAGGGTTCTCTACTGGTGAAGTTCGCCCGAACAGGGGAGCTGGCCGTCGTGAAATTGGTCACGGTAACCTTGCTATGCGTTCATTAAAGAAAGTGTTGCCAGGATTGGAAGAAAACCCATATACCATCCGTATCGTTTCTGATATTCTGGAGTCTAATGGTTCTTCATCAATGGCAACAGTTTGTGCCGGTACTTTGGCACTGATGGATGCTGGTGTTAAAATCAAAGCTCCTGTATCGGGTATTGCTATGGGGTTGATCACTGATGAGAAATCAGGTAAATATGCTATCCTTTCCGATATCTTAGGTGATGAAGATCATTTGGGAGATATGGACTTTAAAGTTACAGGTACCGAAAAAGGTATTGTAGCTTGTCAGATGGACTTGAAAATCAACGGTTTGAAATGGGAAGTGTTAACTAATGCATTAAACCAGGCTAAAGAAGCTCGTTTACACATCCTGAATGAGATGAAGAAAACAATTTCTGCACCTCGTGAGGACTATAAAGACCATGCTCCACGTATCGTTTCGTTAAGTATTGATAAAGAATTTATTGGTGCTGTAATTGGGCCAGGTGGTAAAATTATTCAGGAAATGCAACGTGAAACCGGCGCATCAATCTCTATTGAAGAGGTGGGTAACAAAGGTATCGTTGAAATTTTTGCCGATAATAAAGCTTCAATTGATGCTGCTGTTGGCCGTATCAATGCCATTGCTGCTAAACCGGAAATCGGCGCTACTTATCAGGGTAAAGTAAAATCTATCATGCCATTTGGTGCTTTTGTTGAGATTATGCCTGGTAAAGATGGTTTATTACACATCTCTGAAATTGACTGGACTCGTTTAGAAACGATGGACGGCGTGTTCAAAGAAGGTGATAAAGTAGAAGTGAAGTTACTGGATGTGGATAAACAAGGTAAAATGAAGCTTTCAAGAAAAGCATTATTGCCTCGTCCGCCAAAACCGGAAGCTGCTGCTGCTGAAAACAAAGCTTAGTTTTTAAAACAGATATAAAGGCCCCGCATCCCGGGGCCTTTTTTATTTACACAGGTTATTGTTTATATTTACCAGCAAGCCTTCAGCCAAACGATAGGTGATTTAGGTGGTCTGTCATAACCATCAGGATTACTGAACTGCAAGGTTGCAAGTGTAAATCAAAAAACAGATATCAAATGTCTCATCTTATAGCTCCTTCCGTACTTTCAGCAGATTTTGCAAACTTACAGCGCGATATTGAAATGATCAATTCGAGTGCAGCCGATTGGTTTCATGTGGATGTGATGGATGGGGTTTTTGTGCCTAATATTTCTTTCGGGTTTCCGGTAATGGAAGCCATAAAAAAGTACGCAAAGAAGCCTTTGGATGTACACCTGATGATTGTAAATCCGGATCAGTATATAGAACGTTTTGCTGCCGCCGGGGCTACTATGATTACGGTACATTATGAAGCTTGTACCCATTTGCACCGTACTATACAAGCTATACACGCGGCAGGTTGCAAGGCTGGTGTGGCTTTGAATCCGCACACACCGGTGGCATTGCTTAAAGATATACTGGCCGATTTGGACATGGTACTGATCATGTCTGTAAATCCTGGTTTTGGCGGACAACAGTTTATTCCAAACGCGTTGCTTAAAATTGCTGAATTGAGAAGAATGACCTTAGATGTGAATCCTGATTTGCTGATTGAAGTGGATGGTGGAATTGGCATACACAATGCAGGTTTATTGATCAAGGCAGGAGCCAATGTACTGGTTGCCGGAAATGCAGTGTTTTCTGCAGCTTCACCTATCGCAATGATTGCAGAGCTAAAACAGGCTGACGGTGGTGTTTTGCAGCATGGGTAATTTTTTTTATTATAAAACCCGTTATTAATGCTCAGAACCTGGCTGTTATTATTTGCTGTCTTATTTTGGGGAACCGAGCTCAGTGCACAGCCGTTGATCAAGATATCGGGATTGGTGGCTAATGAAGCAAGACAACCCTTGCAGCAGGTAACGGTTACTATATTAGGGCAGAGCCAATCTACCGTAACCGATGCCCATGGGATTTACCATCTGTATTCCAGTCGCAAAAGCTTTACTTTAAAATATACACTTTTAGGTTATCATCCGGTTTTGATCAACATCAGGCAGGATAAAGCCGGGCGTATTGTGCAGGATGCGGTGTTGAGTATCAATCCCAATGAACTGGAGCAGGTGACCATTACCAATAAACAAAACCAACTGAGCAACAGCATCAATATAAATATCACTGATGCAGGGAATATGCCTTCGGTGTCGGGAAATTTTGAAGCCATTTTGAAAACTTTGCCAGGCGTATCAACCAACAATGAGCTTAGCGCACAGTATAGCGTGCGTGGTGGTAGTTTTGACGAGAATCTGATCTATGTGAATGATGTGGAGATTAGCAGACCTGTAATGGTAAGGAATGCCCAGCAGGAGGGGTTGAGCTTTATTAATGCTGATCTTTTGAGTTCAGCAAGATTTTCAGCCGGTGGATTTGAAGCCCGCTATGGGGATAAATTATCGTCGGTGTTGGATGTAAAATACGATAGGCCTGACAGTAGTTCAGCCATTTTAAATGTGGGTTTAATGGGCTTTTCCTTTAATTCGAAAATTTCAGCAAAAAAGAGTTATCTGCTGACCGGAATAAGATATAAAAATAATGCAGGGGTATTGGGGACACAGGATAGCAAGGGTGTTTATACCCCTCGTTTTACCGATGTACAAATGGTTTACAGTCGTGATTTATCTGATCAGTTCAGCTTCAGTTTGTTGGGCAATTTTAACAGTGGCATGTTTAAACTAATTCCGGAAAGTCGAGAAACAGAGTTTGGTACCATGAACGCTTCGGCGCGTTTAAATGTGAATTATGCCGGAGAGGAGAAAGATGACTATCAGACTGCAGGTGGGGCGCTGATTTTTAAATTCGCGCCGCGTCCTAATTATGTGATGAAATGGATTAGTAGTTATTTTAGGACAGATGAGAAAGAAAATATTGACCTGCAAGCTCAGTATATTTTTAATAAAACTTTAGGTGGTATTGGCAGTGGAGACTTAGTTGGGGTAGGAAGCCAGGGAATAGGAGTATATACCAGTTTTGCAAAAAATGCACTTGCTTCACAAACTTTTAGTACTGAGCTGAAGGCCGATCAAACCTTTCAGAATCATACTTTCTCCTGGGGAATAAAATTGGACCACAAAAGCTATCACGATAATCTAAATGAGTATTATGAGATTCTGCCAAGCGGAAATCTCAGGCCTGATCAGGATAATTTTTATCAGGACAATAACATTGCTGTACAAAATAAACTGGCCGTTCGGTACTATACCGCATATGTGCAGGATAGCTACCGGTTGTCGGCCCATACCGATTTGCAGCTGGGGGTGAGGGGTGCGTATAATGACCTGAGTAACGAGTTTTTGTTAAGCCCCAGGCTGTTGCTTGCTTACCGTCCTTCCAGTAACAACAGAATTTTTCGTTTTACTGCCGGGGTATACCAGCAGGCGCCTGATTACAGAAGTATCAGGGATTTTAACGGACAATTAAATTTAGCGCAAAAGGCACAACGTTCGTACAATACCTCCGTTGGACTGGATTATGCCTTTGATGGACTGGGAACCCGGTTGAAATTTACCTCTGAAGTGTATTTTAAATATCAGGATAGGTTAATTCCGTACATGATGGACAATGTGAGGGTGAAATATCTGGCCAAAGAACAGGCTGTGGGCTATACTTACGGGGCTGATTTTAATATTGGTGGCGAATTTGTGAAAGATTTATTGTCTTATTTTAGAATTTCTTTGATGAAATCTGCTCAGGATATAAAAAATGATAATTATGGCTATTTAAAAAGGCCTACAGATCAACGTGTGAACTTTTCTGCGTATTTTCAGGATCGCTTATTGAATAGTCCAACGTATAAGGTGCATTTGAGTTTGCTTTATGGATCAAAATTGCCTTTGGGTGCTCCGCTTGTGCAGCGATATACTGATGATTTTCATATTCCGGCCTATAAAAGGGTAGATATTGGTTTCTCTAAAGATTTTTTAGATGATTTTAGTGTAAAAAAATCAGGTTTTTTAGAGAAATATTTTAGTTCGTTTACCGCAAGTGTTGAAGTATTTAATTTGTTGAATATCAATAACACAGTTTCTTATTTGTGGTTAAGAGATTCAGATGACGTACAATATGCTGTGCCTAACTACCTTACGGGCAGAAGAATTAATGTCAAATTGGTCATCAAGTTTAAAAAATCGAAATGATAAACGACATAAAACTGTTACATTTACAAGCAATAAAACTACTATAAAAAATGAGACACAATTTCGGCGCAGGCCCATGTATTTTACCTCAAGAAGTATTTAAACAAGCATCACAGGCGGTATTAGATTTTAAAGACGGTTTATCCATCCTGGAAATCTCTCACCGTACTGCTGAATTTGAAGCGGTAGTAGACGAGACCGTAAGATTGGTTAAAGAATTAATGAACGTACCATCGGGATATTCGGTTGTACTGTTACAAGGCGGCGCCAGTTTGCAGTTTTCGATGGTTCCTATGAACCTGTTGCCTCAGGGTGGTACAGCGGCTTATCTGGAAACAGGAGTTTGGGCAAATAAAGCCATTAAAGAAGTGAAACACTTTGGAACTGCTAACATTGTTGCTTCTTCAAAAGCGGAGAATTTTACCTTCATTCCTAAAGATTACAGCATCCCTGAAGACAGCGCTTATTTCCATTGCACATCAAACAATACCATTTACGGAACTGAAATGTTCAGTTTACCTGAGACTAAGGTTCCTGTGGTTTGCGACATGTCGTCAGACATTATGAGCAGGGTAGTTGATGTTTCTAAATATGACCTGATTTATGCAGGCGCACAAAAAAATATTGGTCCGGCTGGTTTAACCATTGCTATTGTAAAAGATGAGATCCTGGGCAAATCAGGTAGAGGAATTCCTTCTATGCTGGATTATAAAGTTCATATTGAAGGTGGATCGATGTACAACACACCTCCGGTATTTTCTATTTATGTGGCCATGCTGAACCTGAGATGGTTAAAATCTAAAGGTGGGGTAGCTGAAATTGAAAAAGAGAATATCGCCAAAGCGAATGCCTTATATGCAGAGATTGACAGGAATCCTTTGTTTAAAGGTACCTGTGCTGTGGAGGACCGTTCAAGAATGAATGTTTGCTTTGTGATGAACAATCCTGAGCTGGAGAAACCATTCCTGAAATTTGCTGAAGAAAATGGTATTGAAGGTATCAAAGGACACAGAAGCGTAGGTGGTTTCAGGGCATCTATGTACAATGCACTGCCTATTACCAGTGTACATGCTTTGATCGAATTAATGCAAACTTTTGAAGAGAACCACAAATAAAACAAATTAATGACTAAGATACTTGCAAACGATGGGATCGATCCTATCGGTAAAAAATTATTAGAAGAGGCCGGTTTTGTAGTAGATACAGAAACCGTTCCTCAGGATCAACTGGTTGAAGCTTTGAAAAACTACGATGGTATCACTGTTAGAAGTGCAACCAAACTGCGTAAAGATTTGATAGATCAGGTGCCTAACCTGAAATTGATTGGCCGCGGTGGAGTAGGAATGGACAATATTGATGTAGAATATGCCCGCAGTAAAGGTATTGCAGTAGTAAATACACCAGCAGCATCTTCATTGTCGGTTGCCGAACTTGTGTTTGCGCATCTGTTTACCGGTATCCGTTTTTTACAGGATTCCAATAGAAAGATGCCTGTTGAAGGTGCAACTAAATTTAATGCGCTGAAAAAAGCATATGCAGGCGGTGTTGAGCTGCAAGGCAAAACCATGGGTATTATTGGATTTGGTCGTATTGGCCGTGAGACTGCCAAGGTTGCCCTTAGATTGGGAATGAATGTATTGGCTTATGATCTTTACCCGGCTGAAGGTACTTTGCCTTTGACTTTTCAAGGTGGTGTATCAGTAGAGATTCCATTCAAGACAGTATCATTGGATGAGGTTATTGCAAACAGTGATTTCATCAGCTTACATACACCTTTTGCAGATAAACCTATTTTAGGTGCAGAAGAGTTTGCTAAAATGAAACAGGGTGTTGGTGTGGTGAACTGCTCAAGAGGTGGAACTATTGACGAGGCGGCCTTAATTGCAGCTTTGGACAGTGGAAAGGTTGCTTTTGCAGGTTTGGACGTGTTTGACAACGAACCTACACCTGATGCTGCAATTTTGCAACATGCCAAGATTTCATTAACACCTCATATAGGTGCTGCAACCAATGAAGCCCAGGAACGTATTGGCGTTGAACTGGCCTCATTAATTATTGAGCACTTTAATAAATAAAAATTTTAAAGAGAATTTTTCACTGGTTACTGCCGTTATGCTGATTGGACTATCGTCATCCTGAAATAAATTCAGGATGACGGCAGTAACTTTGATAAGCTTTTTTAGTTAATAACCAAATATATGCCTACAATTAAGCCATTCTGTGCGCTTAAACCTGCTGTTCACCTTCAGTCGCTGGTGGTAACGCGTCCGCTTGAAAATTACAGTACGGGTGAGGCGCGGTTAATTGCGTCTGAAAATGCCTGTAGTTTTCTTCATTTGATTGACCCTGAATTGGATAATCCATATCTGCGGGGCACAAGACAGGAGCTGATTTTTAAAAAAATAAGCGAAAACCTGGAAGGATTCATTGACCACAAATATTTAATTCAGCAAGGCGAGCCTGCCCTTTATATTTATCAGGTACAACATGACGATTTGATCCAAACCGGCATATGGACATTGACACATATCAATGATTATCTGGAAGGGCGGATAAAAAAACACGAATCAACTGTAGAACGTAGGGAAAAGCTATTGGCCGATTACCTGCAGCAAACCGGACTGGATGCTAATCCTGTTTTGGTGACTTATCATCCTGATCAGGTTATTGAAACGATTACAAAGCGGTACCTGCAACTACGACCCGATCTTGATTTTACCTTTGCCGATGGTACAGAACATAGGGTTTGGGCTGTCACAGATCATTCCGACTTGACAGCGATTGTAGGCTCCTTTGCGCAAATGCCGGTAGTTTACATTGCCGACGGGCACCATCGCGCAGCTTCCATGGCGAAAATGGGACTTCATAAGAAAAAATTAAACGGAGCAAAACATCAGGGAACAGAATTATACAATTACTTTACCACGGTATATATGAATACCGATGAGGTGAAAGTATTGGAATTTAACCGGTTGGTGAGAGACCTTGGAGGCCTGACGGAGACAGATTTTATTGCCGCTCTTGGAACTTCCTTTCAGATTCAAAAATCGGCAGTACCGGTAAAACCTGAGGCTTTGCATCAGATAGGGATGTATATTGGTCAACAATGGTATTTACTATTTCCCAAACCGGAAATTTATGACGCCAATAATCCTGTTGATCTGCTTGATGTAAGCATTTTACAAAACTTTATATTGGAGCCTGTTTTGAATATCAAAGACCCCAGGACCGATGCCCGCATTACTTTTGAAGGGGGAAGAATACCTACTGCAGATTTGCAGACTAAAGTAGACAATGGATTGTTTGCTGTTGCATTTGTATTGTACCCTACATCCGTATCGCAAGTAATTGCCGTGGCAGACGCAGGCGGGGTAATGCCACCCAAATCTACCTGGGTTGAACCTAAGTTTTTGGTCGGATTGCTAACGAGCTATTTTAACTAAAAAACGCTTTGTCGATCTCTGTTTGTCAAACGCTTTATTTTTCTTGTGAAAAACCAAATTAGCCCTGCTATAAGTAAAACCAGCACAGCAATAACTATGTTTGATAGGTTTTTATCTACTTTCAGCGAAAGCGTCTCTTTATAGAGTTGCTCTTTTTGGTCCTGTAGCGTTTTAATGGCAAGCTTATAATTCTGGATTCTGTCGCTGGTTTGATTTGCATCATTTTTGACTGCAGATACTTCAAGATCCTTATAATCCATTAAAGTTTTCAATTCTTTGAAGATGTTGTTGTCATTCAACACAATCTGCCTCAATATTTCATTGGAATTTCTAATGTCTCTTTTGGTTTGAAAACCAAAAATTCCTGTGCGTGCATTCAAGCTTTCTTCATATTGCCCAAATTTGGCACTTCGTTGTCCCAGTAAGGCATTAATTCTTAATCGTTGGGTTTGATAAGCACTGGTATCCGTCTGAAAAGCTATTGCGTTAAAAGATAGGCAAGTCAATAAAAGAATGAATATTTTTCTAACCATTGTTTTTGGGTTTGCTAAATGTCAAGCAAACTCCATGCCTCGGCTTTAACTTTAAAATTAGGCTTTACCACAGCCCAGGTGGTTTTAAAAAGTTCCGAGTTGCGGTAAGCATTTAAATGCTGCTCATTCAACCAATGGCTGATGGTGAAGAATATTTCGGGATTGTTTTGATCCTGTAACAATTGAACGGCACTGCAGCCTTTAAAAGCTGCTATTTTTGGCTGTACAGCTTCGAAAGTAATTTTAAACTCACCAATAAATTCGGGGTTGAAATGCATTTTTACCAGACGTACCAGCATAAAGGATAGTGAATTTGCTAAAGTTTAAGGATGAAACTCGATACGGATGATATCATTAAGGTGCAGGCCCAGCAAACCGCTGGCCTTGCCTTTATTGATGGCAATTTCGAGGTGATTACTAATGCCGAATAAACATAGTTTTTCTCCTTCAGGCACTTCATTATAATGCCAGCTTAGCTGGCTAATGGTTTCACTTTTGCGGAAGTAAAGGGTGAAATCCCTATTGCGCTGAATTTTGGTAAACAGTTCTTTAGTGATATTGGTAATGACATTACTAAAGGTGTCGATATAAATCACGCTTCCACGGATAATATCCCGTTCGATAACCGGATTTAGCAGCATTCTTTCTTCGATATTATCGGTAGCTACGCCAATATCCTTTAATTTGGCCCCTTTGGCCAATTGAGTTGCCGCTTTAACAAAAATATCCACCAACGGAAAATGCAGATACTTTAAATCCTGCATAATGTTCAACTCAACGATCTCCTCAGGTTTTTCATCAAACAACAGAGAGAAAATTCCATTATCTGCACCCACAAAAAAATGATCTTTATGTTTTAAGGCAATGTATTTGGTGTTTTCGCTAAATACAGAATCAATTCCAATGAGATGCACGGTTCCCTTGGGAAAGTACTGATAACAGTTTTTTAAAACGAAGGCTGCATGAGAAATATTAAAGGATGGCACTTCATGGGTTACATCAACAATTGTAGCTGTAGGCAAGATACTCAGTATACTACCCTTAAGGGCAGCCTGATAGAAATCTTTTGAACCTAAATCTGTTGTTAAAGTAATAATGGCCATTAAAAATTGAATATTTATGCTTAATCTTGCGTAAGCGGCAAATCGCGTACAAATATTCAATTTTTATATCAAAATATACACTCCTATCTAAAAAACAATATTTTGAACGAACTGAAATTAACATTAGAATCGGTAGATCCGGTACAATTTTGGGGCACCAATAATGAGCATTACGAGTTGATTAAAAATGCGTTTCCAAAATTAAAAGTTGTAGCAAGAGGTAATGAGGTTAAGGTACTGGGCGATGACCAGGAGCTTAAGGGGTTTGAATTGAAATATAACCAGTTGCTGGGGCATCTGGAAAAATACAGTTCGCTGACCCCTAACGATGTGGAATCTATTTTAGTCTCGAAGAAGGGGCCGGCAGCGGCCGAAAACGGCGCGGAAAAACCAGCACCTGGCGGCGGAGGCGGTGAGGTGATCGTTTTTGGTACCAATGGTTTGATGGTGAAAGCCAGAACGGCCAACCAACGCCGGATGGTAGACAGCATGGTTAAAAATGATGTACTGTTTGCTATTGGTCCGGCAGGAACCGGAAAAACCTATACTGCCGTTGCACTTGCTGTCAGAGCTTTGAAAAATAAAGAAATCAAGCGAATTATATTGACCCGACCTGCAGTAGAAGCGGGAGAGAATCTGGGGTTTCTTCCCGGCGATTTGAAGGAAAAGGTAGATCCTTATCTTCGGCCCTTATATGATGCGCTTGATGATATGATTCCGGCCGAGAAGCTGAAGACTTATATTGAAAACAGAACTATAGAAATTGCCCCATTAGCATTTATGCGTGGAAGGACGCTGGACAATTGTTTTGTAATTCTGGACGAGGCGCAAAACTCTACAGATTTGCAGTTGAAAATGTTCCTTACCCGTATGGGACCTTCGGCGAAATTTATCGTTACCGGAGACGTAACACAGATTGATTTACCTAAGAAACAGATGTCGGGCCTGCACAATGCGCTACGCATTCTGGACGATATACCAGGCATTGAAATCATTTATCTGACCGGGGAAGATGTGGTAAGGCATAAATTAGTAAAAAGAATATTAAAAGCTTACGGGGATATACAGTAAAAAATAAAATGACAGCAATTAAAGAAACAAATTTTAGCTTTCCAAAGCAGACTAATTTTTATAAAGGAAAAGTGCGTGATGTGTATACCATCGATAACCAGTTTATGGCTATGGTGGTTACCGATAGGATATCTGCGTTTGATGTGGTTTTGCCAGAGGCTATACCATTTAAGGGGCAGGTTTTAAATCAGATTGCAGCCAAGTTTTTAAACGCAACAAAGGATATTGTTCCCAACTGGGTAATCAGTGTGCCTGATGAAATGGTGACAATTGGCCGTATTTGTGAGCCTTTTAAAGTAGAAATGGTGGTAAGAGGGTATCTTGCCGGACACGCCTGGAGAGAGTATAGTGCAGGTAAACGCAGTGTATGCGGTGTTGCCTTGCCCGAAGGCTTAAAAGAAAATGACAAATTGCCTCAGCCTATCATTACACCGACTACCAAAGCGGCTGTAGGGCATGACGAGGACATCTCAAGAGAAGATATTTTGGCCAAAGGCATTGTTTCGCTGGCCGACTATACCCAACTTGAAAAATATACCTATGCCTTATATCAACGTGGCACTGAAATGGCTGCCGAAAGAGGATTGATCCTGGTGGATACCAAATATGAATTTGGTAAGGTTGGTGAAGAGATTTTCTTAATCGATGAGATTCATACACCCGACTCTTCCCGTTATTTTTATGCCGAAGGATATACAGCGCGGCAGGCGAATACTGAGCCTCAGAAACAACTGTCTAAAGAGTTTGTCCGCAAATGGTTAATTGAAAATGGTTTTCAGGGAAAAGATGGTCAGGTAGTGCCTGAAATGACACCTGATATCGTAAATTCAATATCAGATCGCTATATTGAGCTTTATGAGCAGATCACAGGGGATAAATTCGTGAAGAATGAACAGGCAAATGTGGTAGCCCGTATTGAGCAAAATGTGAACGGATTTTTGGCCAGCGTGCTTTAAGTTTTAAACAGCCACTTATTTCCGGATAAAATTAATTACTTTCGTATCAGACTAAATTATCAATATCATGAAATTTTCAGTAGATAAGCATGAAAAGTATGTTGTTTTAAAACTCAACGAATCGAAGTTGACAAACGACAATACACCGAAGTTGAAATCTGAGTTCATTTTATTGAACACAGAGGGGTACTGCAATATTGTGTTAGACCTTTCTTCCGTAAAACAATGTGATGACTCACAAGACCTGAGCAGTTTGCTTTTTGGCGACCGTTTGTGTAAAAAGGCCAATGGACTATTTATTGTGACCGGTGTGAATGCTAATGTAGCCAAGATTTTAGAAATCTCAAATCTTGACCAATCGCTCACTATCGTTTCCAAAGTTGATGAAGCAACAGATCTGATCTTTATGGAAGAAATAGAAAAAGAACTGCTGGGGAGCGTAGATAAAGGTTAATGAAGTTTGAGGTTACCATTTTAGGCAGTAGCTCTGCAACCCCTGTATACAATAGGAATCCAAGCGCTCAGCTCCTAAACTGTAACGAAAAGTTCTATTTGATTGATTGCGGCGAGGGTACGCAACAACAATTGAACAGATATGGTTTTAAAGCAAATAAAATAGACTATATTTTTATCAGTCATTTACATGGTGACCATTACTTTGGCTTGATCGGATTGCTTTCCAGTTTACATTTAAACGGAAGGATCAAACCCATGCACATATTTGCGCCGGGGGCATTGGCCGAAATTCTGGAACTACAGTTTAAACACTCGGAAACCGTAATCAGGTACCCAATAGAGTTTGTGGCCGTCCAGGCGGATACGCCGGTGCAGATTTTTGAAAATGCCGACCTGACTGTTGAAACCATCATTTTAAACCATAGGATCCCTTGTACAGGTTTTAAATTTATACAGAAGAAAAGGCTGCGTAAATTGATTATCGACAAACTGGAGGCCGAAAATATCCCTGTTGAATATTATTCTTTGTTGAAAAGAGGAGTAGATCTGGATCTTCCGGATGGGAGTGTGTTGCTGAATGCTGACTATACCACAGATTCGGAACGGCCCAGGAAATATGCCTATTGTTCCGATACTTTGTTTGATGAAGGTTATCTGGGTAGCATACAGGGCTGCGATACTTTGTACCATGAGGCTACTTTTTTGCACGATATGTTAGAGCGGGCCAACCAAACCCATCATACTACTGCATTACAGGCGGCACAAGTGGCCAAAACCACTGGTGCCGTTAAATTACTTATCGGTCATTTTTCTTCGCGCTACAAAGCTCTGCAACCTTTGCTGGATGAAGCACGATCGGAATTTGAACACACAGAGCTGGCTCTGGAAGGTGTAACTTATACCATTTAAAGGATATAACCTATTATAATAAAAGAAAAAAGCTTCAGTGATTGCTGAAGCTTTTTTCTTTTATGCGATTTGCTCAATTAAACCTATTTATCTTTTTTGCCGCCACCAAATACCGAGAAGTGAACATAACGTTTAGGATTCTGCTTCAGGTCAATCATCAGGTTATCCAGATTTTTTGAAGCATTGGTTAGGTTGTCATACATCTTGGTATCGTTTACCAACATTCCTAAAGAACCTTGCCCATTGTTAATCTTAGTAACAATACCTTGCAGGTCGGCCATGGCTTTATTTGCATTATCGATGGTTTGCTTAAAGTTAGCGGCAGCAACCTGATCGGTAATGCTATGCACATTAGCTAAAATCTCATTGATCTTTTCGTTGTTCTTTTTCAGATTTCCGGTAATGGCTTCTACATTGGCCAAAATTCCAGATATCCTTGATCCTTCTGTTCCTACCAGGTTATCTACTTTTTTAGAGGTAGCTTCTAAAGAAGAAAGGGTAGAAGCAATGCTGTTGAAGCTTTTATCCACATTTTTTTGGAAGTTAGGATTCAGAATTGAATTAACGCTGGTCAGGATAGAGTCCATTTTGGCAATAATCAATTCTGCTTTTTTCTGAACGGGCTGCACTGTTTCCAGTAGTCCTTTTGCTACATTGGCATTCAGGGTATCTCCATCCTGGGCATAATCCGTACCTGTCCCCAATGCCATTATAATTGCCTTGCTACCCAATAAATCTGTTCCCTCCAGTTTCGCAATACTGTTTTTTGGGATTTCATACCTTCCCTTAATTTTTAAGGTAGCCAAAATGGTACCGTCCGATTGAAGTTCTAATTTATCGACACGCCCGATTTGAAAACCGTTAATCAAAACCGGTTTAGACACCTGCAAACCATCCACATGTGAATACCTGGCGTACAGCACTGTCTCATTAGAAAAAATGGCATTACCTTTTAAGAAGTTATAACCTATGATTAATAAGGCGATAGAAAAGGCTGCCAATATGCCTACTTTGGTTTCGTTTGCGATCTTCATTCGGTATGATGTTTTTTTAATTTATCTCAGTTTCTTTTTTATACGTTTTTACAGCCTTAAAAATCGAATTTACAATTTCGTCTTGTCCACTTGCTGAGTTCATATAATCTTCTTCATTTGGGTTAGAAATGAATCCTATTTCCGTCAGTACAGCAGGCATTCCGCATCTTTGCAAAATCAACAGTCCTTGCTCTTTCACACCTCTATTTACCCTTCTGCTATCTTCTGTATAGGCATTTTGAATTAACCTGGCCAGTTTTAAACTTTTGTCTCTAAATGTATTTTTGAACAAAGATAATATAATAAATGTTTCGGGGTCATTTGGATCATAACCGTCATAATTTTGCTTGTAGTTTTTCTCCAGCTTAATATCCGCATTCTCCCGAATGGCGGCATCCTGCTCGTCCAGGCGGTGCGATCCGGCCACAAAGGTTTCGGTGCCACTGGTAGAAGTATTTTTTACATAACCATATTTGGCTACCCGCTTGCCCTTTTTTGTGGTATAGCCGGTTACCACTCTTCTGTCGGGCATAGAGTTGCAGTGTATTGAAATAAAGATGTCGGCCTTATTGTCATTAGCCAATGCAGCCCTTTTGTGAAACTCCACGTCAACGTCTGTTTTTCTGGTATACAGAATTTTTACTTCGGGCATTTCCTCTTCAAATTTTTTGCCCAGTTTTAAGGCCACTTTTAACGCCACATTCTTTTCCAGTGAATAACTCCCGGCAGCGCCCGATTTTGGTCCGCCATGTCCGGCGTCAATAACAATGGTTTTAACTTTATATCCCTGAGAAAAAGCAACCTGCGTACTTGAAAATAGTGAAAGGGCAAATAGGAATACAACTTTTTTTAATCTCATCTGTCTTTAATCTTTGTTTAACTGATTGGTATAGAGTCGTTAACCTTCAATACCTTTCCTGTAATTCTGAATAGCTTTCAATAAGCATTCCGTAATTTCATTTTGCCCTGCTTCAGAGTTCATATAATTTTCCTCATCAGGATTGCTGATGAAACCGATTTCTGTTAAAATTGCAGGCATTCCGGCCCGGGCCAGCACGGCCAGACTTTTTTCCTGAACACCTCTGTCAATACGACCAACCCTGATGTACTGGTCCTGAACCAATTTGGCCAGCTTTAAGCTCTGCGTTCTGAAAGTATTTTTCATCAGCGATAGGATGATGTAATTTTCAGGGTTATTGGGGTCAAAGCCCTCATAGTTCTCTTTATAGTTGTCTTCCAGAAATATCGCCGCATTTTCCCTTTTGATCACTTCGTCTTGTTCATTCATTCTACCCATACCAGATACAAAAGTTTCGACGCCCCGGGTTGAGGTACTTTTGCGGCTTACTGTTTCGGTAATTGGAATTTTTTTGCCGTGTTTGCCTTTTTTATAGCCGGTAACAATGGTAGACCGGTGTACCGGCATATCATTGCAATGAATAGAGATGAATAAATCCGCTTTGGCATTGTTGGCAATGGCAATTCGTTCGTACAAAGGGATAAAAACATCTGTGCTCCTGGTGTAAATTACTTTAACATCCTTCATGCTGGCTTCAATAGCCGCGCCAAGATGCAATGCCGTTTTTAGCGCCACATCTTTTTCTGTTGAGTACAGGCCATGAGTAGATCCATCCTTACCACCATGACCGGCATCAATAACGATAGTTTTTATTTTATATTCCTGTGTAAATGCTTGATTACCAGATGTAATGTTTATGATTGCAGAAATAAATAGAATCAAAATTACATTTGGCCTAAGCAATGGTATATTTTTCATTAATTTTGAACGTTTTGGATTAAACATTAATGCAAAAATAACATTCACACACGAATTTGAAACTTTTACGCTATATCATTTTTTTTAAAACGCTTGTTTTATTAACATCTGTTAGTAACCATGCTGTTGCATTTACTTCTTTTTCGGCCTTTCAGGTTGTTCAGCAGACAGACACCACTAAAAAGGATACCATAAAAAATAAATCTCGTGTGCTGGACAAAAAAAATACTATAAAAGGAGATACCATCGGCACCAAAGGAAATGTCAAAAGTAATCCTAAGGATACTACAGCTTCCGAAAAAATTCAATATACGGCCAGAGATTCGGTGTCTTTTAGTAAAGACAGTAGCATTGTATATTTATATGGTAAGGCGAGGGTGATATATCAGGGACTGGAGCTGGATGCGGATTACATTACCTATAACAATAAAAACAGTATTATTTATGCCCGGGGGACGGTGGATGCCAAAGGTAAATATATTGGCCGACCGATTTTTAAAATGGAGGGACAGAGTACTTCAATGGCCGATTCGCTAAGGTTTAATACGGTAACCAAGGCCGGAAACATATGGGGTGTGTATACAGAACAGGAGGGAGGATTTTTTACGGGTGGAAAAGCCAAAAAGCAACCCGACGACGAGATACATAGTAAAGGGCAAACTTATAGTACCTGTAACCTGCCGCATCCCCACTTTGGTATCCATTTTACCAAGGCAATTGTAACCGAAAATCAAATTATTGCGGGGCCGCTTTATTTAAAAATTGAAGATATTCCGCTGCCCCTGGGACTTCCTTTCGCTTTTTTTCCGAAACCGAATAAAAAGAGTTCAGGTATTATTTTGCCCACACCCGGTGAAGATTATTCGCGGGGTTTCTTTTTACAGGATGGGGGATATTATCTGGGGTTAAGTGATTACTGGGATGCAAAAATCACAGGATCCATTTATTCTTACGGATCGTACAGTGCCAGGGTGGCCTCTAACTACACCAAACGTTATAAGTTTAATGGAAATGTGAACCTGGATTATGCTTATAATCAGTATGGCACAAAAGGGACCTCTGACTACCGGACCAGTAAAGATTTCAGGATCAACTGGAGTCACTCGCAAAATCCAAATGCAAAACCGGGAACTACTTTTTCGGCAAGTGTAAATGCAGGTACCAGTGCTTATGACCGAGAGACTGCTGCCGGAGGTACCTACGATCCACGGGCTACGGCAAACAATACTTTGTCTTCAAGTATTGCCTACAGCCGTATTTTTGGCAAAGGGATAAACCTGACCACCGCATTACGGCACTCGCAGGAAACCCAGGCCAAAAGCGTCAGTTTAACTTTGCCTGATTTACAATTATCAGTACCCACGTTTAACCCTTTTGATTCCAAAGACCGTGTTGGCGAACAAAAATGGTATCAGAAAATATCCGTAGGTTATAGCATGCAGGCCACGAACAGTATCACCTCACCCGATTCGTTGTTGTTTAAACGCGGCGCGCTGAGCAAATTCAGAAGTGGTTTTCAACACAATATTCCAGTCAATATGTCTTTCAACGTATTAAAGTATTTTAACTTTAATACGGGCATAAACTATCTGGAGAGATGGCATTTTCAAACCATCAGAAAAACATATGCAAAAGTTCCCGGCTCAGCTGATGCGATTTTTATAGATACGGTACCTGGTTTTAACCGCTCGGGCCAGTACTCTGTCAGCGGTGGTATGTCTACCAAAATCTACTCCACTGCCCAATTTAAAAACTTTGGCAATTTTAAAGCTTTGCGCCATGTGATGACACCGAGTGTCAACTTTAGTTATACACCAGATTTTTCTGATATCAGTAAGGGGAATTACAAAAATGCGTATTATCAGAATGGTGATCCGGTTTATACTACCGACTTTAAGGGACAGCGCGTACCGCTTAAATATTCTATTCATGAAGGTTCTGCATATGGAGGTCCCGGAGAAGGCAGAAATGCATCCATAGGGTTCTCTATCGACAATACAGTGGAAGCCAAATTTTTATCTCCTAAAGATACCACAGGTACCGGAGAAAAGAAGATTCCGATTATACAAGGTTTGGGCATCAGCGGAAACTATAATTTGCTGGCCGAGCGCTTTAAATTGTCGACTTTAAGTTTCAGTGGCCGTTCGCAGTTTACTGATAAGTTAGGAATCAATTATTACGGTACATTAAACCCTTACTTGTATGCCGATTCTGTAAATGCCAGCACTGGTCAAAGACAACGTTACCTGGTGGACAAATACACCTGGACACATGGCAAGCTGCCCCGTTTAACCAATTTCGGTTTCTCGTTTAACTACAGTTTAAACCCCGAAGCTTTGAAAAAGAAAAACGATGCGCAGGATAAACTAAAGGAGCAGAAAAATACGGGCGCAATTACGCCGGAGCAAGCCGAAGCATTGGCAAAAGTGAGCCGCGATCCCAATGCATTTGTTGATTTTAACATTCCATGGAATTTTGCGTTTTCTTATACCTTTAATTACAATACCAACGAGGTTGGACAAAACGGAACGGTTACCAATACCCTCAACTTTAATGGTGATGCCAATATTACACCCAAATGGAAGGTAACCTTCACTTCAGGCTGGGATTTTCAACGTAAAACAATTTCTCAGACCAATTTTTCTATATACCGTGACCTGCACTGCTGGGACATGAGTTTTACCTGGGTGCCATTTGGTTTTTACCAGAGTTATTCGGTGGATATCAAAGTTAAGGCTTCCATCCTTCAGGATCTGAAACTGAGCAAAAGAAAAGGATACTATACCAAATTCTAAATACCTGTTTTTATGTTAGCAGAAATTATAACCATTGGTGATGAAATACTGATTGGCCAGATTGTGGATACCAATTCGGCCTGGATGGCCAGGGAATTAAACCTGATCGGCATTAAGGTGAAGCAGGTTACTTCTATTTCCGATGATGCTGATCATATTATGGAGGCTTTGAAGCTTGCCGAAACACGTGCCGACGTCATATTGATTACGGGAGGTTTGGGGCCAACCAAGGACGACATTACCAAAATTACTATGGCAAAGTACTTTAACATGGGATTTAGGCGCGACCAGGAAACGCTGGAGCATGTTACCGACATCTTTACACGGTTCAACAAGCCGATGATAGAGATGAACCGCAAGCAGGCCGACGTGCCCGACGGTTGTCTGGTGATTAAAAATAAAAATGGCACTGCACCTTGTATGTGGTTTGAGGAACGGTCTAAAATATTTGTTTCCATGCCGGGCGTTCCTTTTGAAATGATGTATCTGATGGAGGAAGAGATTCTTCCACGTTTAAAAAAGGCGTTTAAACTACCGGCTATTTTCCATAAAACTATATTGACGGCCAATATCGGAGAATCTTTTTTAGCGCTTGAGATCGAAGAAATTGAAGACCGGTTGCCCGACCATATCAAGCTGGCCTATTTGCCGAAATTAGGTCAGATCAGGTTAAGGTTAAGTGCTACAGGTGAGGATGAAACCGGACTTAAAGCAGAGGTAGAGGTTTATGCGCAGGAGATTGTTGCTAAGGTAAAGAAATATGTGGTAGCTGAAGAAGATATAGCACTGGAGAAAGTTTTGTTAAATCTGATGGAGACAAACCAGCTCACGCTGTCTGTTGCCGAAAGTTGTACCGGCGGATATATTGCCCATTTAATTACGCAGCATCCCGGATCTTCATCGGTATTTGCCGGTGGAGCAGTCACTTATTCCAATGCACTCAAAATGTCTGTGCTAGGGGTTAAAGCCGAAACGCTGAATGCTCATGGCGCCGTAAGCGAGGCCACGGTAAAAGAAATGGCCGAGGGTGCAAGAGATAATTTTAAAACGGATTATGCTGTAGCCGTCACCGGTGTGGCTGGACCCGACGGAGGCTCCGTTGATAAACCTGTAGGCACGGTGTGGATTGCGGTAGCAAATAAACATCATATAGTAGCCCGTTTATTTAATTTTAGTGGACGTAGAATACAAAATATAGAGCGCTCGGCGATAGCTGCATTGGCCATGGTTTTTAATGAGCTAAAACAAGATGTGGGTTAAGTCTGCAAAATACTTTACTTTTGCACCTGATACAAATCATAAAATTAAAAATGGCTCAATACGAATTATTGTTACCTAAGATGGGGGAGAGCGTTGCAGAGGCAACCATAATAAAATGGGTTAAACAACCTGGGGATCAGATTGAGGTTGATGATACTGTTTTAGAGATTGCAACTGATAAGGTGGATTCTGAAGTGCCATCGCCAATAACAGGTAAACTGGTAAAGCAATTATTTAAAGAAGACGATATTGTACAGGTAGGCGCTGTAATTGCAATTATCGAGACAGATGCGGATGTTGTGATTAGTACAGAAACGATCCAGGCACCGGTTGTTGTTGAAGAAAAGGTAACTGAGCCTGTGATAGCAGATATACCCGGTATGGAACAACTTATTGCCGAAAGTACTTCAGATCGTTTCTATTCACCTTTGGTAAAAAATATTGCTGCACAGGAAGGTATTCAATTGACCGAGCTGGATAGCATTTCCGGAACCGGATCTGATGGACGCCTGACTAAAGATGATTTATTAAATTACATTCAGAGAAAACAAGGCACAAACGTTCCGGTAGCCGCAAAGCTGGCGCCTGAAGCGACTAAACCGGCGGCCCCGCAAGCTGCTGCAGCAATGCCTGCACAACCTGCAAAAGCTCCGGCGGCATCTAGCATAGGTGGTGCAGAAGAGATTATTGAGATGGACAGGATGCGTAAACTCATCGCTGATCACATGATCATGAGTAAACAAACCTCTCCACACGTAACTTCATTTGTTGAGGCAGATGTGACTAATATGGTGATGTGGCGCGAAAAAGTAAAAAGGAATTTTGAAAAACGCGAACAGGAGAAAATCACTTTTACTCCGATTTTTGTAGAGGCGGTAAGCAAGGCCATCAAAGATTTTCCAATGATCAATGTGTCTGTAAATGGAACGCAGATCATCAAGAAAAGAGATATCAATATTGGTATGGCAGCAGCCTTACCTAGCGGAAACCTGATTGTTCCGGTGATCAAAAATGCAGATCAGCTGAACCTGGTTGGATTAACCAAATCGGTAAATGACTTGGCAGCACGTGCACGTAATTCGAAATTAAAACCAGATGAAACGCAGAATGGTACATTTACCCTAACTAATGTAGGCTCTTTTGGTAATGTAATGGGGACACCTATTATTAATCAGCCACAGGTTGCCATATTGGCTGTGGGTGCCATTAAAAAGAAACCTGCAGTATTAGAAACTGAATTTGGAGATGTAATTGCCATCAGACATATGATGTACCTTTCGCTGTCTTATGACCACAGGGTGGTAGACGGCGCACTGGGTGGCTCTTTTGTTCGAAGAGTGGCAGATTACCTGGAAAACTGGGATACCAACAGAGAAATATAAAATTAAAAAAAAGGCCCCGATTTGGGGCCTTTTCGTTATCAAAACAAAACTACTAATTAGCTCAATAATACACCCTCTTCGGCAAGCGCTTTAATTTGCTGTTCTGTGTAAGTATACTTGCCCGTATGGGCAATGAATACATCTTTTTGCTCCAGCAAATCACGATTGGCCAATAGATTTTTCAGGTTTACGTTTCCGATTACGTATTTGTAGTCGTCACGTGAAAAACGTTCCACAATATTTTCAATTTGCAGCTTTTCTAAGGTATACTCGTGCGTATAACGCAGGTAAACTTCAATATTTACATTGTCGGTATGAACCAAGCCGGTATGTTGGTGGTACTTTTTATATTCATAGCGATAGTCGTACCTTAAAGCGGCAATATCCGACAGCACAGCTGCTCCGGTAGGATGCCCCCCAGCTCCCTTTCCAAAAAAGAACTGCTTATCAGCAAAAGCAGCCTGTACAGTTACGCCGTTGTATTCATTTTCAACATTGAAAAGGAAATCGTCCGACTTCACAAACTTAGGTAATACGTAAGTTACCACTTGTTTAGTGCTTATTTTACGTGCAGTAGGTACCAGTTTAATTTTAAAATTCTTTTCCCTGGCATAGCGGATATCATTCTCTGACAGGTTTTGGATACCCACATTAAAAATCTTATCCGGATTGATAAACAAGCCGTAAGCATGTGCTGTAGCAATGGCTAGTTTAAACTTAGGGTCATACCCGCCCACATCAAGAATAGGGTTTGTTTCTGCAAAACCAAGATCCTGAGCCTGCTTTAAAGCCTGGTCATAAGGCATATTCTCGTTAAATATTTTAGAAAGAATATAGTTGGATGAGCCATTAAATATGCCACTAATGCCATGCAGCAATTCGTTGTCGTAATATTCTTCCAGGTTACGTATAATCGGGATACTGCCACATACGGAGCCTTCGTAAAGTAAAGAGGCATCGTATTTTTCCTGTAGCTCAACCAGTTCGGCCAAATGGGTGGCAATCATTTTTTTGTTTGCCGAAACTACATTTTTTCCGCTGGTTAGTGCTCTTTTTACAATATTGAAAGCAACATCAGCATCATCAATCAATTCTACAATGGTATTGATTTCGCTATTGTTGAGTAATTCTTCATGGTCGGTAGTAAAAAGATGTGCATCCAGTGTACGCTTCTTTTCCGGGTTTTTAATGGCGATCTTAATGATTTCAAGATTTAACTCCTGACCACGGATAATATCATGTAATCCCTGGCCAACTACCCCAAATCCAAATAAACCAATTTTAAGTTTCTTGCTCATCTAATTATTATGCTGTTTTATGTAATTTAATTATTTTCTTATTTGTGCTTTCTTTCAAAAAGTATCCAATCACACTGGTTAGCGTATCTGTTTCTATCAGGAAGCCATCATGACCATAGGCTGATTTTAATGCATAGAATTCTGCTCCCGAGATGTTTTTTGCTAAAAACTCTTGTTCTGATAAAGGGAAAAGTACATCATTTTCAATGCCTATCACCAGAGTGTTTGCTTTTACCAGGGCCAGTGCATCAGTTACGCTTTGACGGCCACGGCCTACGTTGTGACTGTCCATTGTTTTACTTAAATAGTAATAACTGTATGCATTAAAACGTTTGCAAAGCTTTTCTCCCTGGTAGTTTTGATAAGAGGATGCCCGATAGCCACCTGTCTTGTCATTCACACTTTCCAGCTGAGTAGCTGAATAGGCATCGTAAGTTCTGTAAGATAGTAAAGCAATGCTTCTGGCTACTTTCAGGCCTTTTAGTCCACCATCAGGTTTTTGCCCGTAAAAGCTTCGGTCGGCAGTAATGGCCAAACGCTGACTTTCATTAAAGGCAATGCCCCAGGGCGAGTGAACAGCATTGGTTGCTATAAGAATCAGGTTTTCAACAAGGTGTTGATCGGTGATGGCCCATTCCAAAGCTTGTTGTCCACCCAGCGATCCACCTATCATTACTTTGATTTGCTGAACACCTAAATGTGCGGCCAGCAGGCGATGCGCTGCAACCAGGTCCCTGACCGTAAAATCAGGAAAGGAAAGGTAGTAGGGCAGGCCCGTTACCGGATTTACACTCAGCGGATTGGTACTGCCATAATGAGAACCCAATACATTGGCACAAACGATATAATGTTCGTCGGGATTAAACAGCGCATTGTTTCCAAACAGACCTTTCCACCAATCCAAAACATCAGAATTGGCAGTAAGCGCGTGACATGCCCAAATTACATTGTCCTTTTTGGCATTCAGCTTACCATAAGTTTGATAGGCGATATCAAGCTTACGTAGTTTTTTGCCGCTTTCCAGCTTAAACGTTTTTGTGTAATTATATGTGGAAATTGTACTCATTATGATATTCTGATAAAAAATCTGTTAGGTTACTTTTTTAAGCCTGCAAAAGCTTGCTCAAAATCAGCCTTGATGTCGTCAATGTGCTCAATACCCACCGACACCCTTAACTGATTTGGTGTTACACCGGCACTAATCTGCTCGGCATCACTCAGCTGTTGGTGGGTGGTTGCTGCCGGTTGTATAATCAATGTTTTTGCATCACCTACATTGGCCAGGTGACTGACTAGTTTCAAGCTGTCTACCAATGCAGTAGCCTGTTCCTTTGCACCATGCAATTCGAACGACAATACTGCTCCGAAGCCATTTTGCAGATATTTTTTTGCATTGGTATGGTAAGGGCTACTTTCCAGTCCCGGATAGTTTACGCTTTTCACAGCCTCATGATTTTCAAGCCAGGTAGCCAGGGCCAGGGCATTGTCTACATGACGTTGCACGCGAAGCGACAAAGTTTCCAGTCCGGTTAGCAATTGGAAAGAGTTAAAAGGAGAAATAGCCGGACCAAAATCTCTTAAACCTTCTACACGGGCGCGGATGATGAACTGGATATTACCAAAAGGGCCTCCAATTCCAAATACATCATTAAACACAAGTCCGTGATAGCCTTCCGAAGGTTCGGTAAACTGACTGAATTTACCATTTCCCCAGTTGTAATTTCCACCATCTACAATTACACCGCCTATACTTGTTCCATGACCGCCAATCCATTTAGTGGCCGATTGTACTACAATATGGGCACCATGTTCAAGCGGTTTAAACAGGTATCCGGCGGCACCAAAAGTATTGTCTACAATTAATGGCAAATCATGTTTATTGGCTATTGCCGATATCTTTTCGAAATCAATGATGCTGTAAGCTGGGTTACCAATACTTTCCAGGTAAATGGCTTTGGTATTGGCGTCTATTTTTGCTTCAAAATCAGCCGGATCATTACCGTTGGCAAATTTAACTTCAATGCCCAGGCGTTTAAAACCAACTTTAAACTGGTTGTAAGTGCCACCGTATAAGTGTGATGAAGAAACGAAATTATCGCCGGCCTCTAAAATGTTATTTAGGGCAATAAATTGAGCTGCTTGTCCCGACGACACCGCAAGGGCAGCTACACCACCTTCCAGGGCCGCTACCCGTTTTTCAAAAACGTCAGTAGTTGGGTTCATAATGCGGGTATAAATATTTCCGAACTCTTTTAGTGCAAAAAGGTTTGCACCGTGTTCTGAATTTTTAAATCCGTAAGAAGTAGTCTGATATATAGGCACAGCTCTTGAGCCTGTTGTTGGGTCTATTTCCTGTCCTGCGTGTACTTGTAAGGTTTCAAATTTATGAGAAGCTGACATATAATTATTTTTATAATATGGTTTGAATTAATTTCTTTTTTGACATAGGTTCTGATGCTTTGGGACCTGAACATATGATAGTTGTATGGCGTACCCATAAAGGGCCTTCCGGATGGATTACAAGAAATACAAAAGGAAGATTTAAATATTATTGTATGCAGCAGCACATACACATGGCGTGTTGTGGGCAACAATAATGATTCAGATCGAAGATAATAGTTTTCATATGTTTCAATTTATCTTTCCAAAAGGCACCATGCCAGTCGGTCAGGAATTGGCACCTTCTCCATTTTGGGAGGGTTGCCAGTGGGTCAATGAGCCTGTCTCTCGCCACTTCTTTATAAATCAAACCTTTTAAATAAAGAGGGTTGACTTGTTTAGCTTTCGCTAAATGATGGTTCAAATGTAGGGGTAACTGTTAAAATAACCAAAATTAAATTCTGATTATTTCGTAATCTATTGATTTTTAATTAAATAAAGTTTGTTTGTTGAGGGAAGATTGGAGCTTTATGCATCAAATGCCTGCTCAAAATCAGCTATTAGGTCATCAATATGTTCCAGTCCCACAGATATCCGAATTAAATTTTGTGGAGTTTTGGTGTCCGGGCCTTCAACCGATGCCCTATGTTCTATTAAACTCTCTACACCACCTAAACTGGTGGCCTGTGTAAATAGTTTTACCTTGTTTACAACTTTCCTGGCCTCATCGGCCCCACCTTTTACCAGGATAGATAGCATTCCCCCGAAGCCGGTCATCTGCTTCCTGGCTAGCTCATGTCCCGGATGTTCGGGCAGTCCCGGATAAAATACAGTTTCAATAGCAGGATGTTTTTGTAGGTATAAAGCCAGCGCCATACCATTCTCACAATGTCCTCGCATCCGGTAGGCCATTGTTTTGAGGCTTCGCACCAGCAGGAAACAATCAAAAGGCGAGGGAACGGCTCCTCCAACCTGCTGTATGTTTTTTATTTTTTGCCAGAATGCGCTCTTTTCGGCGGTCACCAGTATACCTCCCAATACATCGCTATGGCCTCCGATGTATTTGGTCGACGAGTGCATTACAATGTCGGCACCATGCGTAATCGGGTTTTGAAGACTGGGAGAGGCAAATGTGCTGTCGCACACCAATATCAGTCCGTTTGATTTGCTGATTTCGGCTATTGCGCTCAGATCTGTAATTTTTAATAGTGGATTGGATGGTGTTTCTGTCCAAATCATTACTGTATTGGCCTTGATGTACTGTTTAATGAGCGCCAGGTTGGTCAGGTCAACAAAATCAATTTCAAGTGTGTCGGCAAAAATGGTTTGTAATTGTGCTTTCAGTCCCCAATACATATCATCAGGGGCTATAATATGACTTCCTGGTTTTAAGGCTTGAAAAACAGTCATGCCAGCGGTATTGCCCGATGAAAAAGCAGCGGCATCAGTTCCTTTCTCCAATTCAGCAAGTGTTTTTTCCAACGCGGCCCGGTTAGGATTGCTGATTCTACTATACATATGTCCGCCAGAATATCCACCTTCTTCATTTCTTAAAAAAGTTGTCGATAAATTTATAGGTGGTGTAACATCTTTTGTGCTGATGTCATATAAATTTCCTGCATGTATGGCTAAGGTTTCTGCTCTCATTATGATGGGTTTAAATGAAGAAAATTGTAGCAAAGGGCTAATGGGTTTAAAGGTAAAAATTATTAAGCTGAACTTTTGGCAAGATTTATGTATTTAAAAAGTAAAATAAATAAGATATGAAAAGAATATTCCTGATAGCAGCCATTTTATGCAGTTCGTTAATGGTATTGCAAAGCTGTTCGCCAAAAGGTGCAGCAACTACTCAACCTATTAAAAGAGGTAATGTAACGGGCAACTGGGTGTTAAATGACATCACTTTTGAAGGTGTACCTCAAGCCTCTGTAAAATCGTTGTTTGGAGAGTCGTCGTATAAATGTTTTGTGGGCAGTACCTGGAGATTGACCAATAGTGGTAATGGAAGTTATACACTAGGAAGCGAATGTGGTGGTAAAATGCAAAGCATCTACTGGTCGGCCAGTCCAAAAGAGGACACTTTTCAGTTCAAAAAAATATACCAGGGAGATAAACCTAAAAATGTAACCGAAGGATACAGGATGGTGTTGTCTTCTACCAATGGTGAAAATATGGTGATCAAAACGCCTGTTGAATATGGTAGTGGTACAGCTTATATTGTGTTGAATTTTAATAAGGCGCAAAAATAACGGGAAAAATAACCGTTCTCTTCAAAGACTGGAACCTTTTGCCTGAAGAAGGCAAAAATTCCTAGGTCTTTTCAGAGAAGGTAATTTTTGTATTCAAAATATGAAAAAAGGAACCTGTTGTTTGGCGGGTTCCTTTTTTTGTTATCAGTTAATTTATTATCGTAGCATTGTTAGGTGTTGGGTTGCATGTTAATCGTAGCATTGTTAGGTGTTGGATTGCATGTTAATCGTAGCGTTGTTAGGTGTTGGATTGAGCGTTAATTGTATGTTGTAGTTATTGGATTGTTGCTTTAGTCTTAGCGATCTTAGGTGCTGGATTGTGCTTCAATCATTTCTTTGATTTTGATCAGGCGGTCGTAAAAGCACTCAAAAGGACGTACATTGCCGTGAAGTTTGAGCAGGGTGATGTGGGTGTCTATGCAGTGTGCAACGTCATTTACTTTTGTACCTGGATATAGTTCTAATGACTGCGGTAATTCAATTCCTGAAAAATGGGCTTCTAGTTCTTCAATTGTCATTTGACAAAGTTAGCCAAATAATAGTTTTTTGCAGGATAAAAGTAGGTTGTACCGGTATGATTATGGAGGTCAGGGTTTTGTATATCCTGCCAATCATTTTACAGTAAATTGCTTTTACATAAGGTTGACAGCTAATTCGCGTAAAGGAGGGGGTATCTAATGATTTTATGTTAAATTTGTCCATTATACCTTATAAATGGATACGACTTCAAAACTTGCTTTGCTTTTAGATGATGCTGATTTACCGGCCCCGCTAAAAGCCATTGCCTTAAAAGTTCAAAATCAGGAAAGAATTACCTTTGATGAGGGTGTTTACCTTTATGAACATGCCGAACTTGCTTACCTGGGTGTTTTAGCCAATTACATCAGAGAAAAAAAACATGGCGACCATACCTATTTCAATAGAAATTTCCACATCGAGCCTACAAACGTATGTGTATACGACTGCAAATTTTGCTCTTATTCACGTTTAATTAAACAGCGTGAGGAAGGCTGGGAAATGAGTGTAGAGGGGATGATGGACGTGTTAAAAAAATACGACAATGAACCGGTTACAGAGGTGCATATTACCGGTGGGGTAGTTCCCAAACAAAATCTTGAGTTTTACAGCGATTTTTTTAGAAAAGCAAAAGCACATCGCCCTGATCTTCACATCAAAGCATTAACTCCCGTTGAGTATTACTATATCTTTAAAAAGGCCAAATTGAGTCATTACGATGGAATGAAATATTTGCAGGAAGCCGGACTTGACTCTATGCCCGGTGGTGGTGCAGAGATTTTTCATCCTGAGGTAAGGGAAAAGATTGCGCACGATAAATGTAATGCCGAGCAATGGCTGGATATTCACGAACAGGCCCATAAATTGGGTATGAAAACCAATGCAACCATGCTTTATGGTCATATAGAACAGTTTTGGCACCGCGTAGACCATATGGAGCGGCTGCGCCAGCAACAAGATAAAAGCGGAGGTTTTCAGGCTTTTATTCCACTTAAATTCAGAAACCAGAACAACCAGATGGACAATGTGCCCGAGGTGTCGGTGATTGAAGATTTGAGAAATTATGCCATCGCCCGTATTTATATGGATAACTTTGAGCATATAAAAGCGTACTGGGCCATGATAAGCCGGCAAACGGCACAGCTTTCTTTAAACTTTGGGGTGGATGATATTGATGGAACACTGGACGATACCACCAAAATCTATTCTATGGCTGGTGCCGAAGAGCAACACCCGGCAATGAATACCCAAGAACTGGTAACCCTGATTAAGCAGGTAAACCGTAAGCCAATAGAAAGAGATACCCTGTATAATGTGGTTACAGATTATACCGATTTTGTTTTTGAAAATGAAGTAAAACCCCAGTATTATAAGTTGCCGGTAATCAATTAAGATGGATAAAGAATTATATATCATCAGACATGGTGAAACAGATTTAAATAAACAGGGAATTGTGCAGGGACGTGGAATTAACAGCGACCTGAATGAGACCGGACGTGCACAGGCTGCTGCCTTTTATGAAGCGTATAAAAATATTCCTTTTGACAAGGTATACACCTCAACATTAAAACGTACACATCAAACAGTTAAAGGTTTTATAGATGCTGGCGTGGCCTGGGAGCAGCTTTCGGGACTAGACGAACTGGCCTGGGGGATTTGGGAGGGTAAGCCTAACGACGAAAACGCCATTTGCGCTTTTAAAGGTTTGATGGAAAAATGGGAGTCGGGCGATTATGATGCGCATTTTGAAGGTGGCGAAAGCCCAAATGATGTGGTACGTCGTGAAAAAGAAGCTATTGAGGTGATCAAAAAGGCAAAAAATGAGAAAACGGTATTGATTTGTATGCATGGCCGGGCAATGCGTTTGTTTTTGTGCCTGCTTACCAACAGACCTATTGCAGAGATGACCGAATTTCCACATCAGAATACAACCTTATATAAAGTTGAATTAACTGGCGAGGAGTTTGTCATCACCGAATTTAACAATACCAACCATTTAAAATAGCCTTTACTGTTGAATAAGATAAAGATTTCTGCCGTTTCCTATACCAATACCAAACCCTTTATTTATGGAATTGAACGTTCGGCACTGCTGGACCAGATAGACCTGAGTTTAGATATTCCTACAGATTGTGCCGCTAAATTAATTGACGGCCAGGTGGATATCGGTCTTATCCCCGTAGCTGCCATTCCGCAGGTTCCCAACGCCCATATCGTAGCCGATTACTGTATCGGATCGGTTGGTGCGGTCAACTCCGTATTTATTTTTAGCAGGGTACCCGCCAACCAAATTAAAACTGTAAAGCTCGACAGTCATTCGCGTACGTCCAACAACCTGGCCAGGGTTTTACTCAAATTTCATTTTAAGCAGGAAGTAAACTATAGCACAGACCCGGCAGTGGATACCGATGCTATTGTTTTGATTGGGGACCGTACTTTTGGCAAAAAAGAAGAGTATGCTTACGCCTATGACATGGGGCAGGAATGGATGAATTTTACCGGACTTCCCTTTGTGTATGCGGCTTGGGTAGCCAATAAGTCTATTCCGCAGGCTTTTATTAATGATTTTAATGAAGCTTTGTCTTTTGGCTTGTCGCACCGCAAAACCTTGCTGGAAGAGCTGCCCAAACCAGGCAATTTTGACCTGGACGATTACCTGATGCACAAGCTTGATTTTGAGCTGACTGATAAAAAACGTGAGGCCTTAGCCCTGTTTTTGTCGTACATTACAAAATTGTAAACCTATTCACATTTTTTTAATTTTCAACAAAACGTAAAGCCTACGCCTCAAATAGTATCTTTACGATTTTGTAAACACAATCATTTTGGCTAAAGATAATACTAAAGAAACCCCCTTAATGCAGCAATACAATGCTATAAAAGCAAAGTATCCGGGCGCATTATTGTTATTCAGGGTAGGCGATTTTTATGAAACATTTGGAGAAGATGCCGTAAAAACAGCCCAGATATTAGGAATTGTATTAACCAGAAGGGGTACAGGCCCCAATGGTGCTTTGGAGTTGGCTGGTTTCCCTCACCATTCCTTAGATAATTACCTCTCCAAATTGGTTAGGGCAGGACAAAGGGTAGCCATATGCGACCAGCTGGAAGATCCTAAAACAACCAAAACCATTGTAAAAAGAGGTGTAACAGAACTGGTTACTCCAGGGGTTGCCTATAACGACAATATCCTGAACCAGAAATCCAACAATTATTTAGCTGCCGTGTACTTTGATAAAGCGGTAATTGGTGTTTCTTTTGTGGACATATCTACCGGAGAATTTTTAGTGGCGCAAGGTAATGCCGAGTATATTGATAAACTTTTACAGGGATTTAAGCCGAATGAAGTTGTTTACCAGAAGAGCAGAAGAAAGGAATTTCTGGAGACTTTTGGCGACAGGTTTTATACCTTTCATCTGGACGACTGGGCTTTTACCAGCGATTATGCCAATGAAACCCTGACCAAACATTTTGAAGTTAACTCTTTAAAAGGCTTTGGTGTAGAACGTCTGCAAACAGGTGTTGTAGCAGCAGGTGTGGTTTTGCACTACCTTAACGAAACAGAACACCGCAATTTAAAACACATCACTTCCATAGCCCGCCTGGAAGAAGACAAATACATGTGGCTGGACCGCTTTACCATCCGTAACCTGGAGTTGGTAAGTTCGGCCAACGACAATGCCGTAACGCTATTCGAGGTACTGGACGAAACCAGTACGCCGATGGGCGCCCGCTTGCTGCACAAATGGATCATTATGCCCCTAAAGGAGCTGAAACCAATTGAAGAGCGCCTGGGAATGGTTGATTTTCTGGTGAAAAACGATCCACTCCTACAGGAGTTCCTAACGCATATCAAGCAGATTGGCGATCTGGAAAGACTGATTTCTAAAGTAGGACTTCAAAAAGTTGGACCACGGGAACTTTGTCAGCTGAAAAAAGCTCTGCATCATATTGAAGCAGTAAAAAACCTTGCTGAAGCTGCCAAAAATCCGTTCCTTACTGTGCTTGCCGATCAGTTGAACCCTTGTTTAAGCATCAGGGAAAAACTGGAACGGGAACTGCAGCAGGATCCTCCGGCATTGCTGATTAAAGGAAATGTGATTGCTGATGGAATAGATGAAGAGTTGGACCGCCTGCGGAAAATATCATTTGGCGGAAAGGATTACCTGGTCGAAATACAAAAAAGAGAGGCCGCTGCTACCGGAATACCTTCGTTAAAAGTGGCTTTCAACAACGTATTTGGCTATTATCTTGAAGTAACCCATACCCATAAAGATAAAGTGCCTGCCGATTGGATCAGGAAACAGACGCTGGTAAGTGCCGAACGATACATCACACCTGAATTGAAGGAATATGAGGAGCAGATTCTGGGTGCAGAAGAAAAAATACAGCAGATAGAAGTCCGTTTATACAACGAACTGATGTACCAGGTAAGCACTTATATAAAACCCATACAGCTCAATGCCTATTTAATTGCCCAGCTTGATGTATTGCTTTGCTTTGCCCAGCTTGCGGTTAAAAACCATTATGTAAAACCCGAACTGAATAAAAAGAAAGTACTGGATATAAAGGGAGGCCGTCACCCGGTTATCGAAAAACGCTTGCCTGTGGGTGAAGAGTACATTACCAATGATGTGTTTTTAGACAATGAGAATCAACAGATCATCATTATAACAGGTCCCAATATGTCGGGTAAGTCGGCAATTTTACGACAAACCGGTCTTATTGTATTGATGGGGCAAATGGGCTGTTTTGTGCCTGCCAAAGCCGCTACTATTGGTCTGGTAGATAAAATCTTTACCCGTGTTGGGGCATCTGACAATTTATCATCCGGAGAAAGTACATTCATGGTGGAAATGAACGAGACGGCCAGTATCCTGAACAACATTTCCGACAACAGTTTAATACTATTGGATGAAATTGGACGCGGTACGAGTACTTATGATGGGATATCGATAGCCTGGGCCATTGCCGAATTTTTGCATACGCATCCAACGGCAAAGCCTAAAACCCTTTTTGCTACACATTATCACGAATTGAATGAACTGGCTACCACCATGAGCCGCATCAAAAACTTTAATGTTTCTATCAAAGAGGTAGGTAATAAGGTTATCTTTTTGCGTAAGTTGGTTCCCGGAGGAAGCGAGCATAGCTTCGGTATCCATGTGGCAAAAATGGCGGGGATGCCACCTAAGCTGATCAACCGGGCCAACGAAATTTTAAAGAAACTGGAAATAGACCGGACCGAAGGTCAGAGTATTAAAGACAGTATTAAAAAAGTACAAAATCAGGCGTATCAGCTGCATATGTTTGCCGTGGATGATCCGATTCTGGTAAAAATAAGGGATATGCTCAATAACCTCGACGTAAATGTGTTGACCCCCGTTGAAGCTTTGCTGAAACTGGACGAAATACAGCGTTTAATTAAACAGTAATATGCTTAAAAGAACTTTAACAGGCAGATTTGGTTTATTGATGTTACTGGCCTTGCTGGTGTTTTCGGCCTGTAGTTCCAGAAAAAATACAGTTAAGCCAAACTCAGCAGCAAAAGCCACTGAGGCCATGTCGCATTTGAAAAACAAACAGTTGTACCGGTTTATCAACGACTGGACGGGGGTGCAGTACCGTTTAGGCGGATTGGATAAAAGAGGGGTCGACTGCTCGGGCTTTGCTTTGTTATTGCAAAAGGATATTTACGGAAATGAATTGCCAAGGCGCTCAAGGGACCAGGCAGATGCAGTTAGGACCAAAAGTGTGGATAGGCTAAACGAAGGTGATCTGATCTTTTTTTCATTTGGCGGTGGAGCCGTTGACCACGTAGGTGTATACCTGAACAATAACTTTTTTGTGCATGCCTCTACTACACGTGGCGTGGTGGTGGATGATTTAACTATTCCGGCCTATCAAAAAGCCTTTGTAAAAGCCGGTACACTCAAATAAAATGAAAAAACCAAAGAATGATATTTCTTTCTGGACCAAGTATAAGAAGTTTGCCACTACAGAAATCCTGATGTACCTGATTATGGCCATAGGTATAGGGTTGGGTATTATATTGCTGAGTTAGTTCGCAAAAAAAACTGAATTGTAAGACAAGATATGCCATCGCTCCACGTTTATTAAAGAACATTCATCATATAAATTAATGGGTTATCAAATAAGTTAAGGATTAATGGATGATTTTTACGACTTTTGAAAAGCTACCAAAAAGTACAAAATGAAATTAAATTTAAAACGCCCACTCGCTTTTTTTGATCTTGAAACCACTGGTGTTAATGTTGGTGTCGATCGTATTGTTGAAATCGCCATTTTAAAGGCCATGCCAGATGGATCTGAAGTGATAAAGTCGCTTCGGATTAATCCTGAAATGCCTATTCCTTTACACTCGTCGCTGATTCACGGAATATACGATGAAGATATTGCTACCGCGCCAACTTTTAAAAGCATGGCGCCGGAGCTGGCCGAATTTATAGGAGACGCTGACCTTGCAGGATATAATTCTAACCGATTTGATATTCCGGTATTGCTGGAAGAATTTCTGAGAGCAGGAATTGATTTTGACATGTCAGACAGAAAATTTGTTGACGTACAAAATATTTTCCACCAGATGGAGCAACGTACATTGCGAGCCGCCTATAAGTTTTACTGTGGCAAGGATATCATTAATGCCCATTCGGCCGAAGCAGATATCACAGCTACCTATGAGGTATTGCTGGCCCAGATTGAACGTTATCAGGATGCTGACTTTGAAGATAAGCAGGGAAATATATCCAGACCAGTACAAAATGACGTGGATGCCCTTCATGTCTTTACCAATATGAACAAGCCAGTCGACTTTGCGGGCAGGATGGTATACAACGAAAAGGAGGAAGAGACATTTAACTTTGGAAAACATAAAGGCAAAACAGTAGAGCAGGTTTTTGATATGGAGCCCAGCTATTATGCCTGGATGAAGCAAGGTGATTTTCCTTTGTATACCAAGAAAAAGCTGGATGAAATATGGAACCGTTGGAGCAAAAAGAAAGATTTGCTGAAACAGGAACGCCAGCAACAGCAAGGCGATGCCAACCGGCCAAAACCGGCGCAAGCAAGGCCACAGGATGGGGCAGGCAAACCACAAGCCAGACCTGTGAAAAAAGAGAAACCGGCAGAAGAGCTAACTAACGATATGTTGGACCAGCTGAAGCTGAAATTTGGAAAGTAAAAGATACATGTGATCTCGACGATACTCCGTTGATTGCCCCGAAAGCCAAACACTTTTGGGGCTTTTTATTACCCGGAGGTTTTTAAAAAATCAATATTTCTGGTGAGGCCCTTAAACTTGGTGCGCTTAACTGCCGAATTTTTAAAGATTGTTTTGAATACATCTTCCGTAATGTCCAGCCAATCTTCCCGTTTCATTTCAAGCAAACGCTCATTGGGCTTAAACATAGGCTCGTTATGCGGTGTCGCAAACCTGTTCCAGGGACATACATCCTGGCAAATGTCGCAACCAAACATCCAGTTGTCCATTTTATCTTTAAAACCCTGATCAATTTCTTCTCTCAGCTCAATGGTCAAATAGGAAATGCACTTTTTCGCATCTATTACAAAAGGTGACAATATAGCTTCAGTAGGGCAGGCATCAATGCATTTGGTACAGGTGCCACAGTGGTCTGTCTCAAAAGGACGGTCGTATTCCAGTTCCATATCTATAATCAGCTCTGCCAAAAAGAAAAACGATCCGTTCTTTTTATTAATCAGATTGCTGTTTTTGCCAATCCAGCCAATGCCCGCACGTTTTGCCCAGGCACGGTCCAATACCGGCGCTGAGTCAACAAAAGCACGTCCGGCCACTTCGCCAATTTCTTCGGTAATAAAATTAAGCAATTGAAACAGCTTGTTTTTAATCACCTCATGATAATCGGCCCCATAAGCATATTTGGAAATTTTGGGTGCATCTGCATCCGTTTGCCTCTCCTCGGGGAAGTAGTTTAAAGTAAGGGAGATCACAGATTTCGAATCTTCCACCAACAGCCTTGGATCTAACCTTTTATCGAAATGATTTTCCATATAGGCCATCTGTCCATGATGGTTGTTCTTTAACCATTTTTCCAGTTTCGGTGCTTCATCTTCTAAAAAAGTAGCTTTGGCAATGCCGCATTGCATAAAGCCTAGCCGCAGGGCTTCAGCTTTAATCATTTCACTATATCTGGAGGCATTGTTTAACATCGCCCTGCAAAGATAAGGCTTTGAAATGGAAACTTTTTGAAACCCCACCTGTTGTTAATTTAACAGTAAAAACTTAAAGTCATGGAAAATACAGATCATAAACATAGCGATGATTCAATTCAAAGGCATGTAGAAGACCCAAATAAACCGCATAAACCCATAGAGC
The DNA here is from genome assembly GCF_900564155.1 of Pedobacter schmidteae. Classification (NCBI taxonomy): domain Bacteria; kingdom Pseudomonadati; phylum Bacteroidota; class Sphingobacteriia; order Sphingobacteriales; family Sphingobacteriaceae; genus Pedobacter; species Pedobacter schmidteae. The sequence goes on along the minus strand of NZ_LS999839.1, from coordinate 5,043,026 downwards.
ATGATTATGCACATCACCAGGCCGACCCGGGACCATCGCCCCAGGCCGTAAATGAAAAGGACATCAATGGGGCATCGGCAATTTTAAGGTGGCTGATCCCTTTATTGGTGGTTGCTTTGCTGATTTACTGGTTGGTATACAAATAGTTGGCTATTTGAGTAGGCGGACTTCATAAAGGTCTTTGCGCCGGTCTTTTAGTATCCTCACGGTGCCGAAATGATGGATTTCATCCAACAAATGAAGGTCAACATCCACCACCAGCATCATTTCGGTATTGGGTGTAGTCTCTGCCTTTACCGCATTGGTTGGGAAAGCGAAATCGGAAGGGGTAAATACGGCCGACTGCGCAAACTGTATGTCCATGTTGTTCACTTTGGGTAAGTTACCTACGCAGCCGGCAATGGCGACATAACACTCATTTTCGATGGCCCTGGCCTGTGCACAATGCCTTACCCTGGTGTAGCCATTTTGTGTATCTGTCAAAAATGGTACAAATAAGATCTGCATTCCCTGATCGGCGTAAATCCTGCTCAGTTCCGGAAATTCTACATCATAACAGATCAAAATACCCACTTTGCCGCAATCGGTATCAAACACCTGTATCTTATCACCGCCTACCATACCATAATATTTCTGCTCATTCGGCGTAATGTGAATTTTTCGGTATTCATCTGTTTTACCGCTTCTGTGGCATAGGTAAGTAGCATTGTATAGCTTATTGTTCTCCACAATAGGCATGCTGCCCGATATGATATTTACGTTGTACGACAAGGCGTACTGTTGTATCCTCTCCACAATCTCGGCGGTTTGTTCGGCCAGCTTGCGCATGGCTTCCATTTCGGGCAAATGGTTGTAAGGGTGCAGCAATGGCGTGTTGAAAAACTCGGGAAACACAATAAAGTCCGATTTATAACCGCTTACCGCGTCTACAAAAAACTCTACCTGTTCATAAAAGGCTTCGATATCCGGAAAAAGGCGCATCTGCCATTGCACCAGGCCTATGCGAATGGTTTTTGCCGAACGTGCAGAAGCGTCGATACCCTGGTAATAGATGTTGTTCCATTCAATCAGGGTGGCAAACTCTTTGGATTCATGATCGCCGGGTAAGTAGTTTTTTAGCACTTTCCTAACGTGAAAATCATTGGAAAGCTGGAAGGTTAGGGTGGGATCGTAGATTTCTTTGGATTTGACCTTGTCGATATATTGGCGCGGACTTAACTTATCTGCAAACTCATGATAGCCGGGAATACGTCCGCCGGCAATAATACTTTTCAGGTTTAAGCTTTCGCAAAGTTCTTTACGCGCTTCATACAGTCGGCGGCCCAATCGCAAACCGCGGTATTCGGGATGGACAAATATTTCTATTCCATATAACACATCACCTTCCGGATCGTGCGTAGAGAAGGAATAATCGCCGGTAATGTTTTTATACGTATGCTTGTCACCATATTCGTCATAATCTACAATGATAGACAGGGAGCAGGCTACCACTTTATCATCTACCGCAATGCAAAGCTGACCTTCGGGAAACAATTTAAGTAAGCGTTCGATGCTGTTTTTACTCCATATCTGTCCAAGGGTATGGTATGCCTGCTGCATGGATTCCCTTAAATCGTTGTAATCTGATAAAGTCAGTTTTCTGGTCTCTATGTTCATATATAAGCTTTGTTTAACTTATATGGAACAGAAAAATAGCCTAAATGTTTAAAAAAAGCAGCTTAATCTAAAACAAACGTCCGGTTTGCCCGGGGAAGTTTCTTTGCAGGTGTTTGTACGCTGCCTCGGTAGCTTCGCGACCACGTGAGGTACGCATTAAAAAGCCTTCCTGAATCAGAAAAGGCTCGTACACTTCTTCTATGGTACCTTCATCTTCTCCAACGGCTGTAGCAATGGTTTTCAGGCCAACCGGACCACCCTTAAATTTATCAATGATGGTGGTTAGTATTTTGTTATCCATTTCGTCCAGACCGTGCTCATCTACATTTAGTGCTTTTAAGGCATAGCGGGCAATATCCGTATTGATTTCACCAGTCCCTTTAATTTGTGCAAAGTCTCTGGTGCGTCGCAATAGCGCATTGGCTATACGGGGGGTACCACGGCTACGGCGTGCAATTTCGTAAGCCCCTTCGTCGGTAATGGGCGTTTTAAGTATTTCTGACGATCTTAAAATAATGGTAGTGAGTAGCTTGGCGTCGTAATAAGCGAGTCGGGAGTTGATACCAAACCTTGCCCTTAAAGGCGCAGTAAGCAAGCCCGAGCGTGTGGTAGCACCAACCAGGGTAAAGGGGTTTAGGCTGATTTGCACGGAGCGGGCATTGGGGCCGCTCTCCAGCATAATATCTATTTTAAAGTCCTCCATAGCTGAATACAGGTATTCTTCAACCAAGGGACTTAAGCGGTGTATTTCATCAATAAACAGGATGTCGCCTTCTTCCAGTCCGGTGAGTAGTCCGGCCAGGTCGCCCGGTTTATCCAGTACCGGGCCTGAGGTTACCTTTATGCCTACACTCATTTCATTGGCAATGATATAGGACAGGGTAGTTTTACCCAATCCCGGAGGGCCATGTAGTAAAACATGATCTAGTGGTTCGCCGCGTAATTTAGCCGCTTTCACAAAGATCTTCAGGTTCTCCATCACCTTCTCCTGTCCTGTAAAATCATCAAAGGCCTGCGGTCGCAATACTTTTTCAATATCACGCTCTATTGGCGACAGGTTTTCGGATGAGGGATCAAGATTTTCGTTCATAATAGTATTTAGTAGTTAGTATTTAGTAATTAGATAAGACTTGTATACTAATACTGTCTTCAAAAATACGATTTTACTAGTTAGTATTTAGTAATTAGATGTTAGTATTTAGATAGGAATAGGCCATTAAATAGCAGTTAGTATTTAGATGTAAATAGTTAGATATTAGGATTTAGATATGTGTTATGTATCGGTATTCTGTTGAAAAATATGATTTCCTTCACTTGTACCGTTTCCGTTTGCAATTCGGAGCTCCCTATTTAACTATTAACCAATACTCTTCGTTGTATAAGGCCCACACTATCTAATTACTAACTACTAATACCTAACTACTAAACTTAGCCGCTACAACCGCTTCTTTAGGGCCATTGGCATAGTTGTAAAAACCTTCGCCCGATTTGATACCCTTATTGCCTGCAGTAACCATATTTACCAATAAAGGGCATGGTGCGTATTTAGGATTGCCAAAGCCATCCTGCAATACGCGTAATATGGCCAGGCAAACATCCAGACCAATAAAATCGGCGAGTTGCAAAGGACCCATAGGATGGGCCATACCCAGTTTCATTACCGTATCAATTTCTTCCACACCTGCCACATTTTCATAAAGCGCATAAATGGCTTCATTAATCATCGGCATCAGTATTCTGTTGGCTACAAAGCCAGGATAATCATTTACTTCAACGGGCACTTTAGCCAGTTTTTTCGAAAGTTCCATTACCGTTGTGGTGGTTTCGTCGCTACTGGCGTATCCGCGTATTACCTCAACCAGTTTCATTACAGGAACCGGGTTCATGAAATGCATACCGATTACTTTGTCGCCACGGTTGGTAACCGATGCAATTTTGGTGATGGAAATAGAGGAGGTATTGCTGGCCAGAATGGCTTCAGGTTTGGCAAAAGTGTCCAGATCCTTAAAAATCTTTAGCTTCAGTTCCAGGTTTTCAGTTGCGGCCTCCACAATCAGGTCGGCCTGGGCTACGCCCTCCTGCATATTGGTATGTACCGTAATATTGGCGAGTGTGGCTGCTTTTTCTGCTTCCGATAAGCTACCCTTGGCCACCTGACGGTCAAGGTTTTTATTAATGGTGCTCAAAGCTTTAGAAAGGGCGTTGTCGCTAATGTCAACCAGATTTACCTGATAGCCAAATTGGGCAAACGTATGGGCAATTCCGTTACCCATGGTGCCAGATCCGATCACTGCAATGTTTTTCATTTAGTTTTTTTATGAGTTTATGAAAGTTTTAAGGCGCTAATCTATTTATAATCCACGAACCATCCACCAAATCGTACACAATTCTGTCGTGCAGCCTGCTTGGCCGGCCTTGCCAGAATTCAATATGCTGAGGTTCTATCAGGTAGCCGCCCCAATGTATCGGGTGCGGAATTTCTTTTCCTTCATAAGCTTTGGTCAGGCTGGCTACCTTTTCTTCCAAAGCTTCACGGCTTTCCAGCACACTGCTTTGTGGCGAAGCCATGGCACCAATCTGGCTACCTGCCGGACGAGAATGGAAATAATCGGCCGACGTTTGGGTATCTACCTTGCTCACTATACCTTCAATGCGCACCTGACGTTCCAGCTCGGCCCAGAAAAATACCAGGGCAGCCTGTGGATTCTCTATCAGGTCATGACCTTTTTTGCTGTCGTAATTTGTGTAAAAAACAAAACCATTTTCGTCAAACTCCTTTAACAATACAATGCGTGCCGAGGGTTTTCCAAAGCGGTCGGCCGTAGCCAATGTCATCACATTTGGTTCAAAAAGCTGCGCATCTACGGCTGCCGAAAACCATTTTCCAAATTGCAGGATAGGATTGCTTTCCACGTCTTTTTCTGAAAGTTGTGCAGCACGATATTCCTGTCTTAAATCATGTAAATTATTTTTATTGCGGTCCATGCACAAAAATAGGTTTTAGTTTATTCAAATTTATCCCTAAATTTCCAAAATGATAAGCCGATTACAACCTCAATTGGGCAGATTGCTCATCTCTGAACCATTTTTAATGGATCCTAATTTTAAGCGTTCTGTAATTTTGATTACCGATCATCAGGAGGAAGGGACGGTAGGTTTTATTTTGAACCATTCCAGTACCTTGTTGCTTAAGGATGTGATTCCTGAATTAGCTGAAGCTGATTTTCCAGTGTTTATGGGCGGACCGGTTGAAACCGATACCATTCATTTTATACACCGCTGCCCAGAGCTGATCAGTGGGGGGCAGGAAGTGATAAAAGGGATATACTGGGGTGGTAATTTTGAAGCCCTAACAATAATGATTGGTAATAAAAGCCTGAAAAAGGAAGACATCAAGTTCTTTATCGGCTATTCGGGTTGGGGAAAAGAACAGCTAAAAACAGAAATGAAAGAAAATACCTGGATTGTATCCGATGAATTTCATGCAGATGTGGTTTTCTCCGATAATGAAGAAAACCTATGGCGTGAAGTGATCATCAATCTGGGCCCAAAATATGCACATGTCAGCAATTTTCCGCAGGACCCGAATTTGAATTAGTTACATATCGGCAGCGCTTTCTTCTACTTTTTTGCGCAAATCATCTTTATAAGCCTGCATTTTTTCGGCCAGTGAAGCGTCTGCTGTCGACAGGATCTGGACAGCCAGTAAACCCGCATTTTTTGCAGCATTTAAGGCAACTGTGGCTACAGGAATACCATTTGGCATTTGCAGAATAGACAGTATTGAATCCCAACCATCAATTGAATTTGAGGACTTTACAGGTACACCAATAACCGGTAACACTGTAATGGAAGCCACCATTCCAGGCAAATGCGCTGCACCTCCTGCTCCGGCAATAATTACTTTTATTCCTCTGGAAGCTGCATTTTTGGCATAGTCGAACATCCTTTCCGGTGTGCGATGTGCCGATACTACAGTCATTTCAAATTCAACTCCAAATTCTTTAAAAATATCGGCAGCATCTTGCATAATGTGAAGATCTGATTTGCTGCCCATGATAATTCCTGCTTTTACGCTCGCTGTACTCATTTATGAAATAACTTTTAGTGTGTTTTTAATATAATTGGCTTTTTGTATAGCACCTTCCCGGTTTTGGTCTACGATAGTAACATGACCCATTTTGCGGAAAGGCTTGGTATATTTTTTACCATAAAGGTGTACATAGACCCCTTCAATGGCCATTATTTTTTCTAATCCCTGATATCGGGCAACTCCGTTATGATTTTTCTCGCCCAGTAAATTGATCATTACCGCATTGGTAATGGAACGGGTATCGCCCAGTGGCAAATTGAAAATGGCGCGCAGGTGCTGTGCAAATTGAGAAACATAATTGCCCTCAATAGTCTGGTGACCGCTATTGTGCGGGCGTGGGGCCAGCTCATTTACCAGCAGATCGCCATTTTTAGTGATAAACATTTCTACAGCCAATAAACCTGTTATGTTAAGCGAGGAGGCAATGTTTTTGGCAATGTTCTCTGCCTTATGCTGCAATGCCTCCGGATAAGTGGAAGGCGAAATTAAGAACTCTACCAGGTTGGCCTCCGCATTGAACTCCATCTCTACCATTGGAAATGTTTTCATATCTCCATTGGGATTCCGGGCAACAATCACCGCAACTTCTTTTTCAAAATCTATCAGTTCTTCAATCAGACAAGGTGCCGTAAATGCCTGCTCAATATCGTCAACCCCGTTTATTTTCATTACGCCTTTGCCATCGTAGCCATCCTTACGTTGTTTTAAGATATAAGGAAAGGCAAAATTGCTGTTGAGCATGTCGGCCCGGGAATTGACCAATTGAAAGGCCGCAGTAGGGATGTTGTTTTCTTTAAAAAACTGCTTTTGTACCCCTTTGTCCTGGATCAAACGGATCACTCTCGACTGTGGGTAAACTTGTTTTCCTTCTTTCTCCAGTTGCTCCAGAGCTTCTATATTAACCTTTTCAATTTCGATGGTAATGATGTCGGCTTTTTTTCCGAAGTTATAAACGGTATCAAAATCGGTTATGGAGCCACATTCAAAGTAGTTTGCAATATGTTTACATGGAGCATCGGTATCCGGATCTAAAACCAGGGTGGTTAGGTTGTAATTGATGGCCTCCTGAATGAGCATTCTGCCCAGTTGTCCACCACCCAATATCCCCAATTTTAAATCACTTATTTGTTTTGCCATATCTATATGAAAAAGTTATGCTTATTTTGCACAAAAATAACAATATAAACGGATTGATGGATGCAGATGCTATAATTATTGGTGCCGGAGCTTGTGGATTGATGTGTGCAGTGCAGGCCGGTTACCTTGGCAAAAGAGTTATATTGCTGGAAAAGAATGTACAAGCAGGAGCCAAAATACTGATATCCGGAGGTGGCAGGTGCAACTATACCAATATGTTTGCTACTGATGAACAGTTCATTTCGGCCAATAAGCATTTTGTAAAGTCGGCTTTTAATCAATGGACCGTGGCCGACACCATCAGTTTTTTTGAAACTTATGGTATTTATGGAAAAGAGAAAACCCTTGGACAATTGTTTCCGGAGGGGAATAATGCAAAAGATATTGTCAATGTATTTACCAGCATCTGCGACGATTTTGGGCAACAACTGATTTGCGATGCAACGGTAAATACGGTGGATATACTGACCGACGGTTTTAGTGTACAGTATGATAAAGCAGGAAAAATCAGGACATTAAAAGCACCCAAACTAGTGATTGCCAGTGGTGGCCTGCCCATCCCAAAAATGGGGGCTACAGATTTTGCGCTACGTTTTGCCCGTAAACAGGGACTTGGAATTATAGAAACGGCGCCGGCATTGGTGCCGCTTACCATTACTGGAAAAGACGAAGAATGGTACGCCCAGCTTTCAGGCAACAGTGTGTTTTGCAGAGTAAGTAACGACAAAATCACATTTGAAGAGAACATATTGTTTACCCATTGGGGATTGAGCGGCCCGGCAATTTTACAGATTTCGTCTTACTGGAGAAGGGGTGAGGTGTTTAATGTGGACCTGCTGCCGAACCAAAATATTACCACGTTGATAGAAAATGAGCGGAAGCAAAACGGTAAGCTATTGCTGTCGACCTTGTTCAACCGTCTTTATACGCGTAAATTTACCGAAGCTATGGCCAAATACCTGCCTGTAGATAAGCAGGTGGCTGCTTTAACCCGAATTGAAATTGAACAGATTGAGCAAACCATTCACTTTTTCAAGGTGAAGCCGGCCGGCGATAAGGGCTATGATAAGGCTGAGGTAATGCGTGGTGGAATTGATACGAATGAACTGTCGTCCAAAACGCTGGAATGTAAAACCATCCCGGGTTTGTATTTTGGTGGCGAATGTGTAGATGTGACCGGCTGGCTGGGTGGTTATAATTTTCAATGGGCCTGGGCCAGCGGATTTGTCATTGCACAGCAGTTGTAGTCAGCCCGCATCAGGTCAAAAACAAGCTAAATACTGATTTCTTAACGAGATACTTTGGTTTCTTAATTCGGATAGGATTAAAGACAAGGTTGGCTTGTATTGATTTGTAATTATAAAATAATAGTAATATGAAAGGGGTGTAACCCGGATTATACAGGGATTTGCCCCTACTACGTCCCTGTTATCCCCCTGTTACCTCCCTGTTATCTCCCTGTTACTTTTAAATTTTTTCTTTTTTTCTTATAAGGAAATACAAAAGTCTGTCCGAAAAGGCAAGTTTGTGTCGAACTTGCCGTCATCTTGAGGGAAGCGTAGCGACGAGAGATCTTTTGAAGGGTGCTTAAGCAAGAGGTCTAACTTGAAGCATCTATTGCTTTTTGTCCCGTTGAGCCCGCAAGCTCGGTTCTCTCTTCGTTCGAGCTGACGATCGTACCCTTTTGGAGGGCCTTATTAAACATTTAGTGATATCCTGTGCAAATAAAATTATTCGCAGTTAGGTGTGGTAAAAGTCCAGGTTTCTGAAACTCCGGTAGGGAAAGTATACACCATTCCTTTTCCGGTTTCAAACCATAGCTTACCGCGTAATTTTTCGCGACTGCCTATTTCATTCATCGATAGGCTGTCGTAAATACGGCCATTGATCATCACATATTTGATTTTTTCCGAATTTCTGATGTCATCCAGCGGGTTTGCGTCCATTACAATCAGATCGGCCAGTTTGCCAACTTCCAGCGAGCCAATTTCTTTACTCATGCCCAGGTAAGCGGCGCCGTTTACTGTGGCGCAACGGATGGCCTGCAAAGGCGTCATGCCGCCCTGGGCCAGCATCCATAGTTCCCAATGTGCGCCCAGGCCCTGTATTTGCCCATGGGCACCCAGGTTTACTTTTGTGCCTCCTTCGGCAATTTGTTTGGCTGCTTTGGCTACCTCAATATGACCGTAATCGCCATATTCTGAAGTTGTCCGTCTGCGGGCACGCGGATCAATAATCGAGCGGGGGGTAAAGGCCATCAGGCGCTCATTTTCCCATACGTTGGTGCGGTCGTACCAGTAATTTTCGCCCCATTGGCTGCCGTAGCTTACAATCAAGGTAGGGGTATAGGCCACTTCGGTTTTATTCCAGAAACTGGTAATGTCTTTGTATACCGGCGCAACCGGGATGCTATGCTCTATGCCGGTATGCCCATCGGCCACCATATTCATATTGGTGAAAAAAGTAGAGCCTCCCTCTGGAACCACCATCATTTTTAACTGTCGGGCAGCTTCTAAAATTTGCTGACGCTGATCGCGACGGGGCTGGTTATAAGATTTTACCGAAAAGGCACCTACTGCTTTTAGCCTTCTGAGGTTGGATAGGGCGTCATCCAGACTGTTGATCACTACTTTAAAATCTCCATCGGCACCATATAAAATAGAACCGGTTGAATATAAACGTGGTCCAACTAAGCGTCCTGTTTTAATCATTTCCGACTGGCTGAACACCATTTCGGTATTGCTGGAAGGATCGTGTGCAGTGGTTACGCCAAAAGCCAGGTTGGCCAGGTACGACCAGTCCTGTTGCGGACTAATGCCATCCGGGCTGGTACGTAAATGCGCGTGTACATCTATCATGCCTGGCATAATCGTTTTTCCGGTTACATCAATAATCCTGGTGTTTGCGGGGATAGGAAGGTTTTTTCCTATGGATACAATCTTGTTGTTTTCTATTAGAATGGCACCGTTTTCTATCACCTCATCGCCCTTCATGGTGATGATTCTGGCACCGGTTAGCGCTATTAAACCGGTTGGGGCATCGCTTTTCAGTCTTAAACCCAAAGTGAGGCCTACGGTATCAGGTTGCTGAACGTTTTGTGAAGCGCTGTCGGCAAAGCTAAAAACCGTTTTTACATCTCTGCTAAAGTATTGTTCGCCCAGGGTCCACAAAATTTTATTACTGTCGTGGCTCCAGTGTACATAGGTTCCTGCATCCTTTGTAATGCGGGTTAGGGGGATAGCCTTGTTAGTTGAGGAGAGATCAAGCGCCGTTCCGGCAGTAACCATCGGTGTCACATATACGTTAAACAGTTCGGTAAAGGCCATCCATTTGCCATCCGGACTAGGGGCAAACTGTGTGGTGTAGGTAGAGGTATAATGGGTCAGTTCGTTACCGCCATTCAGATCTACACTTTTAAAGGCCTTTTTGCCGCCCTCTGACGATTGGAAATAGATTCTGCTATCGTCGGTATTGAACGTGGGCCTGATACCGCTTTCCGAAATCAGCGTTTTTGGACCGCCATTGGCCGACATGGTAAATATCCCCGTGCCACGCCCGTAGGCATAGCCCAATACATCATTGCCAATGCCTTTCCTGAACACAATTTTATCACCTTTATTGGAGAAGGAGGGACTGTAATAGAAGCCTTTTTCTTCCGTAAGGGTAACGGTTTTACCCGATTTCAGATCGGTTTTTTTGATCGCTCCTTTAAACTCGTCACTCCATGTCGTATAAATAACGGATTTGCCATCGGCACTGATCTGGGGTTCAAATTCAAAATCGATGCCTTTGGTTATTCTTTCTGGCAAACCATAGGGTAATTCTTTTTTGTATAAAAAGCCAGCTGCATTAAACACCACAAACTTTCCATCGGCCGATGTAGTGAGCTGTCTGATCATTTTTACCGCAAAATCGTTTTCGAATACCTGCTGCGGAAAGTGTAAGGCCTGTTGTATGGTTTGCGAGCTGGTTACATGGAAAGGAATGTTGTTGGTAAACAGCGAACTGAGGTCGATCTTTTTGATTTTCCCCCGGGCATAAAAGATAATGCTTTTGCCATCGGGTGTCCATGCATAGTTGGGGTAAACGCCAAAAATGGCCCATGTTTCCTGTTGGTCGTGCGATAAGTCTTCATATATCGGCCACTCTTCGGCTGTTTGCAGGTTTTGCAACATCAGTACCGATTTAAGGCGGATCCGCTTTATATAGGCCATCATTTTGCCATCGGGCGATATTTGCGGCCTTACTGCACCACCCGGTTGGGCAATCAGGTTGGTTATTTTTCCGGTGGTGAGGTTGAGCTGACGGATGGCGTAAATCATGCCATTAGGGTCTTTGCTGTATTCGAAAGTAGGGCCGGGCGACATGTCTTCGCTAAAATAGAGGTATTTGCCATTGGGCGAAACATTGGGCTCGCCGGCATCCTGCTGGTCATTTTTTCTTTTGGTCAGCTGTACACCCTCGCCGCCATAAATGCTGTACATCCACATTTCTCCGGCTCCGAGTGACCGGCTTCCGGTAAAGTGTTTGCGGGCAATGAGGTACTCGCTGTTGGGCATCCAGGTGGCATTGTTCAACAAACGGAAGGTTTCTTTGGTTACCTGCCTTTTGTTAGATCCATCGCGGTTCATGATCCATATATTGTCGCCACCACTTTTATCACTGGTATAGGAAATGTATTTGCCATTAGGACTAAAGCGGGGCTGTATGTCCCATGCCGGTCCGCCGCTTAAAAGTACTGCGGAACCACCTGTGATGGGCATTATGTATAGATCACCTAATAAATCGAAAACAATATCCTTGCCATCAGCACTTACATCCAGGTTCATCCAGGTGCCTTCATCGGTATTTAAGGTAAAGGTTTTGGTGCTGCCTTTATATTTTTCTACATCCCATTTTTTTTCTGGCGTACCTGTTTGTGAGCGCATTTGTACAGGCGCCTGCGAAAAGGCATTCGAAAATGGAGCCTGAAGTATGGATACAAGAAGTAAGCGCGAAAATAGTGTTCTCATATTGCGGGATGTATAAATCAGCTCGCAATTTACTAATATCAGTTCATTTTTATAGTTTTGGACTGCAACCTTTTTATGAACGAAACAGAAGTATTAAAGCGATATTGGGGATATGATGGTTTCAGGCCTTTACAAGATGAAATCATCAGGTCGGTTTTAAATGGAAATGATACTTTGGCTTTGCTACCTACGGGTGGAGGCAAATCCATATGTTTCCAGGTGCCGGCAATGGTTAGGGATGGGATTTGCATTGTAGTGTCGCCACTGGTTGCTTTGATGAAAGATCAGGTAGAGGGATTGAAATCAAAAGGGATAGAGGCGGTGGCCATTTATGCCGGAATGGGCAAAAGGGAAATTGATATTTTGCTGGATAATTGCATCTATGGTAAGATCAAATTTTTGTATTTATCGCCCGAACGTCTGCTGTCGGAATTGGTACGCATCCGGATTTCGTACATGAATGTCAATTTAATTGCGGTTGATGAAGCACATTGTATTTCGCAGTGGGGATATGATTTCAGACCGCCCTATATGAAAGTAAGCGAGCTGAGGGCAATACACCCTAAGGTACCAGTACTGGCACTTACGGCTACGGCAACCCGTTTTGTGCGGAATGATATTGCGGAAAAGCTAGAGATGAAACAGCCTCATATTTTTGTGCAGAGCTTTGCCCGCAAAAACCTGAGTTATGTGGTGTTGGATGATGAAGATAAGTATAAAAAACTGCTGGGCATTATCACCAATGTAAAAGGAAGTGGATTGGTGTATGTGCGAAACCGAAGGGAAACTGCCGAGGTAGCCCATTTTTTGCTGAGAAATGGAATAGCCGCCGATTTTTATCATGCGGGAGTAGAAAAGGATGAACGTTTTAAAAAGCAGGAAGCCTGGAAGCGCAACCGGATAAGGGTTATGGTAGCCACAAACGCTTTTGGTATGGGCATTGATAAGCCCGATGTCCGTTTTGTGGTGCACCTGGATTTGCCAGACAGTCTGGAGGCCTATTACCAGGAAGCCGGAAGGGCGGGAAGGGACGAGCAAAAAGCATATGCCGTTTTGCTGGCCAATGCCTCAGACCAACGATCGCTAAAAGCGAAATACGCCGATAGTTTTCCTTCGGCAGAGGAGATAAAGAAGGTTTATCATTATCTGGGCAATTATTTTCAGCTGGCTTATGGGGCTGGGGAAGGGCTTACTTTTAGTTTTGATCTGGCCGATTTTTGTAAAAGATTTAGCTTGGGTGTGATGAAAACGATGGCAGCACTTAAGTTTTTAGAACACGATGGTTATCTGACTTTGTCAGAAAATATATTTTTACCTTCCAGGGTGTTGTTTTTGGTAGGTAATGAGGATGTGTATCGATTTCAGATTGAAAATGCGGGTTACGATCCGCTGATAAAAGCGATATTAAGATCATATGGCGGTAGTTTTGAACAATATGTAAAGATCAGCGAGTCGGATATTGCGGGAAAGATCAGGCTTTCGTATAAGGATGTGGTGCGGATGCTGAACAATTTGCAGGAGCAGGGCTTGCTGTCGTACCTGCCACAATCTGACCAGCCGCAACTGCAATATTTGCGCCCACGGTTGGATTTTATCCATATGGATATTGACGTGAGGTATATTGAACAGCGTAAACAAATCCAGACCGACCAGATCAATGCCGTATTGGCTTATGCCGGTAAGCAGGAATGCAGGAGTGTGCAGTTGCTGGCTTATTTTGACGAACCCGGTTCGGAAAAATGTGGCATCTGTGATGTTTGTCTGGCCGAAAAAAAAGTAAATGATGCGGGAGAGCTGGAAGACAAGATAGATTTTGAGCTGATTACGCTTTTGCAGGTAGAAATGCTAAGCCTTGATCATTTGGTGGCTGCCCTGGGTACGGGGACCGAAAATCAGCGGTTAGATCGCATACGGGCGTTACTGGATGCCGGAAAAATTAAAACAGATGGTAAAAATTATTACCTTTAAACTTATGAAGAACATATCCCTTATCGCCTTATTTATCCCTGTTTTGTTTGCAGGATGTGAAAACAAATGTATCGAAGATTCCGGTCACCAGGCAAGCCGGTCGGCAACGGTAAAGAATTTTGACAAAATTAATGTAGATGGGGCTATAAAACTGGTGATGACCCAGGATAGCACCTATAAGATTCAGGTAGATGCGGATTCGAACATTCTGGCTTATGTAAAGGCTGATGTTTCAGGATCTGAATTGAAGATTAAGCTGGACTATGACCACTATTGCGGTTCTGACTCTATTGTGGTGCGGGCCGGAATAGGAGAGTTGAAAGCCTTGAAACTTGATGGATCGGTTAAAGTGCAGGGTGAGGGACGTATTTATGCTAACGATGTTGATTTTGCTTTTTCAGGTGCATCGGATGTGCGCATGGATTTGAGTGCTGCGAAGGTGCGTACAAAGGTAGATGGGGTAGGGAAAATTGACCTGAGGGGGCAGGCCGGATCGCATGAACTGAAAATTACCGGAATGGCGAAGGTTGATGCTTTTGATTTTGTTGTTGGGATGTATAACATTGAAACAGACGGAACCGGAAAGGCTAATATTAATGTACTGAATGAGTTAAAGGTGCGCACTTCGGGCTCTAGTGAAATCTATTATAAAGGAAATCCTAAAAAAGTAGACGAGAAAAAGTCTGGCGCCACCAAGCTGGAGAAAGTAAATTAGGACTGATTACTGTTTTTAGCTACTTTAGTTGCCTTATTTGATACATGGAAAAAAACGATAAAAAGGTTATCCGGTCCTGGGCTTTCTTCGATTGGGCCAATTCTGCTTATAACTTAGTCATTACTTCAACTATATTTCCGGCCTATTATACCATCATCACCACGACCGAGGAACATGGTGATCAGGTTAGTTTTTTTGGAAGGACATTTACCAATACTGCTTTATCAAATTACACCCTTTCGGTAGCCTACCTGATTATGGTGGTCTTGTTGCCCATTTTGTCGTCGATGGCCGATTACAGGGGGAATAAAAAGCTGTTTATGAAGCTTTTTACCTATATGGGTGGATTGGCTTGTATTGGGCTTTACTTTTTTAAGCTGGATACCCTTGAACTGGGAATTATCTGTTTTGGTATTGCGGCTATGGGGTATGTTGGAGGGGTAATGTTCAACAATTCCTATCTTCCGGAAATTGCCACGCCCGATCAGCAGGATGCAGTGAGTGCCAAAGGTTATGCTTACGGTTATGTAGGCAGTGTGCTTTTGCAGCTCATTTGCTTTGCTTTTGTGTTGAAACCAGCGTTGTTTGGTATTACCGATCTTTCTTTTCCACCTCGCTTATCCTTTTTACTGGTGGGGGTGTGGTGGATTGTGTTTGCGCAAATCCCTTTTCGTAAACTGCCGGCCGGTAGTCCGAATTATGAAGCCATTAACAAACGGGTGATCCATAGTGGTTTTCAGGAACTACGTAAAGTATGGGGACAGCTGAAACATATGCGTTTTTTAAAGACCTATTTGACAGCTTTCTTTTTTTACTCGATGGGTGTACAAACGGTAATGCTGGCCGCTGCTGGTTTTGGCGAAAAAATATTACATCTGGGGACGGCAAAACTGATTGCGGTAATTTTAATTATACAATTGGTAGCCATTGCAGGGGCTATGCTGATGTCGCGTTTTGCGAAGAAGGTAGGGAATATAAAAGTGTTGATTTTTGTGGTTGTCATTTGGATTGTATTTTGCTTTTGTGCTTATTTTGTGAGCAACGAATATCAGTTTTATGGATTGGCAGCAATAGCAGGCTTGATTATGGGTGGTATTCAATCCTTATCGCGGTCTACCTATTCTAAATTTCTACCCGAAAATACGCCTGATACCGCTTCTTTTTTCAGTTTTTATGATGTGACCGAGAAAATGGCAATTGTGATTGGTTTGTTCAGCTTTGCTTTTATTGAAGAAAAAACCGGTGATATGCGCAATTCAATTATTGCTTTGGCATCATTTTTTATCATAGGTTTGGTATTTTTGCTGGTGTTAAAGGGAGTAGAGAAAAAGTTGCAATTGAGCAGGTGATAGTTAAAGAAAACGTAATATACTGATGAAGATTGAATTATTTGTGCCTTGTTTTGTTGATCAGTTATATCCTGAAACTGCATTTAATACCATTAAGTTGCTGGAGAAATGTGGTTGTGAGGTGTTTTATAATGCCGAGCAGACTTGCTGTGGGCAGCCGGCTTATAATGCGGGGTACTGGGAGCAAGCCAAAGAGACGGGGATCAAATTTTTAAATGATTTTACGGAAACGGACTACATAGTAGCACCTTCTGCATCTTGCGTAGGGATGGTGAAGAATGGGTTTAACGATTTGTTTACCAATACTATTGTGCACAATAAATGCAGAAATATACAGAGCAATATTTTTGAGCTTTCGGACTTTTTGGTGAATGTGTTGAAACGCGATTATTTTGGCGCCGAGCTGGATGGGAAAGCGGTTTATCACGATTCCTGCAGTGGATTACGTGAGTGTAAAATAAAGGAAGAACCAAGGCAGCTGTTGTCTAAAGTACATGGACTGGAAATGGTTGAAATGAAAGATACGGATATGTGCTGCGGTTTTGGGGGAACTTTTGCGGTTAAGTTTGACGCCATTTCATCGGCAATGGCCCAGCAAAAGGTAAACAATGCTTTGGAACAGGGAGCTGAGTATGTAATTTCGACTGATCTCTCTTGTCTGATGCATTTGCAGGGTTATATCGACAAAAATAATATTCCGTTAAAAACCATGCATTTAGCAGATGTTTTAGCGAGTGGCTGGCTTGAAAGTACAGAATATTAACTAACTTTGCCTTTCGAAAAGAAAATCACATTGTAAGTGATTGGTATTAAATTTTTTATTAATTTTTAAATCATAGTTGTAGATGATTAATATTACACTGCCTGACGGCTCCAGCCGCCAGTACGAAAAGGGCACTACTGCCCACCAAATCGCTTTATCTATTTCAGAGGGCCTGGCCCGGAATGTTTTAGCTGCCGAAGTAAACGGCGAGGTATGGGATTCGTCAAGACCTATTGAAGGTGATGCTACTGTAAAATTGCTAACCTGGAATGATCAGGCTGGTAAAGCTACTTTTTGGCATTCATCGGCCCACATTATGGCCGAAGCTTTAGAGTCGTTGTATCCGGGTACTAAATTCGGTATTGGTCCGGCTATTGAAACCGGATTTTATTATGATGTTGACTTTGGAGACCGGGAATTCTCGTCGGATGATTTTAAAGCCATTGAAAATAAGATTATTGAGCTGGCCAAACAAAAGGAAGTTTTTGAACGCAAAGCCGTTTCAAAGGCTGATGCCATTGCTTATTTTGAAGAAAAAGGTGACGAATATAAGCTGGACCTTTTAGAAGGCCTGGAAGATGGGAAGATCACTTTTTATACACAAGGTGAGTTTACTGATCTTTGCCGCGGTCCACATATTCCGAATACCGGTTTTGTAAAAGCTGTAAAACTAATGAATGTTGCCGGCGCTTACTGGCGAGGTGATGAGAACAGAAAACAGCTTACCCGTATTTATGGCGTTACTTTCCCGAAGGCAAGTGAACTGACCGAGTATCTTCATATGATTGAAGAGGCGAAGAAAAGGGACCACCGTAAGTTGGGTAAAGAACTTGAATTGTTTGCTTTTTCTGAAAAAGTAGGTATGGGATTGCCATTGTGGTTACCTAAAGGTGCTGCTTTACGCGAGCGCTTGGTCCAGTTTTTAACAAAGGCACAAAGCAAGGCCGGTTATGAGCAGGTGGTTACGCCGCATATCGGGCATAAAAACTTATATATCACATCAGGCCATTATGAAAAGTATGGCAAAGATGCATTTCAGCCGATAAAAACACCGCAGGAAGGAGAGGAGTTCTTTTTGAAACCAATGAACTGTCCGCACCACTGTGAGATTTATAAAACAAAACCACGTTCGTATAAGGATTTGCCTTTACGTTTTGCCGAATTTGGTACGGTTTATCGTTATGAGCAGAGTGGTGAGTTGCATGGTTTAACACGTGTGCGTGGCTTTACTCAGGATGATGCGCATTTATTTTGCCGCCCTGATCAGGTAAAGGAAGAGTTTAAAAAGGTGATCGACCTGGTGTTGTATGTGTTCAAGTCTTTGGGGTTTGATAACTACATTGCGCAGGTTTCGCTAAGAGATCCTGAAAATAAGGCGAAGTATATTGGTAGTGATGAAAACTGGCGTTTGGCGGAAGCTGCGATTATTGAAGCTGCCGACGAAAAAGGTTTACCTACTGTAGTGGAATATGGTGAAGCAGCTTTCTATGGTCCGAAACTGGACTTTATGGTGAAGGATGCTTTGGGCAGAAAATGGCAGTTGGGAACGATTCAGGTAGATTATAACCTGCCGGAGCGCTTTGAACTGGAGTATACAGGAAGCGATAACCAGAAGCACAGACCAGTGATGATCCATCGTGCGCCATTTGGTTCTTTGGAGCGTTTTATTGCGGTTTTAATTGAGCATTGTGCGGGTAATTTTCCGTTGTGGCTTTCTCCTGAACAGTTTATTATACTTCCGATTTCTGAAAAGTATGAAGAATATGCAAAAAAAGTTTCAGATGAACTAAATAATTCCGATATTCGCGGGCTGATTGACTTTCGTGATGAGAAGATTGGAAGGAAAATCAGGGATGCAGAAGTTAAAAAGATCCCTTATATGTTGATTATCGGCGAGAAGGAGATGGCAGAAGGAAAGGCCTCGGTAAGGAAACATGGTGAGGGGGATTTAGGTGAAATGACACTGCAAGAGTTTAGTGAATTATTAATTAAAGAAATAACAGTTTAAATAAAATACAAATTTGGCATTAGGCAGACCAGGATTTAACAGGGGACCACGTCCTCCTTTTAAGAAAAAAGAAGCAGAACATAATATTAATCAGTTTATCAGAGCGCAAGAGGTGCGGTTAGCTGGCGATAATGTTGAACCGGGGATTTATCCTTTGGCAAAAGCTTTGGCCCTTGCTGATGAATTGGAACTGGATCTGGTAGAGATTTCTCCAAATGCAGTACCTCCGGTTTGTAGGATTATTGATTACAGTAAGTTTGTTTACGAGCAGAAGAAAAAGCAGAAAGAGATTAAAGCAAATGCAAAACAGACTGTAATTAAGGAGATCCGTTTTGGACCTAACACAAATGATCACGATTTTCAGTTTAAACTAAAACATGCGATTAGTTTTCTGGAGAATGGTGAGAAAGTTAGAGCTTATGTTCACTTTAAGGGTAGAGCAATTGTTTACAAAGAGCAGGGAGAGATCCTGTTGTTGAAATTTGCGCAGGCCCTGGAGGATATAGGTAAAGTGGAGCTGTTGCCAAAATTAGAAGGTAAGCGTATGTTTTTGACGCTTGCACCAAAAGTTGCTAAGAAATAAATAAATTACATAAATAAACACAGGTTATGCCAAAAATGAAAACCAATTCCAGTGCTAAAAAGCGTTTTTCGCTTACTGGAACAGGTAAAATCGCAAGGAAGAATGCCTACAAAAGCCACATCTTAACTAAGATGTCGACTAAACGTAAGCGTAACTTAGGACACACTTCAATGGTGTCAGACGCTGACATGGGCAACGTTAAACGTATGCTTGCAATCGGTAAATAATTAATTTTTAACCAGGTAACCGGTAGTAAGTTTGCTGTAATACGCAACGCCGTTTATCAAAAACAACAAAAACATGCCACGTTCGGTAAACGCAGTAGCTTCGAGAAGAAGAAGGAAAAAGGTCTTAAATTTAGCCAAAGGCTATTGGGGATCAAGAAGCAAGGTTTTCACCATTGCTAAAAATACGGTAGAAAAAGGTTTGCAATATGCATACCGCGACCGTAAAGTTAAGAAAAGAGAATTCCGCGGATTGTGGATTCAGCGTATCAATGCTGGAGCACGTCAGCACGGTATATCTTACTCACAGTTAATTGGTAAATTAGCAGCTAAAAACATCGGTTTAAACCGTAAAGTATTAGCAGATTTAGCGATGAACCATCCTGAAGCTTTTAAAGCTGTAATTGATGCAGTAAAATAGATATAACGGAAAGTTATAAAAGAAAAAGGGAAGCCAATTGGTTTCCCTTTTTTTATGTGATGCTATCATTGTCTTTATGTTATCGGACTATCGTCATGTTGAATTTTTTCAGCATCTCGCATTAGTAATTATAAATTATATTTAGAGAGGTACTGAAATAAATTCAACATGACGATAGTTAAAAAGTAATGTATTGTCCCGCTTTGGCAATGTTTTCATTGTCGAGGGTACTCATTTTTGGAATCCGGCCCAGTACTTTTACCTTACTGTATTGGGCGATGTATCGCTCACTTTCCTCATTTGCCGTTCCGTTAAATATTAAACCTGCGATATCAATTTGATTTGCTTTCAATATTTCTAGCGTCAGAAGGGTATGATTGATGCTGCCCAGGTAGTTTTGTGATACCACAATCACCTGAGCTTGTAAACTTTTGATCAGGTCCAGTATCAGCTGGTCATCATTTAGTGGGACCATTAGGCCTCCGGCACCTTCAATGATGAGATGATTATTGGTTTGTGGTTTCTTTATTGATGCTAATGTGATATTGATGCCGTCCAGCCGGGCAGATAAATGGGGGGACAGTGGCTCACTCAGCCGGTAAGCTTCGGGATGTATAACCGTATCTGGACTAACCAGGTGTTTGACAAAGAGGCTATCACTGATTTCCAGATCCCCGGACTGTACCGGTTTCCAATAGTCGGCCTTTAATTTTTCTGTAAGTACGGCGCTGACAATTGTTTTGCCAATACCTGTACCAATTCCTGTGATAAAATAAGTATTATTCATGTTTTAGGGCCTTTAATTCATTTACTAGTGTGTTGATTTCCTCGTCGCTGTTAAATAAGTGAAGACAAATTCTTAGCCTTTCTTTTCCTTCAGGAACGGTTGGGCTTAATATGGCTCTTACGTCCAATCCTTTGCTTTGTAAGGTTTGGGCTGCTGCTTTTGCATCGGTATGATGGTGGTATAAAATTGTTTGTATGGCACTTGTACTTTCAATTGTGTTGAGGTTTGCTGCTTTTATTAAAGACTGATACAAACTGATTTTCGATTTGATTTGTAGGGTGTAGTCTGTTTTGGCCAGCATTTGGTAGGCGCAATAAGTAGCGGCGATAGCATGCAATGGTGCTGCAGTAGTGTATACAAAAGAGCGGGCAAAATTGATGAGGTATGCACGTAGGTTTGCACTGCCGAGTACGATGGCACCATGGCCTCCAAGTGCTTTCCCGAAGGTAACTATGCGTGCGAAAACGTCCTGTTGAAGGCCAAGCATTTGAACCAGACCTGCGCCGTAGCCCCCAAATATGCCAAGTGCATGGGCTTCATCAACAATCAGATTGGCCTGGTACTGTTGGCAAAGTTTGTTGATTTCGATGAGTGGAGCCAGGTCGCCATCCATAGAATAGACACTTTCGACAACGACATAGCTATTGCCTTTGGCTATTTTTAATTTGGCTTCCAGTTGATTCAGGTCATTATGTTTAAAGGTGTATCGGTTTGCATGACTAAGGCGGGCACCGTCAATTAAGCTGGCATGTATCAGCTCGTCTGTAATAATGGTATCTCCACGTTGTGCTAAGCTAGATAAGAGGCCTGTGTTGGCATCGTACCCGGAATTGAAGATCAGTCCCGCTTCTACCTGGTGAAAATTGGCAATGGTCTCTTCAGTTTCTTCTGTAAATGTATGGTTGCCGCTCAGCAACCTTGAGCCGGTGGCTCCATTGCTATATAGCGGAAATTGGGCCAGTTGGGTTGCTATTTGTGCTTTTAAATCGATCGATCGGGCAAAGCCAAGATAATCATTGGAAGAAAAGTCGATAGGGAAGGCAGTGGAAGGGAGAGCTCTTAATATCCCTTTGTCAGCCCTTTGCTGTAGCCTGCCTTTAATGAATTCTTCTGCTTTGTTCATGGTCTCCAAAAATATGCAAAGCAGACCAAAGTATATCCGTCAAACAGAATTATTTGTGTCTGACGGATATTTAATGACTACGCAGCGGTCTTTAATTTTTGTTGAGCTGCGAAATTGATTTCTGCATCTGGGCCATCATGGTACTTAGCGTTTCTATGCTAGGCTCTGGAGTTGGCTCGGGTAGTGCTGTGGAAATGTAAGCTTTAGCTTTCCATATTTCCAGTATATCGTCTGCCGAAACGGTATAAGGATCGTAAATCCTGTTATCGGAGATGAGTTTCAGGTCTTTATTTTCTTTGAAGCGGTTTCCGGCCCTTTTGTATACTACACCTTCATTTTTACTGATGATGATATAGGTCTCTCCGGTTTTGACATCGTTCCAGTTGTCCATGTATTCGGCAACAATGATACTACCTGGTTGTATGGGCAACATGGAGTCGCCCATGATTTCAAATGCCCTGAAGGTTCCTTGTTTTAAAAAGGGAAGAGGAAGTTGAAATTTAGGAAGGTCCCTGATATATTGAGGATCAGAGAATCCGTTTAGGTAGCCTGCACTGGCCTTTACCGGAACCATTTCAATATTCTCGTTGTCATCCTTATCTACAGATATACTTAATATGCGCAAATTGGAGCCCTGGCTTTTTGGCTTAGGTTTCCAGTCGTCATTGATGTTTTCGTTGATGAATTCATCTATGGTGAGGTCAAAATATTCTGCTATTTTTTTTAGCAAATCGTATTTCGGCTCCGCGCGATCTTCTTCGTAAGCACCAATAAGCGATCGCTTAATTTCCATAGCATCAGCGAATTGTTGCTGTGTGTGGCCTTTTTTCTTTCTTAAGTACTTGAGGTTGGATGAAATATTTGCCATAAAATAAAAAGTTAAAATAAATTTGTTTTTACTAATATTGTTAGTATTATTGTGCCAATAAAGTTAGTAATATTTATTTGGATAGCCAAAAGATGTACTAACTAATTTAGTTTATTTTATTTAAGCTTAATGTTATGAAAAAATTTGTGTACGTGGTGACAGACAGAAACAGAACTAGTTTACATGTTGGAATGAGTTCTGATCTTATTAAAACGCTGGATTTTTATAAGCAAATGCCTTGTTTGTTCTTTGATAGCGGACAACAGTTGACCAGACTGGTTTATTTTGAAGAATTTAAGACAGAGGCTCAGGCATTAAGCAGATTTAAACTGATCAGCAGATTTACCCGGATGCAAAAGGAAAGGTTGGTAAGATCCTGTAATCCGGATTGGGTAGACCTGACCATTGGTTTGGATTTTGAACACATTACTTCCGGGAGAAAAATGATCAATCAGGTCAATTTGTCCTTTAGTCCTATGCTTTCTTAAAAAAGAAAAGGGGCTTTGAAGGCCCCTGTATCATCTTAATTTACGTTCAATATTTTGGTGCTCTCCACACTCTATAGTTTAATTAACGCTCTCTGGTTAACGTTCTCAAATTAGCGCTCTCTAATGCTCTTTGGTTAACGCTCTTTACGCTCTCAGACTGACGTTCCCCGGCACTATTGACGCTCTTTTTGCGCTCTGTGGTAACAGCACATTTAATTCATTTTAAATGTGCTGTTCAGCTCAATGTGTATTACCATCCAGGTGCAAAGGTTAAACCAAATACACCGGCAGAGATGTCCTTACGCTGAAAAGGTATGGCATAATAAGGTTCCAGGACAAAGGCTCCAAATACATTGACCCTTAAAGAAATACCGATACTCATGGCCGGAACACGCTCGTTGGTTTGTGTATATATTGGTTTTCCATTGATATCATGTATTTCATTTCCATTGACATCTAGTCTTGGCCTGATATTGTTGGTAGGCTGATCTTTAAAAACAATTTTTGAATCTTCATTCCAGGCCAGACCAGCATCGAAGAATAGGTTCAGGTCTGTAAACAGGAAGCTGGAAGGAATTGCTGATAGTTTTTTTGGACCGGTAAATGGAAGTCGCAACTCTAAATTGAATACCGCTATTTTACTTCCGGATAGCTGGTTGATGTCAAAACCGTTACTTATTCCTGAACTGTTATTATATAGTGAGTTTGCCTCATATCCCCTGATCAGATAGGGGTATCCGATAAACAGCGGGTATAGGTTCTCGCCTTCTTTACCAAACCTGAGATAATTATAACTTCTTGCGGCTAAGGTAACCGGTTTTAAGCGCCAGTATTTTCTTACATCAATAGAGGCCGCTGAAAATTTATAATCGCCAAAGTACTGTTCCATTCCTACGCGGTATCTAAAGCCATCTAAAGGGGCCGCGATACCATTGATGGAATTATCTCCAACAAAAGAAGCATTGGCTTGAAATATAGAGAAGTTTTTCAATTTGGTTCCGAAGTAATTGGTAGCCTGATCTACGGGGATCTTTCTCTTATCGGATGTAATGTAGCGACCAATTCTGTCGTCACCATTTGCATCCGGACCTAAATTTTCATAGTAATTACTGATGCGATCAACTCTGTAGCTGTAACGGGAAACTGCTCCACCTACTTCAAAGCGATGTACCTTATTGAAAGGGTAGGCACCAAATAATTGGGCCTGATCTTCAAATGTTCTGATCAGGTCAGTTCTGTCATCAAATACTTTAACCGGCTTGCCATTATTGTCTAACTGGTCTTTCACCAAATCTCTGAAACCAGATAGATATGGGATGTGCGATACTGCTACCCCCCAGTTGATTCGGCTTTGCTGATTGATGTATCCTACCATTCCACCGAAATCGTAAATTTCTCCATTGATAGAAACGTTCGCTACAATTTGATTTTGACCAAGTATATCACTAAACATCCCTACAATTCCACCTTGCACACCTGTTCCAAACCTGCTGGTTGATACACCGACACCACTGTTAGCCAGATAATCGAGCTTAAATTTGGGCCTGTAAGGTACCAGTCGCATAGAATCGGCAGTAGTTCTTTCAAAGCGTTCAAAGTTATTGAGGTTGGCATTTACAATGTCGACACCCAGGCTTTCCATTGGAGGAAGTATGGCTGCATCGAAGTTTACAGCGTTGGCATCAACGGGTTTGGCGCGAAAGCTACTTACAGGGGCATTATAAAGGGTGTAGCGCTGCGACCTGTAATAACTGTATACGATTTCGTCATTTCTGGATACAGAAACGGCAGGTGAAAATTCAGTGATTCCGCTGATTCCTGTAAAATAATCGGTCAGCTGTTTTATGCTGTTATCGGCCAGTGTATATTCGTACAGATTTCTGAAACCATCTCTGTTGGAAAGGAAAAACAGGCGTTTGCTATCGCCTGAGAATTGTGCATTAAGGTTATTTGCACCTGGAAATACCGGTACATTGGTTAGGGATTTGCTTTCTACATCATAAATAGTCAGGTTAATGGGATGAACCGCTGTAGTTGTATTGCTCATCATAGAAACCCTGTCGCTGGAGAAGGCAATTTTTTTGCCATCCTGTGAATAAGCTGGTGCATAATCGGAATAAGCATCGTTGGTGATTTGTGTAACCTGTTTGGTTTTCAGGTTATAGGAGAAGATGTCACTTTGACCCTGTACCATTCCGGAGAAGGCAATGTCATCGCCGTTGGGCGACCAGGAGAGGTTACCGAATTGTGCTACATTGCCCATTTCAGCGCGTAATGCTACGCTACCATTGTCAATGTTGATGATCATCAGTTGATTTTTACCTTTACTGAAAATACTGAAGGCAAATTGTTTGCCGTCGGGCGACCAGGTACCGGCCGACTCGAGGAAGTTGAAATCGTCGATATGGGAGTTGGACACCTGGCTACTTAGTTTTCGGAGGATCTTTCCGGTTTTGGCATCTGCCAGAAAGAGATCGATACCAAAGAGGTCTTTTTCGGAAAGGAATGCCAGGTATTTTCCGTCGGGACTAATGGAAGGGGCAACATTCATGTTGCCTGCATTTTTATTGTCAATGATTTTTGATCCGACAATTTTTATCTGAGAACTGTCGGGTTTCAACATTGGGCGATAATGAGCTTCAATGGCATTTTTCCATAAACCGGATAATGCCCTGTCATCATAACCAAAAGTGTACCTTAATCCATTTTCATATCCATATCTTGCAGTGGCTTTAAACAACGGAACGATAGTAGTATCGCCGTAAACAGAGCCTACAAACGTCCAGAATGCTTGTCCGTAACGATAAGGGAAGTATTTATTGGAGTTGGTGAGGTCTTTCAGGGAAGGAATGTCTCTGTTTAGCAAAGCGTCGCGCATCCACATAGAAGTAAAGGCGTCGGTTTTGCCTACCGAAAGATATTCGGCCATACCTTCAATCATCCATAAAGGAATCTGACTTATGCTTTCGAGGTTTACCGAGTCTTTTTCCAGGAGAAGATGGTATTGGAAAGCGTGAACAAGCTCGTGGCCCAGTACATGGCGGGTTTGATTGTTTAACTCCATTACAGGCATAATTACCCTGTTTTTGAATGCTTCGGTAACACCGCCAGTCCCAATACCGATGTCACCCTGCAGAGCTGTTGTTTGCTGGAAATCGGGATGGTTATTGTACAGGATAATGGGATTCTTTTTTACAAAGGTATCCTTGAATATCTCCTGGTGCATTTTGTACCAGGTTTCGGCATCCTGTGCAAATTTCTGTATCATTTTCTCATTTTGCAGATAGTAATAGATCTCAAAATGAGGAGTCTGTAAAACTTTAAACTTCTCTGTGTTATAGCGCACCTTGTTTTGTCCGAAATACTGGGCATGAAGGCTGGTAGTGGATGCCATGAACAACAGGAGAATAGGGATTAGGCGTCGAAGGAAAGTATAGCTTTTAGTCATAGGGCTTATATTTCAAGAGTTACAGTTTAAATTTACGTAAAATTGCAATACATAGTTTGTGGCAGTATTACTAAGTTAAATCGGCCGCAATATTTAACCATATTGCGGCCGAGATGTTGGATTAAGCTTATTGAGTATTGTTTTTCTTTTTTTCTCTTTCTTCCTGGCGCTGTTTTCTGCGCTGTTCGCGCTCTTCTTTCCTGGTTAGGGGAACTTCAGCTGTGGGCTGTTTTACCGGTTCGGTAGTTTTCTTTTCTTCTATTTTTTGAACTACAGGCTCATTTTGAGTTGGTTGGGTTTCTTCCATAGGTGGTACGTCGAAATTTGTAGAATCGACGGCCAGGCTGTCATTTGAAGTTGTATCGACTTCATACCGTGGTGTAGGACAATTGATTTCTCGGGTGATTTTGACTTTAACTTTTGGGAAAGGGCCCTGGGTATATCCTGTGGAAGGATCTTTATATACCTTTTCCATGAACTTGCCAAAAATTGGCAGGGCTGTTCTGGAGCCTTCGCCGGTTTCTCCATTTTTGAAATGGGCGGTACGTTCATCACAACCTACCCAAATACCAGTTACCAGGTCTTTGGTTACGCCCATATACCATGCATCTACGTAATCGCTTGATGTGCCGGTTTTTCCGCCTATCTGGTTATTCTTTTTCCAAAGGTCCCATTCCCAAAGGGCTTGCGAGGTTCCTCCCGGTTCTTCCATTCCACCTCTCAGCATATAGAGCATTAACCAGGATATTTCTTCTGATAAAACCCTTTTAGTTTTAGCCTTAAATTCTTCGATGATATTGTCGTCCAGATCGGTAATTTTTTCCACCAGGATAGGGTCTGTTTTTACGCCGCCGTTTAAAAAGGTGCCATAGGCTTTTACCATTTCAAATACGGTAACGTCATTTGGGCCTAAACTGACAGACGGAACAGATTCCAGGTGACTGTCGATACCACATTCCTGTGCCCATTTTACCACATTGTCCCAACCCACTTTTTCGGTCACCTGTGCGGTAATGGTATTTACCGATCTTGCCATAGCCAGACGAAGCGACATTTCGCCATAAGTATTGCTGTAACTGGCATTTTTAGGCTCCCAGTATTCTGTTTTTCCTTTTTCCTGGTAGGCGATACGCACCGGTTTATCGGTGAATTTATCACAAGGATTCATCCCGCTTTCGAGGGCAGCGAGGTAAGCAAAGGGTTTAAATGTAGATCCTGCCTGTCTTTTGGCCTGGTTTACGTGGTCGTATTTAAAGTACTTATGGTCTATACCTCCAACCCATACCTTTATTTTTCCATTAAATGGGTCCAGGGTCATCATTCCTGTATTCATCATTTTTCCGTAGTAACGGATTGAATCCATGGTAGAGAAAAGGGTATCACGATCACCTTTCCAGGTAAAGATTTTCATCTTTTTCTTTTTATTGAACCAGGCAGTAATAGAATCCGGGTTATTTGGGAATTTTTTTTCCAGTAATTTAAAGACCGGGAGATTGCGCATAGCACGATCGGGATAATCGACTTTTTTCTTTTCTGAGTCTTCCCATGGGTCTTCATTACCCCAAACGCTATAAAACCTTCTTTGTATGGTTTTCATCTGTTCAGCTACCGCTTCTTCGGCGTATTGCTGTAATTTGGAGTCAATGGTGGTGTAGATCTTCAACCCATCTTCGTACAGGTTGTAGCCGTTGTCTTTACACCATTTTTCAAGGTATTTGTCTACCGCTGTCCTTAAGTAAGAGTCGCCGTCACTTCCTTCGTCTACACTTCCTTCTTTGAGTTTGATGGGCGTATTTTTATAGGTGTTCAGTTCGGCAGCGGAAATAAAATTGTATTTGTTCATTTGCGCCAGCGCAACATTACGGCGTTCGAGTGCTTTTTGCGGATTTCTGATGGGATTGTAGGTAGTGGTGCCTTTTAACATACCTACCAGCAATGCTGACTCAGGAACTTCAAGCTGGTTGGCTTCTTTGTCGAAATAAATACGGGAAGCCGTTTTGATACCATAAGCATTGTTACCGAAAGAAACGGTATTTAAATACATGGTAATGATATCGTTTTTAGAGTAGTTGGATTCGAGTTTTACGGCGGTGAGCCATTCCTTGAGTTTTGCTATTAAGGTGCGGACTACCGGAACACGACTTAAAAAACCTTGTGATTTATTGTATCTGGTGCGGTAGAGGTTTTTGGCCAGCTGCTGGGTGATGGTACTTGCTCCGCGTTTATCGCCGGTTGCAGTAGATATTCCGCTGGAAAGGAGAGAGCGGAAGTCGATGCCCATATGGCTATAAAACCTGACATCCTCTGTGGCTACTAATGCATTGATCACACTGGGTGATATTTCATTAAAATTTACCGGTGTGCGGTTTTCCTTGTAGTACCGTCCGATGAGCTTTCCGTCTGAAGTATACAATTCCGACCCTACACGAAGGGTAGGTTGTTTAATGTCACCGTAGGAAGGTGAATAACCAAACAACCATAAGAAATTGAGCTGCAGGGCACAAAAGAAGACGATGATACAAAATAGGAATATGCTTGAATAACGGATGTACTTATTGCGAATTTCTTTAAACATGAGGGTAAAGATCAAAAAAACGTAAAACAGTTAATGTTAAATAGTGTTAAAAGTTATCATGCAAATTAACGTAATTACTTTGCATAATTTCCGATTAGTTATTTAAAATGACGTCTTTTCTCCTCAGAAATAAATATGGCAATAAAAAAACTATATGGATTAATCTGGTGCTATCATCCCATATTCTGCCCATTCTTCTTTAGCGGGTCCGTAAATTCCCGGTACCAATAAACCTAACATCCGCATAATCACAGTCATTTGTCCACGGTGGTGGGTTTGGTGGGAGATCAATACCCGTAGTATTTTTCCTCTTTCCCATTTTTCGCCATACATTTCCACCTGATCCATTAGACTTGAGTCGGTCCATTTCAATTTAACAGAGTTGGCCAACATACCACAATACTGCTGATACAAATCGATCAGTTCCATATAATCAGATGGAGGTAATATGTATTCAAGTTCGTCCTCGGCAAACAGTTGGGCTTTGTATCCCATTTCGGTAACGGTTTGTGCTAAATGCCAACCCAATCGGCCTAAAGAGCGGACATCAGCGTGGATTTTTTCCTTACGGGTAGTTTCTGTAATTGCGGAGAGTACCTTTAAAGTTCCCTGGGTTTCCATCTCCCAGTCTTTGATAAAGTCTTCAATACTTCTGTACATGATTAAAATTGTTTTTGGTTACACAAAACTATAAGTTTTAATTTAATATACTAATATTTTTAGTAAAAATATTTAAAATAGCCAATATGTTTAGTTAGATATGTAGTGTTGAGGTTTATTAATCATGCTGAGCTTTTATAAATTTATCTGTGTATCTTGTCAAATGATATGGCATTAATACCTATGAAAAAAGAAATAGAACAATATTTGGTTACACCAGGCAAAAAGGTTTCGTTGGATAATTATACGACAACTTATAGTGGTTTGAACGATAAGGAAAATGGCATTAAGGAGCTGGAAGAGATCAAGCAGGAGTTGAGCGAATTTCAGGAAACGCTATATGCAGCGGATTCGCATTCGATACTGATTTTATTTCAGGCGATGGATGCTGCCGGAAAAGATAGTGCTATTCAGCATGTGATGACTGGTTTTAATCCTCAGGGCTGTCAGGTGTATAGTTTTAAAACACCAACTTCGGAGGAATATGATCACGATTTTTTGTGGCGGCATTATAAAGCTTTGCCGGAGCGTGGACGTATCGGTATTCATAACCGGTCACATTATGAAAACGTGTTGGTGTGTAAGGTACATCCCGAATATGTGTTGAGCGAGAAAATACCGGGGTATAACGAGGTTAAAAAGATAAACGAGGAATTCTGGAAAAAAAGATACGAAAGCATTCGTAATTTTGAGAAGCATATTACAGATAACGGTACTGCCATTGTGAAGATATTTTTATATGTCTCCAAAGATGAACAGAAGAAGCGTTTTCTAGACAGAATTGACGACCCTAAAAAGAACTGGAAATTCTCTTCAGCAGATATTACGGAGCGGGGGCTATGGAAAGACTATATGAAGGCCTATGAGGAGGCATTAACAGAAACGGCTACTGAGGCTGCGCCTTGGTATGTGGTTCCGGCCGATAAAAAATGGTATGCCCGTTTGGCGATAAGTCACATTCTGGCTGAAACATTTAAAAAACTAGACTTGAAATTTCCGGTGCTGGCTAAAGCTGAGGGAGAAAAACTGGAATCTATTAAGCAACAGCTGTTGAACGAAAAGTAAAGTTTTTACTTTTTCCTCTCCAATTCGTATTGATAAATCATTTTTCCCAGATTTTTCATAAAAGGGTAGCAAACGGTTTCGTATTCATATTTGCCATCGTTATATATACCGTCTTCGTTAGACTGTACAACGGCTGTTAAAAAGAATTCGACACCGTGTTTGCTGTCTTTAAAATAAGCGTTATCGATAATGAAACCGTAGGAGTCGCCGTATTTGTTAAATATTTTGAGATCGGGATTGAGAATTACATCTTTTTCGCGTCCATAGTATAACATTTTTGCATAGGTTGGCCAGAACTCTTTAGGGTCATATGCAGGGTAATCGCTTTCTGTAGGCAACTTGCTCATATAAGTATAAATCAACTTATAATCTTCGGGACTTAAATTGAATCTTTGGTTGAAAGGAAAGGCTTCGGGATGGATCAGCTTCTTCATTAACGCCTGCTGATCGGAAATGCTGAAAGCATTTTTATTGGCGAGGTTAAAAGGTTTGTTGACCAGTTTTTCTGCACTATCAATATATCCGGTACCCATCATGGTATTGGACAATTCCAACGGATATTCTTTAGGATCGTACTGTGCCGGTTGGCTGTAGACCAGGCTTGCGCCATTGTAAAAGCGGATGGGGTTGGTGTGTTTTGCTGTTTCTCCGGCATCGCCTATGGCCAGGCGGTTCAGTATGCGGCTGTCGTTGTAGCCATATTTTTTAAGCTTTGCGTTGATCTCGGCCCGTCCTATAAATTCAAATAAGCGATTAAAGGCATCGTTATCGCTTGTTAGCAATATTTTTTTGATGTAATGTTCTACAGAAGGTAAACCATTTTTGGCTGTTTTATCTATGGTCACTTTGGTTTGCCCCG
Source organism: Pedobacter schmidteae (assembly GCF_900564155.1). Classification (NCBI taxonomy): domain Bacteria; kingdom Pseudomonadati; phylum Bacteroidota; class Sphingobacteriia; order Sphingobacteriales; family Sphingobacteriaceae; genus Pedobacter; species Pedobacter schmidteae. The sequence continues at coordinate 5,011,224 of NZ_LS999839.1, read as the reverse complement.
CAAACGCACTATCGGTAATCATGGTGCTGGCGGCGGTCAGTTTTTTTACTTTCAGGTCAGTTTCGTTTATTTTTTCGAGTGCAAAAATTACAGCTGCAAGTTTTACAGTACTTGCCGGATAAAAATACCTGTGGTTGTTTAAATTATAACTAAAAGATTTGAAACTGATTTTATTTTTGGTATTCCGGTTAACCTGTGTGTACAACACTTGTATCTGGTTTTTCTGTGGATGGTTTAATACAATGTTAAACGATTCTGGTTGTTGCCGCATCAGCTTTTCTATGAGCAGGGTGTCGGTTTTTTGTGCCATAGTATTAAGGCTGTTGATCAATAATAAAGCGAAAATTATTTTGTTCATTTTGATAGGTTAATACTGATAAATATAAGGATTAAAAAAATATATGAAGTAAGGATGTTGCTGGTAGCTGGATATTTGAGTACATTCGCAGCGCTTTTGGTTTCGGATGGTTTTAAACTATCTGGATTAAAAGGGAATACGGTGTAATTCCGTAACTGTCCCGCAGCTGTAAGCTCTGTAACGGTATCCAAATCGAAGCCACTTTTCTAAACCCTAAAAAGGAGAGGAATGGGAAGGCAGGATACCGGGAGTAAGTCAGAAGACCTGCCATAAGTATTTATATTTCATAGCTTTCGGGGATTGAAGCTAGGAATGGATACTGATATATATATCATTTCATTTCGACCGTTTTTCTCTGTTTGCCGTGGGTAGGGGGTGCCAACAAATAAAACAAATAATAAAACAGATGAAAATTAATAACAAATTATTAATTGCAATGGGGGCTGGCCTTGTTCAGCTTGGTTTTTCGGGTGCTTTACACGCACAGGAGGCAATTGATCTTAATAATGTGGTGATTTCGGCCACTAAAAATGATCAGAAACAATCGCAAACTGGTAAGGTGGTAACCATTATTGGCCGTGATGTGCTGGACCGCAGTCACGGAAGAAGCCTGACAGACCTATTGAACGAGCAGGCGGGCCTTATTGTAGGTGGCGGAACGGCAAATCCGGGTGCCAACAAGAGTTTATTTATCCGTGGAGCAGGAAGTGGGTATGCTGTAATTTTAGTTGATGGTATTCCGATGAACAATCCGGCAAGTGTTGGGGCAACTTTCGATTTGCGCCAGTTTTCTATCGATCAGATTGACCGTATTGAAGTATTGAAAGGTGGGCAGTCGACCATTTATGGTTCTGATGCTATCGGTGGTGTGGTTAATATCATTACCAAAAAAGGTGCTCAGGCGGGCAATAGCTTATATGGCGTAGGTAGTTTTGGTACGTATAATACCTACAAAGGTACCTTAGGGATGAATTATAACAGCAAGGACTTTTCGTACAATATCGGCTATACGCAAATGAAAACGGATGGTATTTCGGAAGCTGCAACACCGGTAAATAGTACGGACGTTTTTGATAAAGATGGTAATAAAACGGCAGCAGTAAATGCAAATTTTTCGCTTCAGGCTACGGATAAGCTAAGCGTCAGTCCGTTTTTGCGTTATTTTTATGGTAACTATAATAACGATGCGGGAACGTTTAAAGACAGTAAGACCAGTTACCTGAAGTTGAAACATTTTAATGTGGGCGCAAATGCCAAATATGACTTTGGAAAAGGTAAGGTAAACCTGAACTTTAGCCATGAAGATTCGCAACTGGACGATCATGGGGCATACCCTAATTTGTACCGGGGAAAAATGAATCTGGTAGATGTATTTTACAACCAGAAGATCGGTTCGAACCTGGATGTATTGGTGGGATTGGAAAACAGAGCTACGCGATTAACTGAGGGAACAAAACCATTTACAAATCTATTTAGCACTTATGCTTCCGTGTTTATGCACGACTTAAGTGTTTTTAATCTTGAAATAGGCGGACGTTACAATAAAGCAAAAACATATGGCGAAAATTATACTTATAACATTACCCCATCAATCAATATCGTTAAAGAGGTAAAACTTTTTGGTACCATTTCTACGGCATTTAAGGCGCCTACTTTAGATTATCTTTTTGCACCTTATAGCGGAAATATTAATCTGACACCGGAGAAATCGAAGAATTATGAAGCAGGTATAAATTTCAGTTTTGCTGATCAGAAATATACCTTTCGTGCGTCAGGATTTAAACGCGATCTTACAGATGCTATTGTTTATATTGGTAATGGTTACATCAATCAACCAAAACAAAAGGTTAAAGGATTTGAAATTGAACCTGCTGCCCAGTTTGGCATACTTAATCTTAGGGGCTACATAGCTTATGTTGATGGTAATGAATATACCTACCTGACCAATACCGTTATAAATTACCTGACCCGCAGACCAAAAAATATCTATGCGATTAATGCAGGCGTACAGGCAACAAAGAATCTGTTTATCAGTGCCAATTTTAAATACAATTCAAAAAGTTATGATGCCGATTATGCTAATGGAAAGCTTGCGGAGCTGAAAGCTTACAAGCTATTGGGTGTTTATGCGGAATATACATTACTGAAAAAGAACCTTCGTTTGTTTGCTGATTTGAAAAACGTACTGAACGAAAAATATACAGAGATTTTAGGTTATAACAGCATGGGTTTCAATATGAATGCTGGTTTAAGCTTTACTATTAAGTAAAATATAGATTTTATTCTTAAAAAGGGCGGATTGCATATTGTGGTCCGCCTTTTTTATATATAATGTTTCCTTGTTGCGAAATATTAGGTACCTTTGCATCGCTTTTGGTTCCCGATGGGTTTAAACCTATTTGGATTAAAAGGGAATACGGTGTAATTCCGTAACTGTCCCGCAGCTGTAAGCTCTATTAAACGGTGTTCAAATCGAAGCCACTGTTCTAAACCCACAAGGTGGATGAATGGGAAGGCAGGATACCGGGAGTAAGTCAGAAGACCTGCCATTCGCGTAATGATTTCATAGCTTTCGGGGATTGAAGCTAGGAGTGAGTGCTGATTTATTGTATTTCATTTCCTTGATCTAACTGTTTGCTGTGGGTAACCCTCACAACAAAATGAAAAGAAACAAAAGTGCCTTTAGGGGCCTTAATTGTGTATTATTGGCTTTTATGGCCATTTTATGGTCGCACGTTTTTATGTCTGCAAACCTGCGGGCACAAACCGTTGTGACTAAAACCTTAAAATCAGATTCCTTAAATAAGGTAAACCAGCTTAAAGAAGTACAGATTAACCGGACAAAGCTTAGCCGGCGACAAACCTCATCTACTCCCTTGCAGATTTTATCCGGTACAGAGCTTGAAAAACTAAACAGCCTTTCTGTTGCCGATGCGGTTCGTTTTTTCTCTGGGGTGCAGCTAAAGGATTACGGTGGTATAGGGGGATTAAAAACGATCAATGTAAGGAGTATGGGTACCAATCATACAGGGGTATTTTACGATGGTGTACAACTGGGAAATGCACAGAACGGGCAGGTTGACCTGGGAAAATTTTCATTAGATAACATCGAAGAAGTAGAGCTGTACAATGGGCAAAAAAGTACCATTTTTCAATCGGCCAAAGGTTTTGCTTCGGGTAGCTCCTTATATCTTAATGCCAAACGGCCGGTTTTTGAAAATGGACAGTCTGATCATCTGACAGCAACACTTAAATCAGGTTCCTTTGGCTTAATCAATCCTTCTGTACGTTGGCAAAAAAAAATAAACGATAAGGTTTACAGCTCGGTAAGTGCCGAATATAAAAAAGCAAATGGAAGATATAAATTCCATGATACCAATGGTACCTACGATACCATACTGGTTAGGAAGAATGGAGATATAGAGACCATGCGTTTGGAGGGCGGACTATATGGAAAATTGGCCGACAGTAGCATTTGGAACGTTAAGTTTTATTTTTACAATGACGAGCAGGGCCTGCCGGGTGCAATAGTCAACAATGTATACGACTTCAATCAACGTTTATGGAACCGGAACTTTTTTGTTCAGGGGAACTATAAAAAAGAAGCAGGTAGGTATAATTTAATGGCATCGGTAAAATATGCGAATGATTACTCCAGATATCTGGATCCTAATATTGTAAAGGATGAGGGATTAACCAATAATATTTACAAGCAGCAGGAGTTTTATGTAAGCTTATCCAATAGATATAAAATTACTTCGTTATGGGATGTTGCGTTATCTGCAGATTATCAGCGTAATACTTTAGATGCGAATTTGTATCGTTTCCCATACCCCACCAGACAAACTGTGCTTGTTGCGTTGGCTACTGAGGTGCATTTGAACCAGTTAAACATTCAGGCCAATTTATTGGGAACTCTGGTTAATGACGAAGTGCGACAGTACTACGCTACAGGGAATAAAAGTGAGCTTACACCCACTTTAATGGCCTCCTGGCAACCTTTTGCTTCAAAGGAGTTTCGTTTGCGTGCATTTTATAAGCAGATATTCAGAATGCCTACTTTTAACGATCTGTATTATACGTTTATTGGCAGTACTTTTTTGAGGCCGGAATATACCAGGCAATACGATGTAGGTTTTACTTACATCAAGTTATTTGAAAAAAAGTGGCTAAGTCAGATCAGCATTCAATCGGACGCTTACTACAATAAAGTAAAGGATAAAATTGTTGCGGTTCCCGGGGCAAACCTATTTAGATGGAGTATGCAGAATTTAGGTGTGGTAGAAATAAAAGGGCTGGATTTAAATGCGCAATCTGTCTGGAAAATCACCGGTGACTTAAATGCAAACTTGGGATTGACTTATACTTATCAGCAAGCACTTAATGTGACTAATGTAATGCTGAACTATAGGAATCAAATTCCGTACACACCTGTTCACAGTGGTTCTGTTGTGGGAGGACTGGACTGGCAAAAGTTGGGTATCAGCTACAGTTATATTTACACTGGAGAAAGGTATGACCAAAGTGCCAATACTGCTGCCAACTATGTCCAACCCTGGTATACCCATGACATCGCATTTCATTATCGTACTGTTATTGGCGATAAAAATATTAAGCTCTCTGCAGAAGTAAATAACCTATTAGACCAGAATTATGCGGTGGTTACCAATTTTCCAATGCCTGGCAGGTCATATCGTTTCACCTTATCTTATTCCTATTAATTATGAAAAAAAGAATGCTATATGGCTTACTATCAGTTCTGTTGTACGCTGTATTATTTACAGCATGTCGAAAGGATTCGAATCCTGTTAAGGAGGAAATACAGCGGGTGCCAGCCGATCCTTCCAGTATGATAAAAGGTTTTTACCTGGTTAACGAGGGAAATATGAATATGAATAAAGCTTCATTAGATTACCTTGATTTCCGGACAGGGATATATCGTAATAACATTTATGGGAAGGCTAATCCGGAAGTTGTAAAGGGATTAGGCGACGTTGGTAATGATATTGCTGCCTATGGTTCTAAGCTATACGTAGTGGTCAATGCATCCAACAAAGTGGAGGTAATGGACATTAAAACCGGGAGAAAAATCAAGCAGATTGAAATGACCAACTGCCGCTATATTACGTTTCGTAATGGAAAAGCTTATGTAAGTGCTTATCTGGGAACGGTAGGTGATCCTAAAGCACCCAGGGGTATTGTGGCGCAAATAGACACGGTGACGTTAAAGGAAGAGAGAAGGATTGAAGTAGGGCGACAGCCGGAAGAAATGGCTATTGTTGGCGAGAAATTATATGTAGCTAATTCGGGAGGTTATAGTCCGCCAAATTATGAAAGAACGGTTTCTGTAATCGACCTGAGTACTTTTCAAGTTGTTAAAAATATTGATGTGGGAATTAACCTGCATCGCTTGAAAGCCGACCGATACGGGGATGTGTATGTAACCTCAAGGGGTGATTATTATGATATTCCTTCGAAGCTTTTTGTAATTGATACCAAGACGGAAACCATCAAGAAAACCTTTGATATTGCGGTAAGTAATCTTGCTATTGATGATGATCAGGCTTATTTCTATAGCACTGAATTTAGCTACCTGACCGGAAGTAACACCATTAGTTACGGCATTTTGAATGTAAAAGATGAATTGCTTACGGCTAAGCAATTTATAACCGACGGTACAGATAAAAGTATCCTAATTCCATATGGTATTGCGGTAAATCCTTTTACAAAGGATGTGTTTGTTACTGATGCTAAAGACTATGTTTCGCCTGGATCGCTTTATTGCTTTGGTACAAATGGGCAAAAAAAATGGTCTGTCAAAACAGGCGATATCCCAGCACACTTCGCATTTATTTACGAGTAGATCGGGTTCGTACTCAATTATAATAATCAATTATCTATAAAATTTATAAAAAAGTAAAAAAACAATTAATTATGAAAATCAAGAATTACCTATTCACAGCGTCATTATTCGTGCTTGCGCTATCTGCTTGTAAAAAAGATAAGGAAACAGTTGAGCCAAAAGAAGAAGCTATAATCAGGCCCGTTACGCCAGAAAGCTCCATGTATGTAAGTCAGTTGTTTGAATACAACCCTGCACCTGGACAATTTATCAATAAAGCTCCTGGAAATTTGGCTAGTGCAGAAGGAATTATTGGTAAAAAAGGGATGGTTACGCTAGGTTCATGGGGTGGTTATATCGTATTGGGATTTGATCATACGGTGCTTAACGTTGCTGAAAAGGAAGATATTATTGTTTATGGTAACCCAATGTCAAATTTTGCTGAACCAGGGATTGTATGGGTTATGCAGGATGAAAATAACAATGGAAAACCTGATGATACCTGGTACGAGGTAGCAGGAAGTGAGTTTGGTAAAACTGGATATAAGCGGAATTATTCTGTGACTTACACCAGACCTACGCCGGATACTGCTCCAATTCCATGGAAAGATAGTGATGGTAATACGGGTTTTGTAGCTACAAATACTTATCACAAACAGAGTTATTTTCCGCTTTGGGTGACAGGGAATGAATATACCCTCACTGGTTCAATATTGCCATCGAGTAATATCGATATGACAAACCCAAGTTACATAACCAGCGCTCCATTTGCGTGGGGATATGCTGATAATATTACGGGCGGAGATAAGATTGATATCAGCAATGCTGTAGATAAGAATGGTAAAAAGGTATCATTAAAGGGTGTTGATTTTATTAAAATTCAAACAGGAATCCAAGCAAATATGGGATGGTTGGGCGAGCTATCGACAGAGGTGCTCGGTGTTGCTGATTTGAGTTTAGTAAAATAAAATCCAATCTATTTGAAAAATAAAGCGCTCTTAAAACATAAATTCAAAATTGCTTACAAATAAATGAAGATTAAAAATTTAAAAAATACGGCAGTTGCGTTATTGATTACAGGTGCTTTAGCTTCGTGTAAAAAGGATAGCGCAGTTAAAGAAGAGTTGCAAGTAGCGTCGGGTAAATATGAAAATGGCTTTTTTGTAATTAATGAAGGCTGGATGGGCCATGGAACCGGATCCATAAGCTTTTTTGACAATGAGTCAGGTGGGTTAAAGGACAGTGTTTTTCAAAAGGAAAACCCAAATAGTGAAGGTTTTAAACCGGCCAGCTCGACAGTGCAATTTGCTACAAAGTTTAACAATAACATTTATGTAGTAAGTAAAGTAAGAGGACCTGTGGTAGTTGCCGATGCAAAAACGCTTAAAGAAGTAGGTCGCATCGCCGGGTCCTCGGAATACGACTGGCGGGCATTTGTTGGCTTGGACGAAAATAGAGGTTTACTAAGCGCCAGTGATGGTATTTACATGATCAATCTTAAAACATATAAGCCTTCTTATAAACTTTTGGGTGCGACTGGGCAAACAGGAGATATGTTGAAAGCTGGTAAATATATTTATACGCTTAATCAGTCGGCCGGCGCTATTATCTACAATACGGAAGATCTTACTGTAGTGAAGAAGATAGCTGGAGTTACTTTAGGCTTTGCGCAAACACCTAATCAGAAAGTATGGTATACTAAAGCAAAATACCTGTATAGCTCCAATCCGCAAACATTGGAAACGGATAGTGTTGAATTGCCATTTACACCCGCCAATACCTGGTTTACCTGGTTCTCTTCACCAATTGTAGCATCTACCAGGGATAATACTGTGTTTTTATTGAAATCGCCAAACTATGGGGGTGGTAAAGAACTGTATAAATATACCGAAGGCAATAAAGTTACTTTGGAAAAGCCTTTTATTACTACACCTGATAAGCAATCTTTTTATAAAAAGAACTTAGGGTATAATCCGCAAACCAATCAAATTGTTACGACTACAGTGCAAGATGGTTATGGTGTAAATTATGCGGTTAATAATATCTATTTTCATGATGCAGGGACAGGGCAATTGATTAAACAGATTCCTTATAGTGGTTATTATTTCCCGGCAATGTTTGTTTTTCAATAATATTCATTTGCAGGCTTATGAATGATTGTTTTATTAATCCGTAGAAATAACATAACTTTGTAGTATAAATTTAAATGAACATGTCTGGAGCTAAATTTAATCCGAGTACAATTATCCTGGTATTGGTTGTTGTACTGGTCAGCATTTTCCGCATTGCGGCGCCTTATTCTGATAATTTCAAAGAAATTGCCAATTTTTCGGCAGTAGGAGCGGTTGCTTTGTTTGGTGGTGCTTATTTTAACAGCAATTTAAAAGCCTTTGGTTTTCCATTACTGGTGTTATTGTTGAGTGATATTTTTATTGCGCAGACGTCGGGATTTGGCTTTTTTTACGGAGGATGGTACTGGACTTATATTGCGTTTATCCTGATGGTAGCTGTAAGTAAGGCCTTGTTACAAAAAATCAATGTGCAAAATCTAGTAACAGCAGGTATTGTTGTTATTTTAATCCACTGGGTGGTTTCTGATATCAGTGCAATGTATATTCCCGGATTATATCCCCCTACATTGGCTGGTTTCTGGGCCTGCCTGGTAGCTGCGATTCCTTTTGAATTGAAATTTTTATACGGAACAGCTATATATGGAGTGATCATGTTCGGTTTTATGGCATGGTATCCATCATTAAGCTTTAAAAAAGGTGTAAGCGCTTAAATTGCCACATCTGAATTGATATTAAAAAGGTTGCCCTATAAAAGGCAACCTTTTTTGTTAACGGAAGTTGAATGGGATATTTAATCTTTTAATGCCGCGGTAATCTCTTCTCCGATATGGTTCACCGTATGCTCGCATAAAACAAAGTTCAAGCGGTCGGCATTTAAATCGGGCTCATACAAGGGTAATCGGCCGGTTACAATTTCTTCGTCAGGTACCTGTTCCCACAACTCTCCATCTGCATCCAATCGTACTGCACCAATAATGCTACCAAAATAGAGTACCAGGTAATATTCTTTTTTTGTGGGCAATATGGTTAATGTTACTTCGTGTTGGCCAAAGCCAACTTTAATATTGAACGATTCCATGTTATCAAGAACATCTGATGTCGGCTTTTGTTTGTCATTGTTTACATGATGGTAATGCCTGCATTGAAACCTATCCATCCTTTGGTTCCTTTGCCAAAGCTGGTGTGGTGTGAGGGTACCACATTTTGCTTGTATCCAGGTGCACTTGACCCTGCCGGGGCATCGCCGCTGTAAATGGCATAGGAAGGACCACCAAATAAGGTTAAACCCTTAAATAGTTGAAACTGAAAATTGCTATTTATACGGTTCAACAAGTTGGATTGATCCCAGCTGCCCAGATAAAGCGATTGTCCGGTCAACTCCAGACCGATGGTCATACGGTTGTTCAGGATAAAATCATGACCAATGCCAAGTCCGTATGTTTTTATCTTTTCATTTGAAGAGAAATTTGCTCCTACAAACAGAATGGTATAGAGTTTGGCATTGCCTGTTTTGATAGAAACATTGGTGTTTACTGTTTCAGTAGCATAGATACTGATTTTATGATAGCCATTTTTGACGATATTGAGCAAACCAAGACTATACCCGGTAGAGGTGTCGGCTACATTGATGATCCCGATCTGGAAGCCTTCCATTTTTTTTGCATAATTAAACAGGCCAGCTACCTGTACACCTTTGAAATTTTTACAGGCAACGTTTCCTAAACCCGCCAGCTGAATGCCATTAGTCTGTTTAGCTACCACGTTGATCAGACCAGCAGCTTGTACTCCGCTCATATTAGCCCCAACGAGGTTGGCTAAACCTGCTAGCTGCACTCCGTTTACATCTTTCCTAACATGGTTAATTAGTCCAGCCGCCTGCATGCCTTTATTTTCGCCTTGCACTTCATTTACTAAACCTGCAAATTGAAGTCCATCTACCGAACCACCAATAGCATTGAAAACCCCGGCAAACTGGAGCTTTTTCATATTGCCTTTATTGATGTTGAATATACCGCCAATCTCCACTCCATCAGATCCTGCGGTATAGCCCCCTAAAATATTTAAAGAAAACTTGTTAATTACCTGCGAACTCATGATACCATGAGAGCTAAGTCCGGGTGTTAACGATGCCTGAAAAGGGGTGTTGGCAAAAAAGTCGGGAATGTTTAAACTTTGAATTCTTTGTTTTGAAGAAATAAAGAACCGGCCAACTCTGGAGTTTTCTATATCCCCTGATGTTGAATTGCTTTGGTTGCCATCCGGGTCTGTATATCCTTCAGGTTTTACTTTGATATCTGACAAAAAGATAAGAGTGGTATCGCGATAGGTTTCCTTACTGGCAGTAAGAATCACTTCGTTATGATCACCCTTAAATTTTAGCTTAAAATAACCCTTATTGTCGGTAAGGGTAGATTGTAATAAACGTTTTTCGTAGACGCTGGCTTGTTTCACCTTTAGTCCGGTTTCGGTGTCGGTAACATATCCGCTGATGAGGTATAGTTTTTCGGCCGAGGTAATATTTTCCGGTTCGATGGTAAGATGGTTGGCTGCATAACGAAGAATGACGTAATCGCCATTTTCGCGGTAATCTACCTTATGATTAAACAGTCTGTCCAATATTTCCCTTACGGGCATATTTCGTATGGACATATTTACCACGCTATCTTGTTTAAACAAGGTGCCACTGTAGGAGAAATAGAAATCGCCGGCTTTACTGATTTTATGGAGCACTTCAGATATCTGCTGTTCTTTTATATCGAGGCTCACTCTTTTCTCTAAATTGTGTTTAGACGGAAGCAGGGGCATTTGCGCTTTGGCATATCCAATAAGAAGCAAAAGACTTAGGGCGATTTTTAGTTTCATTATTAGGGATTAGACAAAATGATCTGGTTTTGGTTACGCACAATTTTCAGATCAAATGTTTGAGCGATAATCTGCAGGTTATCTTCCAGGTCTGCAGTAGTTTTTAGTGTTGCATTTAAAAGCAATTTTTTTATTGCTTCGTCTTTGATGATTACATTGGAACCGTATACTTCATTTAACATAGCTACCATTCTTGATAATGGTGTATTAGTGGCCACAAATTCATTGCTGCGGTAATAATTATATAGCAGATCGGTATTTTTAGCTTTGATCATTTGGTCCGATCCGTCGGTAATCAGCACCTTTTCTCCTCTAAGGAGTGTTGTTTCGTTTTTGCCCATACTCACCTTAACAATACCTGTTTCAACAATCACTTCGGTTTGCCGGTTTAAATGTTTGATGTTGAATGATGTACCTACCACCAGTACGGATATTTTGTCGATATCAATTACAAAAGGTTTTGATTTGTTGTGGGCTACATTAAAAAATACCTCTCCTTGCTGCATGTGGATACTGCGGTTGTTTTTGAAATTATCGGCATAGCTGATCTTTGCGTTTTTATTGAGTGTAAGTTCCGAGCCATCAGGGAGTACTTTGGTTGCTACATTATTACCTGCGGTTACATCAATATAGGTTACCGGGCCTAGTATGGTATAGACCGACCATCCTGCGGCAACTAAAATTAATACTGCTGCAATTTTTAACAAGTTATAATTAGGCTTTAATTTCCGGCTGATGGGCTGCGGCTTGTTTTGGATATTGGTTTTTTGTTTAAACCTTGCCCAGGCATCTTCCTCATTGCGGTTACTTTGTAGAGCCAGTTTTTTGCTGCTATCCCATACTTTTTGGAACTGTAAAAAATGAGTTTGATGCTGAGGGTCGGCATCAAGCCAGTTTTGCACCGTGATGCTTTCCGCTGCACTGGTTTCTTTCAAAAGAAACTTTATCAATAATTCATCAGTCATGGTACTTATTTAATTAAAAAAATCCTTGTAATACATCAGGCCAATTAAAATGAGCGACAGGAAATCGGCCAGTTCCATTCGCATAATTTTGAGCGCTTTACCCATTTGGTTCTCTATTGTTTTTACCGATAAGCCAAGTTGATCGGCAATTTCTCTGTATTTTAATTCTTCGAACCGGCTCATCTGGAATATGGTGCGGCATTGTTGCGGCAATTCATTCAGAGCCTGTTGCAGTTTAACCTCTAACTCGGTCATTTCAACTTTGGATGAGGCCGGTTCATAATGGTTGTTCGTTGTGTAAGCAGCAAAATCCTGATACTTGGTTTTGATTTTCTGATGTTTTAAAAAATTGAGACTATCGTTATGAACGCATTTGTACAGATAGGCTTTTATAGAAGTCTGTACATTTAGTAGTTCTCTCTTCTCCCAAAATTTTAAAAACATGTTTTGTACAATCTCTTCTGCTGTATCTTCGTCTTTCAGTAAAGTGCAGGCATAAGCATGCAATGCCTTAAAGTGGCTTTTAAACAATTGTTCAAAAGCCAGGTCATCGTATGGCGGATGTATGGTTTCGTGTATGGCGCTCGTTAACTTCAATGGTAAAAGGTTATTCAAATATATCAGTTCAAGTTCTTATTCTCTTTAAAATTTCCATTCCGCTTTCGCTGTTTGTAGTGATCAGATCTATATATTGCACTTTGGGAAACCAAAAGGTTCCACCGTTTACTCGGACAAACACCCTTTTCAATAGCAAATCTTTACCTTCATCTTTAATATAGATATGATATTTGTTGTCTTCTTCTGATTTTCTGAGGTACAAAGGCATTTTTTTGTAAGCTACCAGTCTGATTTCATATTCATCATTGCCAATGGGTTTACTTTTTATGCCGTAAGCAAATTTCTCTTCTATGCTACTCAAAGCTTTGAACTTTTGGTTTTCTTCATATCTGATCCATGATCCTTTAATAGGATTGTTTTGATACAAGGTACCATCGGTGTTGTAATTTAGCTCATACACTACGGTATTTGCGTCGGGATCGCGCTGTAAAAAAAACAAAAGATTATTGCCCTTGGGATTGGGTAACTTTTGGGGCTCAATATGTTTTTGAGCATAACTGAACTGGCTTAATAACAGCAGTATGGTTATAACGATAAGTGCACCTGTTAATAGCCTTTTCCCCATAGTATTGTCTGATTTTGGTATTTGTATGGCTCTAGTTGCCTTATGTTTGTAAATTCTGGCCGGGCTGGCGAAGATGAAAAACAGGAGTTCTTTCAGTCCGTCACTATGTTTAATATCCTGCAGCATATCCCTATATTCGTGGAAGTTTAAAATGAAAGGATTTGTTTTGTTTACAATAGGGGTAGTTAAGCCATAAACAGGTTGTTCTTCTTCATATTGAAAAGTGCCAAAAAGATGATCCCACAACATAAAGGTTGCGCCAAAATTCTTATCCAGATATTTTTCCTGACTACCATGGTGTACCCGATGGTTGGAGGGCGTACCAAAGTACTTTTCTATAAAAGGATGCAGCCGATCGATGGTTTCAGTGTGTACCCAGAATTGGTAAAGTACGCTTAGCTGATTTGCAATGAAGAAAACAACAGGATGAAAGCCCATTAGCGCTACAGGAATGAAAAAGATGGTTTTGAAATGTTGTATCCAGCTCTGTCTGAAGGCAACAGTAAGGTTATAATGTTCGGCCGAATGATGCACAACATGCGTAGCCCAAAAGAAACGATTAAAGTGTGATATGCGGTGCGACCAATAGCTGCAGCAGTCATAAAAAATAAAACAAGGTATCAGTGTCCACCAGTTCAATTCCATACGCCAGGCCAACTGATTGTAGATCCATACTGCGCTGTATAGTAATATGGCTTTCATGAAAAGGTTGACAAGTAAATTACCCAGGCCAACGAATATGGATCCCATAGTTTCTTTGTTTTCGTAGTTTTTATGTTCAGAGAAATGGGACAGGCCATATTCCAGCAGTGTAAAGAAAAATACAGCTGGTAAGGCGTACACTAATAAATTTGGCGCTTGTGTTTGCAATTGATGAATATCATCAATGCTAATCCTGTCTGCTCCGAACAGGGAGCTGAGCTGCTGAAAAAACGATTGACCTGATACCATGTTTTTAATTTTTAAAGTTTAATCACTTTACCTGATCCGCTGATATCAGCATCTACTTCCGGACTTCCCATATAATAGACTTTACCGCTTCCACTGATATCGGCTTTTAGTTTGTTTTGTACATTTACAGTTGCGGTACCGCTGCCTGATATATCTATCTGTGCTTTTTTGCTGTCTACTTTTTGCAGATCTGCTTTTCCTGAACCGGATATGCTGACGAGGCTTTCTTCTGTTTCAAATTTATCTTTTACCAGGATATCACCCGATCCGCTGATGGATAGTTTAAGCTCGCTGGTGTTTGGGAAAGCACCCTCAATACTTATTTTTCCACTGCCGCTAAGAACGGCTTTTCTGATAGCAGGAAGGCTAATGAATATCTCGATATCATCGTGTTGTACACTGGCTTTTTCATATCCAAGATATAAGGTGTTGTTAAGGATGTTGGTTTTGAAATAGGGAATCAGGTTGTTGGAACCTTTGATCTCTACTTTAAATTCAGGTCCGTAGCTGATTTTTACCGGGTTTGACCCGCTGGCATTGACCCCTGAAAACTGTCCTGGAAAGCGTGTTTCTGTTGTTTTATCTCCACTGGCAGTGAGCTTGTCTTTAGAACAGCTGAGGAATAGAATGCTAATGATGGCAAATAATGGTAAGAATTTCATGTTGTATGTTTTTGTATTTAAAAGAATTGTTTTTAAAAGATGTATTGGATACCGCCACCATACCCTACATATAGGGCCTGGAAGTTGTTACCCCATTTGTTTTCCCAGGTGGAGATGTATTTTTTATGCAGGGTACGGCCTTCGGTAGTGTTGGTATTGATATAATTAAAGGTAGGGCCTCCGAAAATTTCGATATGACGATTGATCTTCAAAGCGGGTAACAGCCTGAATGAGGTTTTAAAATATTCGCCTTTTTTAAAATTTTCCAGTCCGGTGCCTACAATTTCTGCGTTTAGCCTAAAGGAATTGGATTGGAAAAAGTGAGCACCCAAGCCGGCTTCAAAAGCATATACTTCTTTGGAGTTTTTAAAATTATAACCCAGTCCGATGATTCCATATAGTACCTTTCCGCCCGAACGGAAAGCAAGCATGGTAGTTAGCGTTTCATCGGTAGTAATGCTCAGGCTTTTCTCCCCGTTTTTTACCAGATTGATGATGCCAATCGGGTAGTCGCTGCTATCGGCTACATTGATAAAGCCGGCAAATTGTGCTCCTTTGACTTTGCGGGCGATATTGATAAAGCCGGCAATCTGTGTACCGTTTACATCTTTTGCCTTATTGATGAAGCCTGCAAATTGAGGACCGCTGTTTTGGGCGGAAAGGTTCATAAAACCAGCAAACTGAGGTCCATCTATGCTGCTGGCTTTATTGATAAAACCTGCAAATTGCACACCTTTCACCTTTTTTGCTATGTTGGTAAATCCGGCAAACTGAGCGCCTTTGATGTCGCTTGTTGAGACATTGGCAAAACCACTTATAGCTATGTTTTCCCCACCCTGATAGGTGTTCAAAAAGCCCGAAAAAAGTCCACCATTGGCTTGCTTACCGATGTGATTTGAAAAACCCGCAAACTGAAACCCCTTGGTGTCGTTGCGAACAACATTGGTTAGCCCTGCAAATGAAGCACCTCTTTCGGCCGCCGACACACCTGCAAGTAAATGAATAGAAAGTGTGTTGGTATCTAAAGGAGCATGCGTACCATTGGTGCTTAAGGGATAGATGAAGCCAAAGTGCAGTTTATGGGTATTGCGTTCTTGTGCAAATGATTTGCTGGCTGGTGCCAGAAATAAACTGCATGCTATTGCTTTAAAAGCTATAGATCGAATGTTTGTAATGTAGAATGTAAAGTTCATTTTTGTCTTATTTGTAATTAGGACAACGAGAAGAAACTTTACCCCTACGTGGGGAAAAAATAAATTTATGCGTCTGAGTTAAACGATAGGTCTGGCTAGTTTTTGTTTCCCGAAATAAAATACAGTAATAGCCAAAATGGAAGTTAATGCCATGATGCTGACGGTAGGTACTGCTGATTTAACATTAAACAGGCTAACTCCAACTGATGCCAAGGAGCCGATTCCCATTTGTATGGCGCCCATCAATGCTGATGCTGTACCTGCATTTTTGGTAAAGGGCAAAAGAGACAGGGCTGAGGCATTTGGACTGACAAAGCCCAGGCAACATAGAAATAAAAATAATAGGGCGGTGGTTTCGGCAAGACCGAACCAGCCATTGATGCTCCCTGTTAGAAAGATGAATGCGGTAATGACCTGGGTGATTAAGGCAGCTTGTATCAATTGCTGACTGGTATAACGACGGAGCATGAATGTGTTTATCTGGCTGGAGCCGATAAAGCCAATGGATAACAGTGCGAAGATCCAACCATAGGTTTTTTCATTGACATGGAATATTTCCATAAATACCAGAGGTGAACCTGATATGTAAGCAAATAAGCCTGAAAATGCCAAGGCACCGGTGAGTGCATAAGAATAAAATTCAGGATTTTTAAATACTATCCAGAAGTTGTTGATGATGGGCTTTGGCTTTAAGGAAAGGTTGGTGTCGGGCTTGTAGCTGTCGGGTAACCACAGCCAACTGGCGATGAGATTAAAGGTGCCAAGTCCGAGTAGAATTAAAAATATGGTATGCCAGCCAAACGCTACAGTTACATATCCACCAAGAGTTGGAGCAATCATTGGCGATACGCCCAGAACCAGCATTAGTAATGCAAACACTTTGGCGTTTTCTTTAACAGGAAATAAATCGCGGACCATAGCTACTGCTGCCACCGTTGCTGCGCAGCTGCCCAGGGCCTGGATAAAGCGTAAGCCAATCAGCACATCGATGCTGCCTGCAAATGCACATCCGGCCGAGGCGAGGATGTATACGAGCAGACCAATGAACAAGGGCTTTTTTCTTCCAAATTTATCCAGTAGGGGGCCATATAAAAGCTGCCCGGCCGAAATACCAATGAAAAAGCTGGATAGCGATAGGGATACTCTGGCGGTGTTGGTATGTAGATCGGCTGCAATGGCAGGGAATCCGGGAAGATACATGTCAATGGAAAAAGGACCAAGGGCAGTAAGTGAGCCTAATATCAAAATCAGGCTATAGTATTTTTTTTGTGTCATTTGTTTTCAATCGGATAAACACAATCTTTTGCTATAACAGGGACGAGCAATTTTGTGAAGATTTGCAAATATAATAATTGTGTTCGATATGCGTTGGTATTGCGCTATCTTTGCAATAGGGCCTAAGCCTGCAATAAATATTAATTTGAACTACTATGCTGTTATACGTTAAAAATATGGTTTGTGACCGCTGCATCATGATTGTGAAACAACAGCTGGAAAACTTCGGGCTAAAGGTTCATGATATATCATTGGGTAAGATAGAAGTGGAGCCGGCAGCAAATGTAGATCAATTGCGGGATATTGCAGCCTCATTGAAGATTTTGGGTTTTGAACTGATGGACAAGGAAAAAGATCAACTGGTTGAACAGATAAAGAATCAGGTGATTGAATTGGTTCATTATTCTGAGCTGAGTGATATGACACATAGTTTGACACAAGAAATTGCAAATAAGCTGAATAAGGATTATGCTTATTTAAGCCGGCAGTTTTCGGAGATCGAAGGGATAACGATAGAGAAGTATATCATTCAGCAGAAAATTGAAAAGGTAAAAGAACTGATGGAATATGGTGAGTTAAACCTAAATGAAATAGCCTACAAAATGGGGTACAGTAGTAGCGCTCATTTATCCACTCAGTTTAAATCGATTACCGGTTTTACTCCCAGTAAGTATAAAACAGTTGCATCAAACAACCGAAAACCGTTGGATAAGGTTAAATAGTTTGATTTTTTTAGCATTTTTATCGAATATCTTCTTCCAAATAAAATTATTAGTTATAAATGGATAATATGATCAATCATCCTGGAGTGATTACCGGGTTTGCAGTAGTGGTAATAGTGATGCTCCTCTTGGATTTGGGAGTTTTTAATAAGAAGGCACATGCCGTAAGTAGCAAAGAAGCTGCAATCTGGTCGGTAGTATGGGTTGGTCTTTCGATGATTTTTAGTGGTGTAATTTACCTGACTTCCGGATTTGATAAGTTTACCCAGTTTCAATCGGCCTATTGGATAGAAAAGGCTTTATCTGTGGATAATTTATTTGTATTTATCCTGGTGTTTGGCTTTTTTAAGGTTCCTAAAGAACTGCATCATAAGGTGCTTTTTTGGGGGATAATAGGCGCATTGATATTCCGGGCCATTTTTATTTTTGCGGGTGTGGGATTGATTAACTTAACTTATTTGCCTGAACAGGTTTTGTTTGGGCATTCAGTTCGGATTAATGTGGTATTGTTTCTTTTTGGTTTGTTCCTGATTTACGCAGGGATTAAATCATGGTCGGGGCACAGTGAAGAGGATGAAAATAAAGATTTTAGCAAAAGTACCGGAGCACGTTTGGTTTATAAATTTTTTAAAGTGAGCAAGAGCTTTGATGGTGCCAAGTTTTTTACAGTTGAAAATGGGGTTAAAATGGCTACTCCCTTGTTGGTTGTGGTTGCCGTAATAGAATTTACGGATTTGTTGTTTGCTGTAGATTCTATCCCTGCGATTTTTGCCATTGCTCCTGACGATCCTCTGATTTTATATACTTCCAATATATTTGCCATATTGGGCCTTAGAGCACTTTATTTTCTGCTAGCAAATTTCATTCATATGTTTAGTCTGCTGAAATATGGACTAGCTATTATATTGGCATTTATTGGTGTTAAAATGGTGATTTCTCCTATTTACCATATTTCATCGCCATTATCTTTATCAATTGTAGGAGGCGTGCTGATCATTTCAGTTATCGCATCCCTGATTTTTGCATCTGATAAAAAAGGGCGTAACGTAGTGGAGTAATTGCTTTATCATAAAAAAAGCCGGTTGTCCATTGGACAACCGGCTTTTTTTATTTCATCAGATTTATGCTGATTAATACAATGTAAATTCAACCCTACGGTTTTTCTGACGACCTTCGGCAGTTTTATTTGATGCGATAGGTTGGTTTGGACCGTAACCTGTTGCTTCAATACGTGAGGCATTGGCACCTTGTGATACCAAGTAAGCTTTGATAGATTCTGCTCTTTCTTTAGATAAGCGTAGGTTAAGCGCCATTGAACCAGTGTTGTCTGTATGTCCGGCTAATTTTAAGCTGAAGTTTTTAGCTACTAACAGTTCGGCAACTTTGTTTAATGTAGCATAGGAACTAGAGCGGATAGTTGCTTTACCCAAATCGAATTCTAAGTTTTTGATCGCTTCGTCTACAACTTTACGATCCGCTTCCGTTACCACAACTTTAGTTTCTTTGATGATTTCGCGTTGAACTTTGATAGGACAACCTGAACCATCAACAACTGTTCCTGATGCTGTACCAGGGCATTTGTCAAATTTGTTTGCTACACCATCATTATCATCATCTCCCATGTCTTTAGCATATTGAGCTCTGTCTCTGGCTGCATTTTCTTCAGCAGTAGATAATGCTCTTCTTAACTCATCAGACTCTTCTTTAGACTGTTTACGTAGGTTGGCCAGTGAGCTGTAGTTTTGTAGCTGAGGTTTAGCTTTGCTTCCTAACGCAAATTCTAAACCTACGTGACCATAGGAGAATCTGTCATTTTTTGAACCTGATACATATCCATCAAACTTATCAGATTTCACAAAGTTTACATCATAACCGAAGTCTAAGTTAATACCTTTGGACAAACCTAATTTGAAACCTACTCCAACTGGTATAAATACTCTCTCTTTGTAACCTTCATTAGCTGCAACCGGAACATTAGTAGTTGTTGCGCCTGCGACACCATAACCAACACCCGCTTTAGCGTAAGGAATTAATACAGCATTTTCCTGATTGATGCTGATATTAGCGATGTTATAAACAGCTGTTAATGATCCAGACCATTCAATCTTAGTTTCGTAGCTAGAGCCTCCAAGGTAAGTGTTATTACCATTGATGTCTGGTCCGGCATAAGATCTGAGACCTTCCATTTTTCCTCTAAGGAAATCAACTTGTAAGCCTAAAGAAGGCAATAGCTGCTTTTTAATGTATGCTCCGTAACCAATAGATTTACCTTCGTTAGCCGATTGGAAATCACGTTCTTTTCCATTGAATATGGTGTTTTGACTTAATACTCCACCATGGATTCCTACAGACCAGGTGCGAAAAGGTTTTTCTGAGAACCTGCTTGCCGGTTGGTCTTGCGCAAATAGTTGTGACGATAGTCCTACTAGGGACAGCACTAGGGCTGTTTTTGTAATTTTCGAATTCATTTCCTTGTAATTAGATGTTTCCGTTCAGTTTTAAAATTGCTGAACAGTTATCCCCTTGTAATAACCTTGCCAAAGCCGATTTTCTTAATTATAAATTTTGAAAGACTTAATATTCAGTTGGTTAATCTTGTTTTTGGAAGTTTTTTAAAAAAAGGCTATTCTATTTGGATTTCGAAAAAAATGTATAGTATTTGCTACATAATTGGTTTCTTTCAAGTGTTAAAGTTCAAATGTTTCGCCTCGTTTTGGGCATGTTACGGTGTAGCCTTCCTGCTGTAAGGCAGCAGAAAAACTTTGCATGCTATTGATTTCGCCATGGACCAGGAAAACCTTTTTCAGCATTTTTGGATCCTGCTGTTTCACGGTATTTACCAGATCGTTGTGATCTCCATGGCCACTAAGCAGGTCTGTTTGCTTAATGCTCGCGTATACCATGAGGTCGCGGTTTCTTAAGCGTATAATAGGATCACCTCTTAAAAGCCGATGACCTAGTGTACCTTTAGCACAATATCCAATAAATAATATGGTACAGTAGTAATTCTGGATGTTATAGTATAGGTGATCTTGTATTCTGCCACCTTCCAGCATTCCGGCAGAAGAGATGATAATGCAAGGTTCATGATAATTGCTAACGGATGCACTTTCGCGTTTATCGTTTACATACGAAAGCCCGGCAAAACCGGTACTGTGACTTTTATAAAAATCTTGAGCTTCGCGGTTAAGTTCATGTTGATATTTTTCGTATACTTCGGTAGCTGAACTGGCTAACGGACTATCAATAAATACCTTTACAGGGGGCAGCAGATGGCTACTGAATATTTTATTCAATACATAGGCAAGTGCCTGTGTCCGGCCAATGCTGAAGGCCGGAATGATCAATCGGCCTGGATATTTGATACAAGACTCGTTGATGATTTCTATAAGTTTTTGTTCGAGGGTAATACCTACACTGTGTAATCTGCCACCATAAGTTGATTCGGAAACCAGATAATCGACCTTCGGAATGGGGTGAGGGTCAGTTAAAAGTGGATAGTTTTTTCGTCCGATATCACCAGTAAAGG
This sequence comes from Pedobacter schmidteae, assembly GCF_900564155.1. Taxonomy (NCBI): domain Bacteria; kingdom Pseudomonadati; phylum Bacteroidota; class Sphingobacteriia; order Sphingobacteriales; family Sphingobacteriaceae; genus Pedobacter; species Pedobacter schmidteae. The sequence goes on along the minus strand of NZ_LS999839.1, from coordinate 4,989,610 downwards.
CAATCTTTTTTGTATTACCTTTTTCTTGTACTGTTAAAACAACTGCCGCTGCACCTAATAGATGTCCAATGGGAATAAAGCGAAGTATTAGGTTGTCGTTGATACGAAAGTCCTTTTGAAAGTTTATGGTTACAAAGCGATCTACAGTTTCAGCAACATGTTTTTGCAGGTATAATGGCGCTGGACCCGATTTGTACCTTTTGGTACGGGAGCGCTTGTTCTGCTTGCTTAAAAAAATATTTACAGAGTCGAGTAGCAGCAGTTCAGTTAACTCGGCTGTGGCGGGGGTACAAAGTACCTGTCCGGTAAAACCCATTCTTACCAGTGTAGGGAGATTTCCGGAATGGTCAATATGGGCATGGGTTAGTATTACAACATCGATGCTGGCTGGATCGAACGGGAAATAGAGGTTTTGATTCTGAAAGGTACCTTTCTCATAATCTAGTCCGCAGTCAATTAAAATATTGTAGTTTTCGAGCTGTAAAAGATGCATGCTGCCTGTTACTTGTTCGGCTGCACCTAAAATTGTTAATTTCATACTTACACTATTCCTTATTGGGAGCAATTTATCATTTTAAATAGGTATATAGGTTTGGAAAATCATCTATGTTTATCAAACCAGTTTATCCAATTGGTTACAAGGTAATTGTAATTTAGCAGATGCGACTGAACAGACGATATGAGTTTCCATTGCAGCAGTTCATTTTTAAACAAGGGTACAGGTAGTTGGATATTTGAAGCTGCGGAACGATAAAAAGTCTGTTTGCTGGGGTGATCGGGTGAACATGCATTAATAATATGGCCGAAGGCCTTATTTCTGATCAAAGCCAGACTTAGACCTATGCAGTCATTTAAGTGAACAAGGTTGACCGGGGCCTGACCGTTTGGTATGTCAGTTTTGCCGGCAAAAAACTTTCCCGGATGTCGCCCGGGGCCCACTAATCCGGCGAAACGGATGATGCTTGTAGTAAAATCCGTTTGACGAAGGAGTAGATGTTCGGCGTCTAGCATGGCTTTACCCGATGCCGTTTCCGGTTGCGGGGATGTCAGTTCGGTAACTTCTGAATTGGTATCGCCATACACTGCCGTTGAGCTGATAAATACAACCTGCTGAACACCATTTTGTATTGCCGCGTAGATAATGCTTTCTATTTTGTGATGAAAGTCGGCCTGTTCTCTACTATTCCTTTTTGGAGGTATGCAGATGAAGAGAAGGTCACTTCTAAAAAACAAGGGATCATAATTTTCTTCATCTTTTTTAAAGCTAACCAAAAAGGGGGTAATGTCCTCTTGATAAAGTAATTCTAGTTTTTTTTGAGTGGTACTTGACCCTTTAACTGAATATCCTTCTGCAACCAGTGCTTTCGCTAGTTCCAAACCATACCATCCACAACCAAGGATACTGATTGTTTTCTTTTCTTCTACTGTTTTTGGATTAATCATTTAGCTTGTATGTACCGGACTGCTTTTAAAATTAAAACGGGCGGTGTGCATGAAAGTAATTATTTGAAGTTGAATATCAAAATGACCGTCGACGTGAAATTTTGAGATAAAAAGTTTTAATAAAATACTAAAGTGATGGTGAAATGAAATCTTTGGCATTATTTCTGTATCATAAATATTACACTATGATGGTTAGTTTAAAACACACACAATTATGAAAAAGATATTTTTAGTGATCGTACTTGGGCTTGGCTTGTCAGCCTGTAGCAATCACGCAAAAGAGGAAGCTCTAGCGAAACAACAGGCGATAATTGCGATTAAAGATAGCTTAAAGCTTGATAGCTTTAAACGAGCTGAAACAGCTGCTGCGAAGGAGAAAGAGGAGCAGCGCCTGGCCAAGGTAAAAGAAGAAAAACGTATGCTATTGCTGGCGGAAAAAAATGAAGCTGCAGCTGCCAGATCATCTGCACGGAGCTATAATAATGAAACTGCTGCTCCTGCCAAGAAAAAAGGATGGAGCCAGGCTGCTAAGGGCACATTAATTGGTGGTGTAGCAGGTGCTGTAGGTGGTGCATTGATAGATAAAAAGGCCGGTAGGGGAGCGATAATTGGTGGTGCAGTTGGTGCAGGAACCGGATATGTGATAGGGAGAAGCCAGGATAGGAAATCAGGACGAGTCGCCCCGAAAAATTAATATATATGCAATAAAAAAGCTCCTGTTTTCAAAACAGGAGCTTTTTTATTTTACAATTAAGCCTATCGCAGTTTTGATCTCCTGTTTGGTTGATGCCAACAGGTTGTTGATTTCTTCGTCATCATAAGCGTTTAGGGAGCCTATTTTTTTTGCAATTACCGCCAGCGCTGTAAGGCCCGATACAATGGATGTGTCGTACATTTTATGTCCCAGTTCCTGAATTTTATTTAAGTCGCTGTTGACCACATGTTCTTTAAATTCTTTGGAGAAGTTCATAAGTTCAGTCCTAAGTAAAGAAAGTACTTTTGTCAGTACACCAGCATCATCTCCAACATATTCTTTTAGTAGTTCAATGTTAAAATGGTACGTTGCATTTTCAGAAGGTGAGCGTGACAAATTACTATGTGGATCCTCAGAAGGATGTTTTAACCATTTTTTTAGCGAAAGTGCTATGGTATGGGCAACTACCGGTTTTGAAATAAAATCATCCATACCTGCTGCAAAACATTTTTCTTTCTCACCCTTCACGTTTCCTGCGGTAAGTGCTATGATTGGTGTATGTGTTTTATGTTTAAGGCTCCTGATCTTCTTTGTAGCTTCGTAGCCATTCATTTCAGGCATTTGGATATCCATTAAAATGATATCAATTTTTGTAGTTTTATAAAGCTCTAAGGCTTCCAGCCCGTTTTTGGCTTCCAGGATGGTTGCATTAGGTGCTATTCTTCTTACAATGGTTTTTGCCAGAAGCATATTCACCGCATTGTCTTCTGCTATAAGTACCTGAACATGGTCGTCCATTCGTTCGGGTTCTTGTTGTATCAGATTGGTTTTTTCTGATTTCTTAGAAATAACCCGAAACAAAGCGCTATACATATCTTTAAGTTTGATAGGCTTTAATAGTCGATGGTTTACGTTTAGTTTTTCACAAGCTCTGATAATTGTCTCGTCGGAGGAGCTGTGCAGTAAAATGATCGGCTGTTCATTATTAACGTCTTTTAAAATCTCCCTAATTCTCTTGATTGTTTCTAAACCATCTAAATCGGGCATATGATAATCCATTAATATGACATCGTATTTCTCTCCATTGGCAATCAGTTTGATGGCTTCCGGACCACTATTGGCTTCTTCAGATTTAATCTGTTTTAGCGATAGCATTTTGTTGATAATCAGTCTATTGTTTTTGTTGTCGTCAACTACCAATACTTTTTTAATGCTACTCAGGTTCTGGACCTCTATAGATTCGCCGGCCTCAGACTGGAGGGTAATTTCAAAGTAGAACGTGCTGCCTTTGCCAGGAATACTGTCTACTTGAAGCTTGCTATTCATCAATCCCAGCAATTTGTTAGAAATGGTTAGCCCCAGACCTGTTCCTCCATATCTTTTAGTTGTGGAAGCGTCTTCCTGCGAAAAGGCATCGAATATTTTTAGTTTTTTATCCGGATTAATGCCAATTCCGGTATCCCTTACAGCAAAACGATATTTGATTTCGTTTAAACCGGGGTCAGTTAATGCTTCTACTTTGAGCTCAATTTCTCCCTTTTCAGTAAATTTAACAGCATTTCCGAGCAGGTTGATCAGGATTTGTTTGAGGCGCAATTCATCGGCCCAGATATACCTAGGTAGGTCGGACGATATATTCAATAGCATCTCGAGTCCTTTACTTTGGACCTGATATTTGATCACATCGGCAGATTCCTCGGCCATTTCATAGAGATTGAATTTGGACCGGTTCATCTCCAGCTTGCCAGCTTCAATCTTAGAGAAATCTAAAATATCGTTAATGGTGTTGAGTAACGCGTTTCCGGATTGTGTTACAATGGATAAATATTGTTGTTGAGTTTCATTTAATTGCGTTTTAATCAGCAAATCAGTGAAACCGATAATGCCATTCAGTGGAGTACGGATTTCATGACTCATATTGGCCAAAAATTCTGATTTGGCTTTATTAGCCAGCTCCGCCTCTTCTTTTGCAGAAATGAGGCTGGCTTCCATTGATTTGATTTTTGTAATATCCTGAACTGTGCCACGTATTTTTATGCAACGTCCTTCTAAAAAATCGGGAACACCTATTGATTTGATCCAGATGTTATTTCCTTGCGCTGTGGTTAATTCCAATTCCAGATCCCAGGTTTCACCTTTTAATACTGCTGCATTTAGTGCATTAAATCTACTATCTCGGCTTGTTCCAGCTTTATAAAATGTCAATTCATTTTCAGGATTGGGCTCAAAATTCCCACCAACTTCAAATATTTCTCTGGTTACTTCCGACCATATCAATTTTTGAGCAATAAGATCAAGTTCCCAATTTCCAAGCCGGGCAACAGTATTGGCTTGTTCAAGTTTTTTGTTTTTATTTTTTAGCTCTTTAGCCAATTGGTGCCTTTCTGTAATATCGATAGCATTACAAATAATATAAGGCTTGTTTGAGGCGGTATTTTCTAATAAGCAGTTGAATATCCATATAATGGATTTACCTTTTTTATGGCTGGTGGTCATTAGACCTTCAGCTTTTCCATTAGCTTTAATGTCACCTAAATAGGTAGTCAGTAACGAATGATGTTCTTTCGGGATCAGATCAAATAAGGTCATACTTTGCATTTCGGATTTCGTATAGCCCAAATGCTGTGGTCCATGGTTGTTGATAAAAAGGAAGTTGCCCGAAAGGTCGTGCGTAAACATGAAACCCTGACTGTTTTCGACAAAAGATTTTAGTTTGCCTTCACTGACTAAAATTTTTTGCTGAAGATGCTTATCTTTTGTAATATCTCTGGCAATAGCCAGGATGGTATGCGTTTCGGTTTCTATGGTTGCACTCCACTGTAATGTTTTATATTCACCTTTTTTTGTTTTAAAACGATTGACAAAGCTTATGGAGTTCTTAGTAGTGCTTAATTTTTTAAATTCATCACTTGTGGATTGTAAGTCATAGGGATGCAAAAAATTATAAAATGAGTTATTTAATAAATCTTCATCCGACCAGCCCAGCAAGCTTTTGAATGCCGGGTTTATTTTATGCATAACGCCATTAGCATCCGCTTCGCAAATTAAATCAGGTGATAATTTATACAGTTTTAAAAAGTGACTAAGTTCTTTTTTATTTTTGACTTCATCTACTAATGACACTATTTCATTAGAGAGTAGTTCGATAAGCCTTTTTTGCTTATCTGTTAGTTCTTTCCGTGGTTTAGTATCATAAATAGATAAGGTGCCTATCACCACTCCATCCGAATCAACTAGTGGTAATCCGGCATAGTATATGATTTTTATGAATTGATGATTCGCATTTGTTTTAAGACTGATATCGGCAGAGGCGTTTAGGATTTCATAAAAGCCGGAACTTTTTATGGTCTGTTTATAAAAGTCATTTTCTATACCGATTTCATCGGTGGTGAAAATTTTGTTAGATCTATACCATTGTTTTTTTTGATCGATTAAAGTAACAAATGCAATATTGGTATCGCATATCGAAGAGGTTAATTCAGTGATTCGTTCGAAGTGAGCTTCGTATGTGGTATCAAATGTTTGATAATTATGTAACACTTTTAGTCTTTCTTTTTCATTTTCGGGAAGAGGTGTATATTTCATATGAAAATGGTAGTCAGGAACTTGTTCTTAACAACAAAGTAAAAATAGTTATTTTAACATAATAAGCGTAACCAAAACTACAAAAAGTATTTTCCAACAATTTTGCAGGCGATTTTAGTTGCTAATGTAAGGATAATAAGTGCCTTGTATTGTGTTTTTTTATAGGTTTTTTGAGTTTGATTATTTTTTAGGTGTATAATTGGGGAAGAATATAGACTGTTGGAGGGTGTTTGTGTGGAATATAATCCTCGTTTTGGGTATTTGTTGAGGTGTAGCACTGAGTGGCGCGGAAGTTTGAATATTTGGCAAAGATGACAATATTGTCGTTTTTATTGAATTAGAGATGTTATTTGACAGTAATTTAATGAAATCTTTAAATAATAAATTGTTGGAAAATCTTACTGGCCTGATTTTTTCATTTAACACTATCATAAAGTAATAAAAAATGAAAATCTCAACCCTATTGATTCTTCTCATTTTTTCTTTCAGCAGTTGCAAGAAAGAATCCTTAACGAACGATTTGTCTAACGTGGTCCTTAACAACAAAGGGATTCTGAGAGTCGAATGTAACGATTGTCAAATTAGTTACTCAGTTCAAAATAAAGAGTATAATGTTTCTGTGAAGGATGGAAGTGAAGATATTCCTTTCTTTTATGTAACGGACTTTAATCTAAAAACACAGCTTAAATCGCTGGAAAACCAAGGAATACGATTAGTCGTTATTGATTCTTACGGACGCGTGGTATCTAACGAACTTAGTTCGTGTTTGCAGGGTGAAGTTAGAGTGGGGTCTTTTAGAATAAATGCTAAATAATTAGTAGTCAATATCTATCGCAAAGCATTTACTGTATTTGCCTGGGTGAACTATGTGTAATTTGTTCTTGTTGTTTGCAACTCATAGAATAGGAATTTTAAGAAAATTGAGCATAAATGTTGGTGTTAATGTAAGGTGTTGCTTGTGAGTGTTTTGTTAATTTAAAATAGAAAGGAAGTTTGGCTGTTTTTTATAACAAATTGTTATTTTTACAGTAATATAAATTGTAAATTATTAATTGATAATAAAAGTCATTTTAATAAAGAAGTAGTTGAAATTATTTGTTTAAGTTTGAATTAATTTTACTAGATAGACAAATTAAATCGCTTAATGCACTATGGAGAGTAAGGAAGGAAGTAAAAAAATAATATTGGTTGTTGACGACGAGCCTAGTATACTTAAATTGTTGAATTTTATTCTGTCATCTGAGTATATATTGGTGATTAAAACAAGTGGAATAGAAGCGATTGCGTGGTTGGAAGAGGGGAATGATCCAGATTTAATTATATCTGATTTAATGATGCCTTATTTTGATGGAAGTTCGTTGATAAAAAACCTTAAAATAAGTGGTTTTTATCGAAATACCCCAGTTATATTGCTGTCTGGGGCAGATGATCTGGAAGAAAAAGTAAAGGAGATGCCCTTTAAAATAGATCGTTTTATCGAGAAACCGTTTAATCCAACAATTTTGAAATCTCATATCACAGAACTTATCTCATGATGATAACAACTACTATTAATCGGCCGGATATAAATGCTAAGATTGTTTACTTCGGTAAACTACTTAAAAGTGTGGTGTTTGAAGACTATGAATCAAACTTTAACATCGAACATATGGAGAACCCAGATGATTTTAAGAAATATCTGGATAGTCGGTCGTTGTTAAGTTTGCCTGATATTATTCTGATAGAAGTTGATGACAATAAAGATTGTTTTGGTCAGGTTGCCTATATAAAGAATAACCCTCTGCTTCATGGATTGGTTATTGTTTTACTGGGGGTTAAAGAAGATAAGGAATGGCGTAGTCGGGCTTTAAACCTGCAAGTGAATGATTATTATACCTATCCATTTCCTGTTGAGGACTTTTATGAGCGACTTAATTTCTTGATTAAGTTTAAGCTCATTAAACCCAAGCTACTGGAACTTTCCAAACAGATGGATGTAGAGTATCAGATCCCTTTAACGAAAAGAGTTTTTGATGTTATTGCTTCTGGCTGTGCGTTATTTTTTCTGACTCCGGTATTCATAATCGTTGCTATTTTGATCAGATTGGAGTCGAAAGGCGATGTGATTTATAAAAGTAAAAGAGTTGGAGCAGGGTATAAAATATTTGATTTCTTTAAATTCAGGTCGATGAGAAGTGATGCGGACCAGATGATAGCTTCTATTGCAGATCTGAATCAGTATGCGAATGAATCAAATAAGAAGAACGGAAAGGCGGCATTTGTGAAATTTAAAGATGATCCTAGGATTACCAAATTGGGCTCCTTTTTGAGACGAACCAGTATCGATGAGCTACCGCAATTGATTAACGTGTTTATTGGAGATATGTCTTTGGTTGGCAACAGACCCTTGCCTTTGTACGAAGCTGAGCAATTGACCACCAATGAATGGTCGACCCGGTTTTTAGGCCCGGCAGGTTTGACAGGCTTGTGGCAAATCAGTAAAAGAGGCAAGAAAGATATGTCGGAGACTGAAAGAAAGGAACTGGACAACTATTATGCTGCCAATTATTCTATTTTACTGGATTTGAAGATTATATTAAAGACAATACCTGCGTTAATTCAGAAAGAAAAAGTTTAAGAAAATAAGTTAACCTATCTAAAATTAAAATAATAAAGTTCATGAAAAATTTAATAAAAATTGCTTTGGTATTCCTGATGACCTCAAGCTTAACTACTTTTGCACAGGAGTCTATCATTCCGGAAATCAAATATGCAGATCTGGAAAAATATATAGCTTTGGCTAAACAGAATTATCCACGTAGAAAAGCTTTGGAGCAAGGAGTTGAAAAGGCTAAAGCTGAAATACCTATTACGACTTTATCCTATCTTGATATTTTTAATGGATCTTATTTTTACAGACCTGATCAAAAATCAGTTTTAGATCCGGTTAACCCTTACAATGTTAATGGCTTTCAATTTGGTATCAACGTTAATCTGGGTAATTTTCTTCAAAAGCCGTTTACTGCAAAAAAAGCAAAAGCGGAGTTAAAGGCAGCACAATACCAGGCCCAGGAGTATGATTTAGCTTTGGTGGTTGAGGTTAAAAAGAGATATTATGCCTATATTCAACAAATTAATTTGCTTAAGATTTATACAGAAAGTGTTCAGGATAATAAAAATACAGCAGACAACCTGAAGCATAGATTTGAAAAAGGGGAAATCCCGGTAGATAATTACAATCAATCGAGAATAAACCTGACCACAGCGAATACCCAGAAGGTTCAAACTGAAGTAAACCTGTTAAGTGCGAAAGATGCATTAGAGGAAATTATTGGAATGAAGCTTTCTGACGTTAAGTAATCGATTTCAACTAAAATATATCAATGGATATTAAAGCATTTTTAAAAACGCTAAATAAATATAAGTGGATTTTAATTTTTGTTCCTGTTGTTGCGGCAGTTATTACTTTTTTTCTGGTAAAGAATCTGCCAAACCAATATAGCTCCGAGGCTCAGATTGCGACTGGGTTAATCGACCAATCCAAACAAGTGGCATCAGGGAATCAGAATAACGATTTTTTTAAAATCAGTCAGCAGTTTTCAAATATCATAGAACGTATGAAGATGAGAAAGATGATCAGCATTCTTTCTTATAACCTGATTCTACATGATCTTGAAAATCCTAAAGAATCATTCAAACCTTACAGTAAAAAAGTAGATTCTTTAAGCAGCGCAGAAAAGAGTGAAGTAATTGCTTTATACCGACAGAAGTTGCTCAATAAAGAGGTAATTACTATTGGGGATAATAAAGGCAAATACAAACTTTATGATATTATTGGTTCAATGAAATATCATAAAGAAGATATCGAGAAAAAACTTAATGTATACAGGCCAGAAAATAGTGATTTTATCAATGTAGATTATGTGTCTGAAAATCCAGATCTTTCGGCCTTTGTAGTGAATGTACTGAGTATCGAATTTATTAGAAATTATGGTCAGGACGTAAATGTTAATCAAAGTAATTCAATTGCGCTTCTTGATTCTTTATTGAAAAAGAAAGAATCGGCTATGAACCAAAAAAATGCTTCCCTCAAAGAGTTTAAGATGAAAAATGGGGTACTCAATTTGGATAAGCAATCTGAAATTGTTTATACTCAGATTTCAGAAAATGAAGAACGTAAAGCTCAGGCTCTAAGAGATATTCAATCTAACCAGCGGGCGATTGCCGATATTGAAGCAAAACTAAGTGGAAGAGGAGAAACATTTTCTGGAGGAAATTCGGGAGTAGATAACCGTGAAATTGTAAACTTAAAGAGCCAGTTGAAAATAGCTAACAGCAATTATATTGATGGAGGGTTTAAGCCGGGTGATAAATTGAAAGTTGATTCATTGACCAGACTGGTTGACAGATTGAGTATCCGTATATCTGATAATAATGTTACAGATCCGCAGGCTTCAAAACAGGCTTTGATTCAACAAAAATTAGCACTGGAAACCGTTGTGAGTCAGGCAAGGGGGAGTATAGCTTCAATTGATAAAGAACTTGCTATATTAAAAGGTAAATACAATACAATGGTGCCTTTTGATGCTGGAATTCAAAATTACGAACGAGACGCTGAATTAGCTACAAAGGATTACATGACGGCACTTGATACGTATAATCAAACGAGAACAGAACAAAATATATCGCTCAAGTTGCAGATAGCTCAGGTTGGTTTGCCGGGTGTGGCTTTACCTTCAAAAGGCATATTATATGTGGCTTTGGCTGGTATATCGAGCTTTTTTATCTGCTTTACCATTCTGCTCATCTCTTTCTTATTAGACAATACTATCCATACTTCCAAACAGCTTGCTTCAGCTACCCAGTCGCCGGTATTAGGAAATTTGAATTTTGTTCAATCGGATGATATGACCGTTAAGAAGATATGGAATGATGAAAGTGATAACGTCAACTATCATTTATATAGGGATTTACTTCGTTCTCTACGCTTTGAAATCAGCTCTGCAATGGAAAAAGATGATAGTAAAATTTTAGGGATAACCAGTCTTATCGGTGGGGAAGGGAAAAGTTTTATTGCGTCGAGCTTGGCTTATGCTTTTGCGATGATTGGGAAAAAAGTATTATTGATTGGTGGTGATACAATGCCGGGAGCAAAAAGCTCTACTAAGGAGTTGACCACTCCTCAGAATTTTGAGACTTTTTTAATAAAAAAAGAGATCATGACTGAGGATCGTATTACCGTGCTGAATAAAAATGTAAATAATAACTCTCTATTAGAAATTCAGAGCATCAAAAGCTTGCGGGCTGGTTTTGAGGTTTTAAGCAAGGAGTTTGATATTATCATCATAGACATCAATAGTTTAAGTGATTTAAATACAGCCAAGGAATGGCTACTTTTTGTAGAGAAAAAAATAGCTGTTTTTGAAGCTGGGAAGGTAATTGGAGATCGTGATAGAGAACTTATCGAGTATATTAAGGCTCAACCCGAATTTATGGGCTGGGTTTTAAATAAGACAAAATTAAATAAGATAAGAAAGAATAAAGCCGCTTAACGGCTTTATTGCTTTAATTCTTAATATATGTACGGCGAATCCTATCTGGTAAAATCTCACTATTAGTAATGAAGTCTTTTTTTTTGTCACGTTCGATATTTAGGAATAAAGGAGTTCTATTGATCTTAGGATTGGTCATTTCCGTGGTGATAAGCCTATTGACCGTACAATATGAAGCTATAGGACCACTGTTGGTGATTTCTTTATGTCTGGTTGTCATTTTTACAATATTTGTTTTTAGAAATCCTCGCAACGGACTGATTTTCCTGATTTACTATTGTTTTTTAATGTTTGCCCTTGCGCGTGAGATGCCTGGTATTCCATATGGCATTGGAGTGGAGGTTATATTGATTCTTACACTTTTTGCATGTTTGCTTTACTATAATAAGGCAGATTGGGCTAGTTGTAATAATGATTTATTTAAACTGTTGATGATATGGTTTGCAATAAGTGTTATCGAAGTAGCAAACCCGGCAGGAGCAAGTATTAATGGATGGTTTCACGAAATTAGGAGTGTTGCTTTGTACCCACTGCTTATCGTAGTGGTAGGTTTGATGATCTTTAAGACCGAAAGAGATCTTAATACGTTTTTGTATATTATTATTGGGCTGGCACTTTTAAGTGCATTTAACGGAATTAAGCAGCTTCATATAGGCTTATCTCCAGGTGATCAGAGTTTCCTGGACAATGGTGGAGCGGTTACTCATATTGTTGCCGGTAAACTTAGAATATTTTCATTTTATGATGCTGCCCAGTTTGGTGCTTCGCAGGCTCAGTTTGTTGTAATAGCTATTACGCTGGCTTTGGGACCTTTTAAATCGGGCAAGAAAGCGCTGATGTTGTTTTTTACTTGTGTTTTCTTTTATGCGATGATTATTTCAGGTACAAGAGGAGCTTTATTTGTACTTGTTGTAGGGATGTTTATGGCGATTTTTTTGAGTAAGAACTTTAAAGTGCTAATTATTGGTGGGGCGTTGGCGGTAACATTTATTGCAGGCTTGAAGTACACTACAATTGGAAATAACTACTATGAGATTTATAGGCTAAGAACGGCACTCGATCCTAAAGATCCGTCATTAAATCTTAGGTTTATGAATCAGGAAATTATTGCTGAGTATCTTAAAACCAGACCTTTTGGTGGTGGTTTAGGCGTTATCGGTATTTGGGGAAAAGAATATAATGCCGATAAATTTCTATCGACAATAGAACCGGATAGCTATTGGGTTAAAATATGGGCTATGTATGGGATTGTTGGATTTATGATATGGTTCTGTATGATGATGTATATATTTGGTAAATGTTGTGGAATTATATGGAAGACCCGTGATGATGGCCTCAGGGTTAAATTAATTGCTTTATTATCCGGAGCAGGAGGAGTCTTTTTTTGTAGTTATGGTAATGAAATTATCAATAATATGCCTTCGTCTATTGTAGTTTGTCTGTCTTGGGTATTTATTTATATTTCACCAAGAATTGATGCGGAAATTTGCAAGAGAAAGTTGGAACAGAAAGTTGTTTAGTATAGATATTATTTTTTTAAGATGCCTTTCGAAATATTTTTAATACCCGGGTTACTTTGCCTGATTTATGGTTTTTTTAGAGGTCAGAAATATTGGGAATGGTTATCTGACCGAAAGGACAGTTAATTTAACTATGTAGTCAAATGAATGTGATACTGTTTTTTCTCGCGGCGTTGATTGGATACAATCTTGTAGTTCCAATCATTTTTTATTTTGCTTATATTTTTTTTGGCAAGAAAAACAGGTATCCGAAAAAGTCAGGAAAGAATTATGACTACGCAATAATCGTAACAGCTTATGAACAAACGGAATTGATTCCTGCTGTTGTATCCTCTTTACTGGCAGTTAATTACGATAACTATCTCATATATGTTGTATTAGACAATTGTAAGGATGACAATATCTTTATTGATCATCCTAAAGTTATTCTGTTGAGACCGGAAAAAGTGCTGGCCGGCAATACAAGGTCTCATTTTTATGCAATTAATCATTTTAAGAGGGATCATGAAATTCTGACAATCATAGATAGTGATAATTTGGTTGATGCGGAATACATTAATGAATTAAATGTCTACTTTAACTATGGTTTTGAAGCTGTGCAGGGGTTGAGGGCAGCCAAAAAATTAAACACTACTTATGCTTGTCTAGATGCTGCGAGAGATATTTATTATCACTTTTATGACGCAAAATTATTATTCAGTTTAGGATCATCAGCCACACTTGCAGGGTCGGGCATGGCTTTTAAAACGGAACTTTACAAATCAGCACTTGAGCATCTTGACGTTCAGGGCGCTGGTTTTGATAAGGTGTTGCAGGCCCAAATTTTAAAAAAGGATAAAAGGATTGCATTTGCGGGAGATGCAATTGTATATGACGAGAAGACCAGTAACCCTGAACAATTGGTTAAACAGCGTTCCAGATGGATCAATACATGGTTTAAATATGCTGCACTCGGTTTCGATATTTTGGTAAGAGGGGTACGTAATTTTAGCATTAATCAATTTTTATTTGGAATTGTGTTGTTACGCCCACCCTTATTTATTTTTCTTATTCTTTCTTTTATCTTCATGATAGGGACTTTATTCATGTCTGTATGGTTATCGGTCATTTGGTTGCTGGCATTTATCCTGTTTATTGCCGGCTTTTTTATTGCGTTAAAGTCATACCCTACCGATAAAAGAATTTATACTTCACTCATAAATATTCCGAAGTTTATATTTTATCAGCTGGTTTCATTGGTATACGTCAGAAAGGCAAATAAACGCTCAGTTGCTACAAAACATAGTATAGACTAATAGGAAATTCTAAATCTGTTTAAGTTAAACAACGTGAATAAAGAAATAAAAGGTAGAGATATTGTTATTGTTGGTCAACAGCCCTGGGATGTTGAAATCGGGAGCAATTGCAAGAATATAGCTGTTGAACTCAGTAAATTCAATAGGGTGTTATACGTTAATCAAGCTTTAGACCGGATTACATCGTTGAAAAATGGTAATGACCCAAAAATTTTGAAGCGGAAAGGTGTGATTCGAGGAAAAGAAAATGGGTTGATACCTATTTCCGATAATCTTTGGAATCTTTTTCCTGACGTGCTTGTCGAGTCGATTAATTGGATTGACAGTGCTTTTATATTTGATGTCCTGAATCGGCGTAACAATAAGTTGCTTGCAGGATCGATATTGAAAGCTATGAAAACACTGAACTTTCGGGATATCATATTGTTTAATGATAATGATATGTTTAGAAGTTTCCACCTAAAGGAATTTCTTCAAAGCAAGTTAAGTATTTATTATTCTCGGGATTATATGCTGGCTGTAGACTATTGGAAAAAACATGGTGAAAGGATTGAACCTCTATTGATTGCTAAAAGTGACATGTGTGTGGCTAATTCCACTTATTTGACTGACTATTGCAAGCAATATAATGCGAAGTCGTTTTATATTGGGCAGGGGTGTGAAATTGATATGTTTTCTAATTTGGACAAAGATGATATAGCTGAGGAGATCATTAATATACCAGGTTCGAAAATAGGCTATGTGGGTGCTTTACAAAGTATACGCTTGGATATTGAGCTGATTGCTTTTATAGCAAATAGCAATCCGAATTGGAGTGTAATATTAGTTGGACCGGAAGATGAAGTGTTTAAAACCAGTGTTTTACATGATATTCCAAATATTTATTTTGTCGGAAGCAAGAGCCCTGAAAGTTTGCCTCGTTATATCAACTCTTTTAACGTTTGTATTAATCCTCAATTGATTAATCAGGTAACCATTGGTAATTATCCCAGGAAAATCGATGAATATTTAGCTGTAGGATTGCCTGTTGTTGCAACATTGACGGAGGCCGCAAGTATCTTTAAAGACTGTATTTATCTGTCGGAAAATAAGGAAGAATTTGTTAGTTTAATTGAAAAGGCAATGAGTGAAGATTCGATGGAGCGTGTAGCCTATCGAAAGAAAGTTGCCGCTTCTCATTCCTGGGAAAATAGTGTTAATGAACTTTATAAAGCAATGAATGAGGTTACTTTTAATGAATGAGTTTTATGTCCATTTCCTCTAAAATTAAAGCAAATCCCTTTCTTAAGAAGGTTGCTCACAGACTATTAATTCCATCAAATGATTTCCGACCCAGATTATGGGTCAGGTTATTGATAAATCCATTTAAACACAAAAGAGGAAAATCATCTATCATAAGATATAAAACGAGAATGGATGTTTTTCCGTTTAATGATTTTAGTCTCGGACAGGCGAGTATTATAGAAGATTTTTGTACTATAAATAACGGAGTGGGGGACGTAGTTATTGGTGATAAAACGATTATTGGAGTAGGATGTACAATTATTGGCCCTGTTCAGATTGGTAACCATGTAATGCTGGCGCAAAACATTGCAGTTTCAGGACTAAATCATGGGTATGAATTGATAGATATTCCACCAAGTGAGCAAAGTACAATAACGAAAAAAATAACTATAGATGATAACGTTTGGATTGGTGCAAATTGTGTAGTAACTGCCGGTGTGAGTATTGGAAAGCATGCAGTGATTGGTGCTGGAAGTGTGGTAACTAAAGATATACCTCCCTATGCGGTTTCGGTTGGGAATCCGGCACGGGTAATTAAAAAATATGATTTTGATCGAAAAGAATGGGTAAGAGTTTGATCGTTTATGAATTAATACCGGGTGTTTGCAGATGAAACGAAGACAGGCATTAGCTAATATTTTTTTAATCATTGTTGCAACTATTGCCGCAACAGCAACTTATAAATGGTTTTTTCTTAGAAAAAAGCAAAATATGGCCATGCTACCTTCTCATAAAGCACTAATTGCTGAATTGGCGGAAGTAATAATTCCTGCTACCGAAACTCCGGGTGCTAAGGATGCTAAGGTGGAAGATTTTATTATTAAGTATATTCTGAATTGTGAGGATAGCAAAGAGCAGTATACTTTTTTGGCCGGATTACATGAGGTCCGCAATTTTACAATGGAGAGATATAAGTGTTCATTTCAAGAATGTAATCTTGCTGACAGGATTGTTATTATGCAGCATTTTGAACATAAGGAAATTAGTAAATATAAGTTCGTAAATAAAGTTAAAAGAAAGGTATTTGGAAGACCTTTTTACAGCCAACTCAAAGAGCTTACTGTAATCGGGTATTGTACTTCAGAGGTAGGTGCCACAAAGGGGCTTGCTTATGATTTTATTCCGGTAGTATATGAACCTTGTGTTCCGCTCTTAAAATCTCAAAAATCTTGGGCCACCAAATAGCATATGATAAAAGGAGCAGAAAATAGGAATTATGATTCCATTGTAATAGGATCAGGAATTAGTGGAGGTTGGGCGGCTATGGAATTATGTAAAAAGGGACTAAAGACCCTTTTGTTAGATAGAGGAAGAAATGTAGAACATATAAAGGACTATCCTACGGCGACACTTAATCCCTGGGATTTTGAATATCGCCTGAACAATACCACTGAAGAGAAGGAAAAAAATGTGATAAGAGGCTGGGCTGCAGACGAGGGCGACAGACATTTTTTTGTAGAAGACAAGGATCATCCTTATTTGCAGCAAAAACCCTTTACATGGATTAGAGGATATCAGGTTGGTGGCAGATCGCTTACCTGGGGCAGACAGTGTTATCGTTTAAGTGACCTTGATTTTGAAGCTAATAAAAAAGAAGGAATAGCTGTGGACTGGCCAATTCGGTATAAAGATCTGGAAAAGTGGTATGATTATGTAGAGTCGTATATAGGAGTTAGTGGTAAATGCGAAAATCTATCTCATTTGCCTGATGGTAAGTTTTTGCCAGCTATGGAGTTGAATTGCATCGAGCAGCATCTGGCTGAGAATATAAAAAAAAATGAAAATAGAGTTTTAACGATTGCCAGGGTTGCTAACCTAACAAAAGGTTGGGATAACCGGGGGCCATGTATGAATAGGAACTTATGTACGCGCGGTTGTCCATATGGTGGTTATTTTAGTAGCAATAGTTCAACCATACCCGCTGCTGCTGCAACTGGGAATCTTACCTTGAGGCCATTTTCTATCGTAAAAGAAATTATATATGACGAGCATTCACAAAAAGCTACCGGTGTGAGAATTATAGATACCAATACACACAAAGAGGAAGAGTTTTATGCAAAAATTATTTTTTTAAATGCTTCAACAATAGCAACAGCAGCTATTTTATTGAATTCTACGTCTGAAAGATTTCCAAATGGTCTGGGGAATGATAGCGGACAGGTTGGACATAATTTAATGGATCATCATTCCTCAGCAGGTGCGTACGGTGTACATGATGACTTTAAAGAGCTTTATTATAAGGGCAGAAGGCCGTCTGGTTTTTTAATCCCAAGGTATCGTAACCTCGGTCAGGGAGAAGACCTGAATTTTATTAGAGGGTATTGCATAAACGGTCATGGAGAGCGACAGGAATGGCGGGATCGTTCACAAAATCTATCAGGTTTTGGTGTTGATTTTAAACGAAAATTAGCTAGTCCTGGCCCCTGGACTATTTGGATGGCAGGGTGGGGTGAGTGCTTACCTTACTATGAAAATTCAGTAACTTTAGACAAAGAAAAAAAGGATGCCTGGGGATTGCCGTTAGTGAGTATAAATTTCTCTTTTGAAAAGAATGAAGAAAGAATGATGGAAGATATTCAGAATACTTGTGTTGAGATGCTTAGAAAGGCTGGTTTTAAAGATATTGAACCCTTTAATTATAACCGTAAAGGAGGCGAAACTGTGCATGAAATGGGGACGGCAAGAATGGGACGTGACCCTAAGACGTCAGTATTGAATGGACATAACCAAATGCATGCTGTCAAAAATGTATTTATTACTGATGGAAGTTGTATGACTTCATCGGCCTGTCAAAATCCCTCCCTTACTTACATGGCTTTGACGGCCAGAGCATGTGATTATGCTTTTAATGAGTTGAAAATGGGTAACTTATAATCAAGAATTATGAATGTTTTTAAAAATCCTGCCTGGTTAAATCAATTTTTATACCCGTTTAAAGCTTACGAGGAGATAGATGATTCTCTATTTGAAGAAATAAACAATAATCTGGATGTGGTACAAAGTAAAGATCCTTTGGTAAGTATTGTTGTGATAGCCTGGAACGAGGAAGCCAATATACTTCGCTGCGTAGCTACTTTGTCTAAAATGCGGACAGATATTCCATTTGAAATTATAGTAGTTAATAATAATTCTACTGATAAAACTCAGCAGATTTTAGACAGGTTGCATTTAAAATCATTTAATGAATTGAAACAGGGAGCTGGACCGGCGCGTCAGAAAGGGCAAGAAAATGCATTAGGTAAATACATTTTAACGGCGGATGCAGATTGTTTTTATCCCGATTGCTGGATTGATGAAATGATTAAGGTTTTAAAGCAGAAAGACGTTGTCTGCGTATATGGTAGGTATGCATTTATAAGTGAGCCTGGGTTCCCAAGGTGGAAACTTTTCCTGATGGAGAAAATGAAGGATGTTGCTGCTGCAATCAGACATACAAAACAACCTTATTTTAATACTTTTGGTATCAGCATGGGGTATTTAAAATCTTATGGCCTGGAAATTGGATTTATCAGTATCAACCGACGTGGAGAGGATGGGCAGCTTTGTATGGATCTGATGAAGTATGGCAAAATTAAGCAGGTGAAGTCAGACAAGGCACGGGTTTGGACTGGTGTTCGTACTTTACAGCAGGATGGTAATTTTCTGAAAATCGTTACAAACCGGATAGTTGAAGAGATTAAGCGCTTCAGATACAATTTTGTGTCACGAAAAGAGAGTAAATAATTACTAACATCAAATGAAATCTAAATCGGTTGGATGCTTATTACAATGAGGTATAAATGAAATTAAAAGTATTGCAGTTGCTCAATTTAATACGAAATAAATATATACTATCGCTTTTAAGTAATGGAATAAATGCTATCATAGGTATGCTTACCATATCTGTGTTGTTAAGGGTACTCTCTATTCATGATATGGGGGTATGGGGCTTTTTTTTTACGATGTTATTACTTGGTGATACGTTAAGATCGGGCTTTCTGGCTACAACGGTAGTTAAATTTTATTCGGGAGCTAGTGAGGAAAGAAAAAATCAAGTAGCTGGCTCTGCATGGTTTATTGCAATCTCCATTACGGTGATTTTGTTTTTAATAAATATTCCGGCTTATTTCGTTTCATTCTATATTGAAAACGAAAGTCTTACGCTTTTTCTTAAATTTTTTGGTTTAAATTATCTGTTGTCTTTGCCTTTTTTTGTTGCAAATTGTCTTTTACAAGCTAAACAAAGATATGACAGACTCTTGATCTTAAATTTAAGCAACCAGGGATCTTTTTTCGTATTTATCCTGCTGCTCATTCTATTTGGAAAAATACATATCCATACAGTCATATATGCTTATCTGACAGCGAATATATTGTCGAGTTTCATTGCGCTTGTAATGGGATGGTCGGGATTGAGGAAGTTGAGGTATAAGACACGCAAAGTTACTCGTGAGATGTTTGATTTTGGGAAGTTTACAGTAGGTACGACAATTAGCGCAAGTCTGCTCACTACTGCGGATAGTTTTATCATCAATTTTTTTATGGGACCGGCATTGCTGGCGATTTATAGTGCTGGAACGAAACTGACTCAAATTATTGAAATCCCGATGAGGAGTTTTGTATATACCGCCATGCCTACTTTGGCAGAAAAATACAACCTTGGACGGAAATCAGAACTCATTACGGTTATGAAAAGATATATTGGCGTTTTTACTATTGCTATTTTTCCTGTAATTATTTTGATATTTATTTTTGCAGACTATGCTATTCTTATATTAGGAGGGGGAAAATATGTACAAACTGAAGCCCCAAATATATTGCGTATATGTATGATTATTGCCATGCTTTATCCAGCAGAACGTTTTTTTGCATTAACTCTTGATATTATTCACAAGCCAAAAATCAACTTTATCAAGGTCATTGTTATGTTTTTTGTGGTGGTAATTACTGATTTGTTAGCTATTCATTATACAGATAGTATTTATGGCGTAGCGGCAGCATCGTTCTTTACCACATTAACAGGTTTGTTAATTGCATATTTTGCATTAAATACCCATTATCAAAAGTTTAGTTTATGGAATATTTATCAATATGGGTATGTTGAGGTAAAGAAATTGATCAGGACAAACGCTACCCGGTTTTTCGGTTAATTAAAAAGGTCTCTGTGAGCAATCACAGAGACCTTTTTAATTCTATTGAATTGAAATTCTATCTCTTAGTTATTCTGTTGCACCGATAGATGGTATAGCAGCTCTTTTTACACCATAAAAATCGTCTTCAAGTAAATTACCAGCATTTTTTCCTTTTGCTTTCAATGCTGAATTTCCACTTATCTTGAAATCAGTATCATTTAAAATTCCGGCTTCCGACAGTGTAGCAAAGTAGCTGTTGTTTGAAGCAGTTACTGCCTGATTTGCTTGAATGTTTGTAATATAGTTTTGCTGGCCTGCCGGATTTTCCCATCCAAATGGATGGCCGAAGTTTATACCTACATTGTTAAATACTTCAATTGACCCGCCAGCCAGATTATAAATGTCTATAACATTCCCGATCCAATCCAGACTAGTATTCATTTTTCCTACTGTATTATTATAACAAAGTACATTGGTATAAGTTGTTTTTCCACCCCACATGTGTCTGCTAAAGGCTTGATATTCAAAAGCAGAATATTTTCTGGAGTTGTAAATAATGTTGTTATAAGATTTGGATGTTTTTACGCCTTCTCTGGAATATACCCAAGCGCGAACGAAATTACCCTGATGATTGGTACATATATTATGGTGCACGTCTCCATCTCCAATGACAAATACAATTCCATTGTGGATGTTGGAGTAGCTATTTATATTATTGAATGTGTTATGATGTATATTGTAACCTTCTACGTTTCCAACTTTAATACAGTCGCCAGGAGAACCATTCTTAAATGTACAATATGCAACCTCCAAACCTTTCACAAATCCGATATCTGTATTGGTGTCTTTGTTTAATTCGCCACCAAAATAGATGGTGCCGGTATTATCGAATTCGCAACCAATAATTTTAATGTTTTCAGTTCTGGTATCTGCTGTGCCCGTATAAGTTTTGTTGAATATGGTACTTTCAACAGAAATGCAATAATCTCTATTGTTGGTAAACCTGGCTCTGTTGATTTCAACACCGCTCCAAAAGTTATTGATTCGGATACATCTGTAAGCCAGATCCAAAAATTGAAACCCATATTGATCTTTTGAGCCATCCCCTGAAACAATTAGATTTTTTACATTGTTTAAGCTCATTTCTTCCTTCACATATACAATTCCATCACTTGTGTTTTTCACAGTCATTTTTTTACCATCGGCAATTTGAATGTTCTTTAAATTGATGCTGGAATATGAGCCGCTTTTAATTTTGATAAGGATGTTTCCTGAAAAGTTTATTTTACTGCCATCGATGGTTAGGTTACCGGACCCTGTGCCAAGTTCTATAACTGTATCAGCAGGTATCTCTGGTTTTCCTGGAATGGTAGTAGGCGGAATAACAACCGGTACCTCTGCTGGTTTCTCAGGAGTTGGTGGTTCGGTTAAAATATTTTTTTTGCATGAACAAAAAGTGAAAAAGATAATAACTAAAGAAAGAAGAGCGATCACTTTTAATCTCATACAGTTAATTTAATAATTTTAAAAATAAAAATGCAATATTGAAATCCCTATATTTCTAATATTGAAGCTACTCCCTCTGTCTTAAATTGTTACATTGGCAGGAATAGTTTGCAATTATAATAAAAATATTACAAAACAAGTGTTTTTTTAATTTTTTTGTGTGAACTTTTGGGTAAAAAATGTTTTTGGCTGTAGAAAAATATCCCCAATATGTATATTCGGTTTTTTTAATTCAAGTGATATTTTTTTTCCTATTTGTGTTTTATTGGCAGTTTTTACTTTTTAAACATAAAAAAACTCCATCATCGATAAGATGATGGAGTTTTTAGAACGATATTTTTTGTCCTATATAACGGGATCTTTTAATTTCTTTTCTTTAGAACTGAAAAAGGTTTTAACGATATTCATCATTGCACCCATAGATGATTTAGCTTCTTCCTTAAATGAACTACTGTGCAAAAGTTTGTTACATGTAGCCTCATCCCAAGGTTTGGTGAAAAAGTCTCTATAGTATGAACTGTCTGGATTGATAATAACTTCGGCTTCTGAAGTCCACTCGTAAACCATATTTGTTAAGTTGTTGTGCGTCCGTTGCATGATCTTATAACCAACTGACTGCTTTGGAAGGTAGTCGAGGAAAACAGTACCGAAATCCTGCCACGCAGTAAAGCCTATTTTATCTTTTTCATACATCACTATTTTTCCATCGATTTCCTGTATGAGCCATTTATGCGATTCTTTTGGCATAAGGTATTCGCCTATAATGGACGGGGTTTCGATATATCCCATAGGAGCCACTCTGGCTTGTTCTTTAAGAAAAGGAATAGGATCGTCCACATGTTCAAGAACATGACAGCAGATAATATAATCGAATGATTTATCTGTAAATGGTAAGGCTTCTCCTTCGGCAAGAACGAATTTTTGATGTGGATATACTTTTATGTTTCCACTTCTGTGATAGTTGGAATCCACATATTTATCTACAACAACATTTGCTCTTGGGTGTGGGTAATTACCGCCGCCTATTTCTAATACATTATATGATTTTTTAATGGACAGGTGGCTTCTTGTCTTGGGGTTACTGAATTTCATATCTCCAGGCTTGGTTTTGTTGTTTGTATATTATTTGTTAACTAAAATAAGATTAAATGTATAAAAATAAAAGAAGCTATAGCGGATAAACCATTTTTAATTTCAAGGTGTGAGGTCGATCTTATCTAAAATTTTTTCATCAATATCAATGTCAAATTTCCTTGCAAAAAGCATACCTGAGTTTATAATCTCATCATAATCAGAAATTTTTAATAATTTTGGATTGGGATTTCCTTCTGACCAGTCTATATATCTTTGGTTGTTGTTCTCCGTAGATTCTCTATATGGAGAATTCATTACCAACGTAGTTAGGACGAATTCATCTGTACCCCATGAAAACCGAAGGAACTTCTTTAGTTCAGTATCCTTGTCAAAAATATTTACAACATAAGTTGCACATTCGTGGGTTAAACTCCACCATGTTGATTTGCTTCCACCATACAACTCTCCAAGGTTGGGAAGTTTTCTTAGGGGGGCAATTTTATTGAGCACTTTTTCCAACACATGTTTCCCCTTGAACTTGAAATCAGTAAAATGATATTTTTCATATCTTTTTATTGCTCCTTTCCACCATTCTGAACTCTTCAGCGGATCAAATGAAATAAAATTTTTACCGTAGTTTTTCACAAAGAACTGATAAATTTCTTCCGGGGACTTTAGGGGATAATCCTGTGCACTGAGTAAGTTAATATAGCCGTATTCGGTATGCAATGAAATGACTTCTTTCAATGAGCTTATTATTCCAAGGAAAAGGCTATTGCCTCCCCAATTGCAATTAACTCTATTTTGTATAAAACTAACTTGATCCATGTTTTGAAGTAACTCAAAATGCTCCATGGGTACTTTTCCATCTAGATGGATATAAAAGTCGAAATTAGGGTGTTGCAGTCGTCTGATAAGTCTTAACAGTTGACCAGGGTTTTTATGTGCCATAATGACATGTGCAATGCGCATACAAACTATCAGAATAAAGAAAAGTGAATCATACTTTTTTTCTTCGATGTAAATGATACATGAGAATTTGACGATAAATTTAATTATAAAAAATTACTTTTTTTTTTTTCTTTACTTTAGTCGCCATAAAATGAATAAAAAGAAGTGAAAATTCGTAATGTCGCTTTTTGTGAAAAAAATGACCACAGAGCCATGTACTTAATTCTATGATAAATAAAAATCTGGTTTACTTATCTTATGGTAACGACGCGGAATATCGTCGTACTGTTTTTAGTATTTTGAGTTTTTGCGCCTGGTGTGGAGATTGCTTAAATACGACCAGAATTGTTGTTTATACAGATGCTCTTATTTTTTTTGATGCTTATTTAAAGGATATAGAGGTCGAATATGTGTTTCTTTCAGAAGAACAGTTAAAGGAGATGTCGGGGCCGGATGATTTTATACATAGAAGAAAAGTTGCCGTTATCAATTTTACATTTGAAAAATATCCCGATTTGGATCAATTGTTTATTGATTCGGATACGTTCTTCATTTCTCCAGCTTCCATTTTATTTAAGCCACAGCATAAACAGGAGAGTTTTATGCATATCAGGGAATATCGGATTGAGGAAGCGCCGACTATATTTGGGGTATTTAATCAGCAAAATTTTCCTATGTCTTTTATCGATTATATTGAACAGAGAGATTTTGAGGTTGGTGGTAAAAACATTCATTTTACGCAGCAATACTATAGCTGGAATTCTGGCGTGTTAGGACTAAGTAAGTACTTTTTTGCTTATATGCCAGATGTAATCAGGTTAACAGATCTTTTTTTTTCAGGCTCGAAATGGTTTGTGAGTGAGCAATTGGCATTTTCTTTTGTTTTACAAGATGTAACGGAAATAAAACCCTCAGGTCATTTGATTATGCATTATTGGGGGAGACGTCAAAAAATGTTGATGGACAATTTACTTATTCATGATTTGGCAGAAAGCAATGCAGGCCGGTTGAATAGTCTTACTGGTATCCGGTCAATGACCCTTAGCTGGAAAAAAAAAATTGAGAATGATCTGATTCTTGAACAATTAGAAATAGCCAGACGATCGGGATCCTGGTACTATGGGGGAAAAAAGATCATTCAATTTCTATTAAGTAATGGATTTAATATGAATTCATATAAAGAATTACTTAAATCCTTAAAAAAATGCCACTAAATAGGGGGTAACTCAAACAAACAGACTGTTATATCTGCATAGACAAATCGTTTGAGAGGAACACCCAATTCACTGAACTGTAGGTAAATGTTCTTATTTGGCGAAACAGTATTTTTATAATACCAGTTTGGATCATCAATCTTATCACCTATATCTGTTAAAAATTGATTGTTGAAAATCAACCAGACCCTTTTTTTTCCCTGAAAAAGCTTAAAATCTGATTTTAGATTTTGATTGTATTCATGTATGTTCTGAGATAGTTTTCTGAAGTCACGACCGGCAACAGCTTGGTATTTAAAATTGCACATTTTGCTGTAAACACGATAACCAGGGGCATTGTTCCAATAATTATAGACGGCATCTCCGGCTTCGAAGTGTTTATCTATGTAGCTCAGGGCTTCTTTTTCAAATGACTTTTTATGTTTGTAAAACTTTTCGGGATATCTAAAAAAATACAAGGTCTGAAGCAGGGGAGAAGATATTATTAGCAAAAACAACAAGACCAGATAAGGTTGTTTCGTTCTTTGCTGATAATATCCGAAGCCTTTTGCTACAAACAAAATGAAAATAGGTACAAGAAAAAGCCAAAATCTCTCGATAAGCGGATACAGAAATAAGCCCGAAGCCAGAAGTGTTAATAGTAATATACATATCAGCACATAAAAATTTTGTTTCTGATCTTTATAAAAGGATAAGATACCGCTAGATAACAGTATGGTAGGTATGATACTAAGAACTGTAACAAGGGTTGAAATGTTATTTTTGTTAAAATTCCAGTTAAGTCCCAAAGGGTAGTCCATCAAGCCAAGGAAATTCCTGGGAAACCATTTGAGTTCCTCGACCGAGTGCGGAGGCAAAGGCATGAAGTTCTGGTAGGTTTTAAAAAAATATACTACCCATTGAGATTCTTGCTTATGCGTAAATAGGAAATAATTTAATAAAAAGCTAGTCATCCACATTAGGAAGGGCACACTATAAAAAGCAAATGTTTTCCAGTCCTTTTTGAAAAGATGATAGATACATATCCCTGTTGCAATACCTATTAATACAAAAATAACAGAAAAAGAGAACCAGATTAATATACTACCAGCAAGCCCCCAGAATATATTATGTTTCCATCTATTCTGATTATTAAATAAGCAGAATAGATATAATGCAAGAATAGTAGCCAGACATTCAGTCGAGTATTGTTTGATTTCGACACTGTGGTAAATGATTGCAGGAGCAAATGAAAATAAGGAAACAGCTAGGATTTGTCCTGCAGTATTTAAAAAGAATTGACACAACCGTCTATAAACAAACAGTGATAAAAGTCCCGCAAGAAGTGGAATTAATCGTAACGCTGTCTCGCTATAAGAGAATAGGTCGATGCTTAGTTTAGTTAACCATAAAAAACCTATTGGGGCTTTTTGGCCATAATCAAGGGTCTTTGTAGCTAGGTCCAAGTATCCCATGTGAATAAAACTCGAGCTTAGGTATACTTCATCCATCCATAACGACCTGTTGTACCAATAGTGAAATAACCTGAAGCCTATACCAAGGAACAGAATTAAAGTAACGACAGTTGATTTGTTTTCTCTAATAAAACGACTACTCCGTAAATTATCCATTATTAAACTTTTAATACCGTGCAATATCGAATTTTTTGATAATTTTATTTTCTAATTAACAAAAAGGTGGATAATATTTTATGGGATGAACTTGATGTAGTCGTTTTCGATGTAGATGGTACATTGTATTGTCAGTCGAAACTAAGAAAGATCATGCTCTTGAAATTAGTTTTGCATTATGTTTTTAGGCCCTGGAAATACAGAGAGCTGCTTGTCATATATCACTTTAGAAAAGAGCGGGAAAAACGAGCAGGATATAGAGGAAGCAATCTTCAGGAAGAACAATATAATTGGTGTGCGCAAAAGACGAATGAAAAACTTGACTTTATAAAACGGGTGGTTGACCGATGGATTTTTGAGGAACCGAATAGATATCTTAAGGAATGTATGTATCCTGGAGTCTCGGTTTTTATAGAGTTGCTAAGAAAGAAAGGGATAAGAACAGCGATATATTCTGATTATGAATCAATAAAAAAATTAAAATGCATGGATATTAAAGTTGATTTAGAAGTAAGTTCAACGGATCCGGAGATAAACAGTTTTAAACCAAACAGTGAAGGCTTAACATTCATTCTTTCTAAAATGAAGGCGACCGGGAAAGACAAATGCCTATTTATAGGCGATCGGTATGAATTGGATGGGCTATGTGCCAGGGAATTGCAGGTACCCTTTCTTTTGATAAAAGAAGAAACTGCTTTAAAGGGGTTTTATGTTACACTTGCTGATAAAATAAGCATCAGTGGGTATAATAATGTAATTAATGATAGATAGAACTATTTTAACAAAAGATTTACCTGCCGAACAAGAGGCTAATTTTAAGCCTAAGCAGGCGGGGATAGGGGAATACATTGCCATCGCCAGACCTGATAATTGGATTAAAAATGTGTTTATGGTGCCAGGGATGCTATTTGCACTTTCTATTTTCCATACACCCTTTACTGCTGGGTTGGCGATAAAAATTGTGCTGGGAATAATTAGCATTTGTCTGGTTGCCTCTGCTAATTACGTAATCAATGAATATTTAGATAAGGGGTATGATAAATATCATCCTTTGAAAAAGAAGCGATCATCTGTAGTAACAGTAATAAACCCGTTTATTCTTTATAGTGAATATGTGATTTTGGGCTCTATTGGATTGATATTGGCCTATTTTGTTTCCATTAAATTTCTTTTAATGGCTGGGCTACTTCTGGTTATGGGGGTTGTTTATAATGTTAAACCATTTAGGAGTAAGGATAGGGTATTTTTGGATGTTTTAAGTGAATCTGTTAATAATCCAATAAGGTTTGCTGCCGGCTGGTTTATTTTTACTCCATCATTGGGTATACCAGATAGCAAGTGGGATCTTAACTGGATTAATACTTTTCCGCCTGTAAGTATTATCATAGCTTATTGGATGGGAGGAGCTTTTTTGATGGCAACAAAAAGATTTGCTGAATTCAGATTAATTGGAGATGCGGAAGTTGCCGGGCAGTACCGCAGATCATTTAGATATTACACCGAAAACAGTTTACTGGTATCTATGTTTTTCTATGCCATAACTTCAGCGTTTTTCCTCGGTATTTTTTTGATAAAGGATCGGATAGAACTTTTGGTTAGCTTTCCTTTTTTTGCACTATTGTTTTCCTGGTATCTTAGAATCGGTTTGCTTAATGATTCGCCTGTACAGGGGTCAGAAAAATTATATACCCGAAAATGGTTTATGGTATATTTATTCCTGTTTACGATTTTACTTTGTGTGCTTATGTTTGTAAGAATTCCCTGGTTATACTGGTTTCTTAAAAACGCAAATAACTATTAATTTAAACTCCGGTATTTTCAATTTCGTTTAAGATGAAGCATGATTATTATGATTTAGTTGTTGTAGGTACAGGTTTTGCATCCAGTTTTTTTCTAAAAAAATACCTCTCAAAAGTTAGTGCGCAAAAAAGAGTATTGGTATTAGAAAAAGGTCATTTTTATCCATTTGAAGAACGCCTGAAAGTGGAGAAGGGGCTTGTTTCTGATGATCAGAAATATGCTTCGCCATGGCAGGATAATATTATTAATTTAAATGACCGGAAAGTTTGGCAGTTTACAACGGCCCATGGAGGGTCTTCTAATTGTTGGTGGGGGTGTACGCCACGTTTTATGCCCAATGATTTTAATTTAAAGAGCAAATATGGAATTGCTCAGGATTGGCCCATTACCTACAACGATCTGGATGCTTATTATTATGAGGCAGAAGAGATCATGTCGGTATCCGGACCAGATCAAACGCCTTTTCCTAGGCAAGGCAAATATCCATTGCCCCCTCATACTTTTAGTCTGGTTGATAAAGTCCTGCACAAAAGATATGGAAATCAATATATTAGTCAGCCTACGGCAAGGGCTAGTCGCCAAACGCAGCATAGAAATGGATGTCTGGCATTTAGTACTTGTCACACCTGTCCGGTTAATGCAAAGTTTACCATAGAAAATGGCAATCTGGAGGTCTACAATGATAAACGTATAGAGTTGCTATATGGTTGTGATGTTTATAGCCTGGAGGTGATAAATGATACTGTAAAAAAAGTATTGTTTATAAAAGATGGAAAAGAACATGCCATAAGTGGCGAAGTAATTGTATTGGGGGCAAATCCATTTTTTAATTCTAATATTTTGTTAAATGCAGGAGATACAAATCCTTTAACTGGAAAAGGCATTGGAGAACAGCTGGGGATGCAGGTACAGATTTATCTGGAGGATATGCAAAATGTAGGAGGAAGTAGTTGGGTAAACGCAAATGGTTATATGCTCTATGATGGGCAACATAGAAAAGACTTTGCAGCATGTTTAATTGAGGTAAATAATGCACCTTACTATATAAGAGTGGAAAGAGGTAAGCACTTAAATGTGGCAAGTTTCAGAATGATTTTTGAAGATTTACCTATAAATACCAATCATGTTGCTACATCTTCCAATAAATTAATACCTGAAATTCATTTTGATAAAAGATCTGATTACGCGTTAAAAGCCATAGAAAATATGAAACAAAAACTGCCAGCTGTTTTATCAGACTTGCCCGTAGAGAAGATTATATATCAGGAAACAGAGCCCAATGAGGGGCATATTATTGGAGGAACAAGAATGAGTATTGATGAGGCTGAGGGCGTAGTGGATAAACATTTGATCCACCATCGGTACCGGAATTTATTTGTTTTGGGGGCCGGAGCATTTACTACATACAGTCCATCTAATCCAACACTCACCTTATCAGCGCTATCTCTATTTGCAGCAGACAAAGTATTTTAAAATGAAAAGAAGAAGATTTATTGCATTGACTGGGGTGGCTGCGGGCGTATGTATTATACCACCTTCACTTTATTTTATAGCTCCTGAACTAAAGACATATGCAAAGAAGGTACTGGAAAAAGAACTTTTTTATTTAAAACTGGAGCCTGAGGGCGTTTCCAGGTATATAGATGACTATTTTAGAAATAATGGAAATGATACGGTTTCCGTTTTGAAATGGAAGGCGTTATATTATTTAAAATCCAATTGGAAAAAATCTGATCGTATCCGGGATCTTATAAAGTACTATTTATTATCAAGTGATTTTTTTATTAACAAAACTGATGAGACTAAGGTTGTCAATTACCTGGGCTTGTTTAATTCTTATAAAAGTCCGATACCAAATCCATATTCATTTGTTCTTTACCCGCCTTCGGTTGTTGGAGAACCAAAATGATTTTAAGCTGATATAGTTAAATCAACCTCTTATTTTATTTTGAAGACCTTTAATGAAGACGTTCGGGATTTCCTTAAGCGTAAAGGGAATATCTATGGCGAAAGATCTGAATAATAATACCAATGAATATCTGATATTGAATTCTCGTATTAAATTATGTTTGGAGAACTCAACTAAACCTGCCATATGTCGTTGCTGTAGCGTTTTCTTTTCCAGAGGTGTTAATAAATGCTCGAATTTTTTGATTTTATTTTTTGAATCTGCTATATATAGAAATTCCAGTACTTCACTCCATTTCCTGCCATCGTAAACATTGATGTCATCAATTCTTTTATGCCATAACTTGACCAGCGTAAACGCCGCTTTACACTCCTTCGAGAGGATCATTTCCAGATATAAACACCAGTCATCACCAATTTGCATTTCTTCATCCCATCCCGAAACAATTGAAGATTTGCGCATAATTAAAGATGAAGAAGGGGAAGGACATGATTTAATATACAGTTTCCGTACTTCTTTATAATTTAATGAAATCCAACCATTTTTTTCTTTTGGGAAATAAGGCACCAAAAAAGGATCATTATTT
The DNA here is from genome assembly GCF_900564155.1 of Pedobacter schmidteae. Classification (NCBI taxonomy): domain Bacteria; kingdom Pseudomonadati; phylum Bacteroidota; class Sphingobacteriia; order Sphingobacteriales; family Sphingobacteriaceae; genus Pedobacter; species Pedobacter schmidteae. The sequence goes on along the minus strand of NZ_LS999839.1, from coordinate 4,958,497 downwards.
AGAAAATCCCAGCTCTCACCAACTTTAGAGTCCTGATCCCAGTTTGCAAATACAAAATCAAGCTGGTCTTCTACTAATTTCTGAACACAGGTTTTCAGAAAATCAGGGTACCAGATGTCGTCTGAATCCAATGAGGCAATTATCGATCCCTTAGCATATTTTAATCCCTCGTTTCTTGCCGAAGCCTGGCCTCCATTTTGTTTATAATGATATTCAATTTCAGGATAGTTTTTTAACAGTTCAGCAGTGTTATCAGTTGACCCATCGTCAATCACAATAATCTGCGTATATGGATAGGTTTGATTCAAGGCACTTTGCACAGCGTCCATGATTTTTGTGGCTCTATTATACGTTGGAATTATGATGGTTACCAATTCTTGAATGTTCATTCGTGTCTTTTTGGAAGGGCTCTTAATTATGCTAAGATATAAATATCAGATAGTATGATCAATAAAAATATCTATTATGTTTAGTCTTATTTAATGACATTTAATACTGTTAACCTTTGTGTAAAGTTATTTAAATGATATCAACTGTCTTAAATCTTTTAAAGAGGCAATTGTTTTCATTGGAAACAAAATTAAATGAATCAGCAATACAATTAAAATATAGGGATTGCTGAGTGCAGCGACACATAGGAGCGAAAGAGGGAAATAAACCTGATAAAAGTCGGCCATAATGATATGATAGGGTCTTTGCTCCGGTGCAATTATGATCACCGCTGTGTATTTTAATTTATAAGATCTGCTTAATGCAACAAGGATATATACAAACAGGGCTAGAAAAGGGAGTAGCTGATGGATATTAAACAACATCACGGCTATGGCGATTAGTTCAATACTCAAAATGATAACCTCTTTTTTTTTGAAGTTATTTGGTGCTACAGATACCGCAAATGTTTTTATCCCTGCCTGAATATCATTGTCTCTGTCGTAAAACTGATGCCATAATATTCCTCTTACCCCATAGCAAAGTGCCCATATTCCGGTGCTGGTAAACCAGTACCAATCAACTGATTGGCTATTTATGTAGCTCATACTACTTACCATTAGTAGACTAGTAAAAATATGTGAGCCACTGGCATCCGCAAGGACACCCCATTTTCCCCTGTTTTTTAGTCTCACCGGCGGAAAGGAATATAAACTAAAACAAATCCATGGCATAAGGTATAAGTAAACGGATAACAGGTCAGGGTAAAACTGATAACCGAAAAAAAATCCAGCTAATAAACAAAGGGCGGGAAGAACCCATCTGAATGCAGGTCTAATGGCTGCGACTCTATTGTGTTTACCACTGGCTAAATCATCCTTAATATCTGTTATGTCGTTAATAATACTCACATAAACAGCACCAATTATCAATGATAAAAGGAGCATTAGCAAGTGCGGTAAGGAAGTTAGAAATTGATTGGACGACTTAATAATTGTCGCATAGCCAATTGCAAGCAGGGGCGGAAGCTTATATTCCCACCATTCAATGGATCTTATGACTTTAAAGAAATTCAACGATTTGATTTATAAGGTGCCAAGTAATTTATTTAAACTTATTGCAAAATCTGTTTCCGGTGATAAAGGTAAATGATTTTTTATGTGTAAGCATGCTTCATTTCCTATTTTATGCCATTGGTCCTTCTTCTCCCATGCACGGTCCATTGTATCTTCAAAGTCTTTTTCTGTGGCATCCCCAATAAAGCCGTTAATTCCGTCGGTTATGATTTCTGCATTTCCTCCAGCATTGGTAACAATAACTGTCCTCCCCAACGACATGGCCTCTATCATTGATAAGGGGAGCCCTTCACTTCTCGAAGGCAAAATCAACGCATGATAGTTTTTCCATGTACTTTCGATATCCGTGTGAAACCCCACAAATTCAACATTTGTTAGTTTTAAAAGCTTGGACATATCTTTTATTCCCTGTTCGTCTATGCCTGTGCCAATAAAGGAGACCGAAACAGGACGATTTCTCCATTTTTCACTGTTTAATATCCGTAGTAGAATATCCTGACCTTTGTCGATAATAAATAAACGGGCAACACAGGCAAGCTTATAACCTTCATCTGTTGCCGGGAATGGCAATACCTGTGGCTTCGTTTTTATAGGGTTAAAAACCACTTCACTATTAGTTAACCTGATCCCAAATTGCTCTTCTGTAAGTCGTTTATTGTGATGAGAAACAAAATAGCATTTATGTGCATTAATTAAGGTTTCCTTCATGTAATCCCTGTCGGTGGGATAGGGCCAATAAAAATCAACAGCCTTTTGAGCGATGATGACATAGGGGATCTTCAATAAATAACAGCGATAGGCATAGGCTAGCCCATCAAAATTAATTCCCTGAGCTATAATTACCAGATCTGGTGAAGTCCTCTTTAATTCATTATGAAATTTAAACAAACTATAGTTGTCCCGATATGGGCGTAAACCAATCCTCCTTATGATATGTTTAGCTTTACGTAATATCCGGTCTATTAAAGATAATTCAGGATCCAATTCTATCAATCTGACCTGCTGTTCAATAAGTTTTAGAAATTCAGGATGTTGTCTGTTGATCCGCGCTTTATACAACGTAAGGCTTGTTCCTTCTTTCAACATGGGAATACATCGCGCCCATAGTTCCTCACTTCCGCCCCAATCATCCATACAGAAGGTAACAAGTGCAATATTTTTATGATTTGTCTTTTCCAATCTGATATTTAAAATAGTTCGGATAATTAATTTTCAATATTTTGTTCTTTTGATTGTAATCGATAAAGTGATAATGCTTCAAGACAAAAGCCTGTGGTCATTTCTTCTGATCCATAGGTTTGAAGTTTCTTTGGACCTCCGTAGTAAACACCCCACCTTGGCCAGCCACCCGATCGGTTTTGGCAATCTATCATGTAGCCAATTGCCTTTTCAATTAATTCAGACTGATGGCCACAATTAATCAAAGATATAATACCCAAAGCAGTATCCAGTATACTTTCCCCAAATGAATGATCGGATTTTAGGGTCCTTAAAACTCTCTCAATTATTAATTTTGTAGCCTCCTTAAGTTCAAAAACTCCAGCTTTATAATTCCTCGAGAAAAAATAATAAATAGTAAAGGGATTTCTATACCATAAATCGCAATCGCTTTCTTTTTCCTTCGCAATAATATCCAGCATGTAGTTTACAACAGGTCTTGTATCATCACTCAGACCTAAATAGAATAGCACATTTGCATTTACGACGGCATCAACATCAAATCTGGTCGCTTCCGTATTTTTCCAAAACAAAAAAGTACTTAAAGGGTGCTTAAATGCTCTCAAACCAAGTAACCAATAATCTTTGACCGGGTTAAATCTGGCTCTCAACGTAAACCACGTATAAAATAAACCCGCATTGTTGCGGTTCGCTAATATCAAATCCTTATTTGGAGGATAATGCTTCCCCAACTTTTGAAGCACCCAGGCGGCACAAACCGTGTTGTCAACGTCAGGCGGACAAATAGGAAAGAGGGGATTTAAAATGGTAAAATTGTTCCAAACTCCACCCCGCATCACCTGATATTGAAGAAAAGCGGCTGCTTTGTCCAGAATTTCATTAACTTCAGGGATATCTCTTAAATGAAGAATAGAATTGGCTATTAATGATGTAGGGAACACATTACTGTGCGTAACGCACATTTTCATCTCATCATCCGCACAAATGTAGCAGCAAAATTCGCCATTAGGGTATTGATGGTCATAAAGAAACCAAACACCTTTTTTTATAGCATTTTCAATGTCAAAACTGCTCATGGTATATCATTTGACTGATTTTCATTAAAAAGGTTGGCATAATCACCCTTCATCGCAAGTAATTGCTTATCTGTACCTTCCTGAAGAATTCGTCCACCAGAAAGCACATATATATAATCGGCGTGTTTAATTGAGGAGTGTCTGTGACTGATAATTATTCCGGCCCGATTTCCTATATGTTTTCTAAATGAATCAAATAGTTCTTTTTCAGCTATTGCATCCAATGCGCTGGTTGCCTCATCCAGAATTATAAATCTCGATTCGCTATACAAAGCTCTGGCAATGGCCAATTTTTGCCATTGGCCAATACTTACTTCATGTCCATCTTCAAATAGTCGGCCCATCATGGTTTCATAACCTTTCGAAAATTTCTCAACAAATGAGTGGGCACCGGCATTTTTCGATGCATTGATTATTTTTTCTTCATCATATTCTTTTTCGATATCACCAAAACGGATATTGTCGGCAGCCGATACATTGTATTTCGAAAAATCTTGAAACACAGCACTGATTTGTCTGCGATAGTCCGCTATATCATATTCCCTAATATCTGTTTCACCTAATGTTAAGCTGCCTTCATCAGGTTCATATAGTCGGCAAAGCAACTTGATCAATGTTGATTTACCTGCCCCGTTCAAACCGACGATAGCAATTATTTTGCCTGAAGGGATTTTTAAATTGATATGGCTTAACGCAGGCTTTGAGCTATGTGGATAAGTGAAACTCACGTCTTTTAGTTCAAGGTCAAGTTCTTTACTTTCTGGTATTGGCATTTCTGTTTTTGCAATTTCCTGTGCCGGACGCAAGTCAAATAACTCAAATATGCTGTTAATAAATATGTTATTTTGATACAATGCAGAAATTCCTGAAGAAATATTTTGTATCAGCGAAAATGATTGTGGAAATATAATGAGGAACAAAGCAATATCACCTACGCTTGTTGTGCCATTCACAGTACCTACTGCGATATAGCCTATACAGGTAAAAAAGCCAATTGTAGCTATTGCTCCTGTAATACTCTCATTTAAAGTTCTTTTATAACTCAGGTTCAGTTTTTGTTGTATCACTTCAATCCTGATTAACTGGTATAAGTTTTTAAAATAATCACCAAGATTAAAACTTCTGATTTCTTTGGCTGAGGTGTCGGAAGTAATTAAATTACTCAGGTAAGAAGATTTGCGCTCCAAGGGAGTATGTTTTATACGCCAGATATTTTGTTTGTTCGAAAAATATATGCGAACAAATAAGGTGGGAAGTACAAAAGCGATCAGCAACGGCAACAAAAACCAGTTTATGGTAATAAATAGAGAGCCCACTGCAAAAAGATTAAGGGTATTTTTAGTAATTTCCATTATCGTGGTAATTACAATGTTGGGACGGTCGGAACCGGCATCTTTAGCCCTTTTTAGAATATCATAATAATCAGGACTTTCATAGTGGCTTAAATCCATTTGGATAGCGGTATGATGGATTTTCTCATCTATGAAATTCGAAACTTTTGTGGCTTGTACCTCGGTTAGATAGGTAGAAACAGCTCTTGCAATGGAATAAAGAACAGAAAGTGTACCGGCAATAACAACATGTTTAATGATAGTGCTTTCAGAGTTCAGATTGGTGTTGACATGAGCAACCTTATCTATAAGTATTTTTAAAGCATAGATGGATCCCAAAAACAGCAGCGTTTCAGCAAGAATCATAATGACAGACAGGATCATCCATCCTTTTGCCCCATGCCATACCAAAATAATTGTTCTTTTTACATTTAGATTAGTCTTAAGCTTTTCAAATTTTTGCGCAATTGATCCAATCATAAAAAGAGTAAGCAAGTCATCTGGGTGAGTTTTTTATTGTATAGTGTAAATATATAACAAAGCAATATTAAATCTATACTTATGATAAAGTTGTTTACTCGCAAATTTTCCAAAAAGACCCTTCGTAAACAAAGGGTTTAAAACCTATATAGTATTTTTCAGGTTCAGAGATAAAACTGAACACTTTTTTATAGCTTTCCTCTAATAGCAACTCAAGTTTTCTCTGATCAAAAAAAGTACAAGGATAAGACGCCGGAATTCCATAAAAAATGGGAGGGACATTTTGAATGGTAATTCTGTCTTCATTTTTATCGTTATAACCTATCAGATCGAGCATCAGATAAGGAATCTTGAACGATTGGATTTTTTTTAGTACTTCATAAGGTTTACTCATATACTGAAGTGAACTGGATATCAATACCATATCTATCCTGGAATGGACGGCGTAACAGTCTTCCAGTGAATGATAAAATCTGATGTGCTCGTTTTCAAAGGCTTTCTTTCCGGCATCAACAAATTTTTCCTGCTCTATTATACACCAGTTTAAATTGGTTAAATGAGATAAAAATGAAATGTTTTGGTAGTATGAAGTTCCTAATGATCCGCCAAAGTCGACGATGGTTAATGTATTGTTGTTTCTTGCTGAAACAAGTAAAAGCGCATTTAACAAATGGTGATTAATATTTACCTTGTCATATATAATTCCGTCGCGTTCATATACTGCTTCTCCGTTCTTTACTTTTTGGGTAGTGTCAATTATCCTTTGTAATATATGATTTTCATCATAACCCCTACATAAGTCTTTCGCATCTTCAAAAGTTTTGTAATTTCCTTTCCAGCCATATTTAAAGCTATACCACCTTAAAGTATGAAGAATCGGAGGAAAAAATTCTTTAATGAGGTAATGCATACTTTGTGTTACTTAAAACTATTTAAAACATCAACAACTTTATATATATCATCAGTTTTATGCGCAAAAGAACATGGAAGGCTTAGTGTGGTTTTATGTATTTCCGAAGAAACCGGATACTCCAAATGGTTCATTGCCTTCATCGCTTTTTGTTTATGTGGAGAAATTGGGTAGTGAATCTCAGTCCCAATATGGTGATCAAGTAAATAGGCTTTAAGTCTGTCGCGTTCCGGATGCCTGATATTATATATATGATATACGTTCCAGTAATCCGGAAGAATAACCGGCTTCACAAAATCATTACTCAAACCCTCATGGTAAATTGCTGCCAGTCTATTCTTGTGTTGGTTTATTTCATTCAGATGAGGCAATTTAATCCTCAGAAATGCTGCCTGTATTTCGTCAAGCCTCGAATTAAAACCCACTATGCCGTTATGATATTTTCGCTCAGAACCATAATTTCTTAATTGTCTGAGTTTTTTATAGTCACTTTCAGATTTGCAGATCACAGCACCGGCATCTCCCAAAGCCCCCAGATTTTTAGTCGGGTAAAAGCTAAAAGCTCCAAAATCACCGAAGGTACCGGCCATTTTACCTTTATAAGTGGCACCATGCGCCTGGGCACAATCTTCTATAAGCTTTAAATTGTGCTCTTTTACAATAGCGCAAATGGCATCCATATCGCAGCATTGCCCATATAAATGAACAACCATAATAGCTACAGTACGATTCGTTAATACTTTTTTTATTTCCCGGGCATCAATGTTATAAGTACGAATGTCAGGCTCTGCCAGAACAGGGGTTAAACCACAATGAAGTATAGCCAAAATGGTCGCGATGTAGGTATTGGATGGAACAATTATCTCATCACCGGGCTTGAAATCACAGCATTTTAGTGAGAGTATAAGTGCATCTAATCCATTCGCAACACCTACCGTATGGTTTTCCTGATGAAAGTCTCCAAATTCTTTTTCAAATAAGGAAACCTCTTCACCCATGATATACCATCCTTTCTGCAAAAAGTCAGCAAATTTTTGCTTCAATTCCGCTTCGAAAGGTTTATTGAGCGTTTTTAAACTCTCATACGGGATTGCTATATGGCTCATATATATAGTCTTTTGGGTCAAATGCAGTAGATGCCAATACCAATAGTATGGCATCAGTTGAAAAATCATGCATTATATGCCAGTCTTCAGGTTCTAAAATTAAACACTTTTCAGGCGAATCTAAATCAAAAGTGTCTATTTTTTTGCCGTTGTTATTGGTGATTTTACAGGAACCCTGAATGCATATTGCTGCCTGGTGCGTGTTGTGATGTCGGTGACCGCCGCGATCCGAATTGTCAACCGCATAAATATAAAACAACCTTTTTATGTCAAAATCGACAACCTGATCCAATACTGTCAGCACACCTCTGGTGTCTTTAAATGTTTTGAGGTTAATTATATGTGCCATGATAGTATGCCAAAGATTGTCAAAAGATTTGTATCAATTAAATCCATCAATTTCGAACTTTTAATTTTATCCATTTTTCTTGCAAAGAGCTTATTTGATTGTTTAATAGGTTCAAAATCGGTTTCATCCAGTATTTTGGGGTTAGCTCCTCCAAGCGACCAATCAATATATCTGTAATTGTCATTTACCACCTTGTCTTTATAACTGGAATTCATTAAGATTGTTTGAAACACAAACTCGTCACTTCCCCAGCAAAGAGAAAAGAATCGCATTAATTTTTTATCACTTTCAACCGTTTCAACTACATGCATTGCAGCCTCCGGACTTAACATCCAAAACATTGATTTTCCGTAAGGATGTAGATTATGCGGAATTTTTCTTGTCGGCATAGCAAAATTAATAGCTCTCTCAATCAGGTTTTTACCTTTAAAATTATGATTGGAAAGAAAATAACGTTCCATTCTGATCAGGCCTTCTTTCCAGTCATTTTTTATGTCACGATAACTGATGAATTCTTTTCCCTCATTTTCTTTAAAAAAACTGAGTAGTTGTTGAGCGGGCTTAAGGGGGTAGTCCTGGCCACTTAATAAATTAATGAAATCATATTTCTTTCCCGTAGCCACAACCTCTTTGATACACTCAAAGGTGGCAATAACGGTGTTAAAACCAGCCCATTTTACATTTATCCTATTGTTGATAAAGTATACATTAGGAAGTGTTTTTAAGAACAAATGAGGATTAATATCATACTTTTTATCTACATGAATATAAAAATCGAAGTCTTCGTGCATCATATTCCTAATCATCCTTTCGGTTTGTTTAGGGTTTGTATAAGTCAAAATCAAATGAGCAATGCGCATGTTTTTCAGTTTATATATTCCTCGCAATACTCTCCCCAATCCAAATTTGTATGGATCCGGAGTATTGAAATTTATATGATGTAATCGGCAGATAATTATACCCTGTGCTCCAAAAGTAGTAATTATATTATAATATATAGCAGGATAGCTTTTTTGAAAATGGTAAAATATTGGTTACTTCTTCTTTTATGTTAAAGAAATATTTTATCGTAATCAATTTAATGTCGTTATCGTGAAGGGTATTCGTTTTTAATATTCTTTTGCGATTTTTTTAGGAAAAATAAAGCTTTTGCATAGTAGATGCTTTAAGTATCCAACATACAGCTATATTTTAATCTACATTATAAAAATAGCTTGCTCTTTTACAATCAAAAGAATTACTTTTACTTCGAATGAAGACTTCAATTATTACAGTAAATTTTAATCAGGCTCAGGTAACTATTGATTTTCTTAAATCTGTAAAAACCAATACTGCTGCTGAAACGGTAGAAGTGATTTTGGTTGACAATGGGAGTAAAGAAGATCATGAAAAAGCTTATAAAGAAATTTATCCTGACCTCAAATATATCAGGTCTGATTTGAATCTTGGATTTGCCGGAGGAAATAACTTGGGTATTGCTGTTGCTCGGGGCGAATATCTTCTGTTGTTGAATAATGATACAGAAATTACGGAAAATTTAATTGAAACATTGATTGCCGAATTTGTAGCGCATCCGGAAATTGGTCTTCTCTCTCCACTCATTCTGTATTTCGAACAACCTGAAATTATTCAGTATGCTGGTTTTACAGAAATGAACTATTTAACCTGCAGAAATAGAGGTATAGGGAACATGGAAAAAGATAATGGACAATATGCATTTGATAGTCGTGAAACGGGTTATTGCCACGGTGCTGCCATGATGTGCCGAAGAAAAGACCTGGAAAATGTTGGTTTGATGGCCGAACAATTCTTTTTGTATTATGAAGAGTTAGACTGGTGCGAGAAGTTTAAAAAGGCTGGCAAAAAAATTTGGTTTACTGGAAAAACAAAGATATATCATAAAGAGTCTATCAGTGTAGGTAAGGAAAGTTATATCAAAACATATTTTATGACCAGAAACCGACTTCTTTTTATCAGAAGGAATACGGGCTTATTAAATACCTTGTTTTTTTGCGTTTACTATATGTTTATAGCCTGTAGTAAACAAATTGTAATATACTTTTTAAAAGGCCGGACTGATTTGATCAGATGGGTTTTTAAAGGTATTGGCTGGAATTTTATGAATTCCGTAAATAGTAATAAACTTGGGATTAAAATATAAATGATTCAATGATTACAGCTTTTTGGATTTGTCTTTTTTTAGTGATATATACCTTTGTTGGTTATGGTTTTCTGTTATTTATTCTGGTAAAGATTAAACGCTTTTTGGCAAAGCCTTTTGATTTTGATAACAATACCGATCTGCCTTCGGTAACGCTGCTTGTTGCAGCTTATAATGAAGAAGATATCATAACTGAAAAAATAGTCAATTCACTCGAACTCAATTATCCGAAGGATAAAATTCAGGTGATGTTTGTAACGGATGGGTCTGTTGACCGCACTCCTGAGAAAGTAAAGCAGTTTAGTGATGTTGTTTTATTGCATCAGGACTTAAGGGCAGGGAAAATGGCTGCTATAAAAAGAGCTATTCCGTTAATTAACAACGATGTTATTGTATTTACAGATGCAAATACTTTTCTCAATAAAGATGCAATATTAGAATTAGTAAAGCACTATCAGAACCCTAAAGTCGGTGCAGTGGCGGGGGAGAAAAGAATCCTTGTCGATGAGCTGGCTGATGCCAGTTCGGCAGGTGAAGGGTTTTACTGGAAGTATGAATCCTTGCTGAAAAAATGGGACTATGAACTTTATTCCAATGTTGGTGCAGCAGGTGAATTATTTAGCATCAGGAAAACACTTTATCAGCCCGTTGAGTCTGATACCATCATTGATGACCATATGATTGCGATGAGAATCGCAGAAAAGGGGTACATCATTGCTTATGAGCCTAATGCTTACGCCATGGAAACTGCGTCTGCTGATGTTAAGGAGGAACTTAAACGTAAAATACGGATTGCGGCGGGGGGGATCCAATCTATCCTGCGTTTAAAGAAGGCTGCTAACCCTTTCTACTATCCTATATTTACCTTTCAATACATCAGTCACAGAGTTTTAAGGTGGACAATTACACCGTTCTTATTGGTCATGGTGTTTGTACTAAATGCATTAATTGCGCTGCAAACCGGCATCGCTTTTTATCAGGGACTGTTTGTTTTACAGGCGATATTTTATTTGTTAAGCCTTATTGGTTTCTATTTTGAAAGCAAAAACATCAGGATAAAAATATTGTTCATTCCTTATTATTTTTGTGTGATGAATTATGCAGTACTTGCAGGCATGCTTCGGTATGCAAGAAAGAACCAAAGTGCTGCTTGGGAAAAATCGAAACGAAAGTAAGTTAGAATTTCTTTCCAAAAAGCTGGTTTACCCTGCAGACATTGCCTATTATTGTTGCAGCTATATAATCTACAACTGCCCTATATTTGTTGTGATATTTCTTATACACGTATACGTCTCTTCTCCAGGCTTTGTAGTTTGAATTGTTTACCTGATCTACTATTGTTGATATGTTCTGGCCATGGGCAATTGTAGTATGCCATATTCCACTTGGGATGTACATCACTTCACCAGCTTTCAATATGGCCCGTATTGGAGTAGCATCTTTAAATTTTGGGTATTTTTCATAATCCGGATTCATAATGTTAATTGGTGATCTGGATTCGAGTACCCCACCTGTTTTTGGATACAACAGAGATTCCTGATCTCTTGGAAATACAATCACTTCTTTTTCTCCATACAATTGAATCAACCACGCATGTACATCATAAGCGTCTTTATGCATCTCATAACTATTTCCAACCCCTCCAATATGCAAATCCATTGAGTCGCCCAGTTTACCCTTTAGCATTTTGCTTTTTAGCCAATTCGGTCGGATCAGGTTAAAGTGCAACGGATCCATTAACTCCAACAATTCTGGCAACTGGGTTAATATATTAAACTTAATAGGGTAGGGTGCTGGTCTTTCTTTTGTGCTTGCGGCAGTCAAATCTAACAACTCACTGATTGTATATTCTTTATTGGAGAAATTTGCACGCCGGTTTCCAAATTTTTCCTTAAAAAAGGCTGGAGTAAACATTAAATTGTCTTTCCATACTTTTGTTGCATTTTCCAGTATTACAGGAATTCCTTTATTTTGATATTTTTCAATAAACTCTTCGTAAGAAATATTACTTCTTCTTTCTATTGTTGTCATTTCTTTAAAGTTTAGCTGTTTGATATGAAAATGCTTGTCAGGTTAAAATACTTTAGTCTGATGTAATTTAATAACTAAAATTACTTTATCAAATCTATATTTTCTAATGATCAATCGTATTTATTTAAGGCTTTTTAGTAACTATTTTTTTATCAATCACTGTAATGCCAATAAGAAGGTATCACAGCGGTGTGTTCCAAAGCCAGGCTCATTATATAATGTTTATCTACCAGACTGCTGTTGATTCTATAGTTTAACCCCTCCCTAAGCGAAAAATCTGCCAGGGAGTCAATTTGATCAAGCTGATCCGATAAACCTTCGCCCGAAGCTTTTAATATAGCTTCTTTGCGTGTCCATAAGGTATAGAAATTAACTATCCTGCTTTCTCCCCCGTTCTGGATATACGACTGTTCATTTTTACTAAAGCAACCGGGTAATAGCAATTCGTAATCAAAATCGGTGTTGATCAACTCGATGTCAATGCCAATTTTTGAAGCATTCACGGCAACTATAATAATATTATGACTGTGACTTACATTAAATTCAATACCATCAACCACAGGTTTTTTATTTTCTCTTGTTTCAAATCGAAGCTTGGCTGGCGAAACGCCTGTAAATTTTGATAGAATGTTACGTAAGACATGTTTTCCTACTGCATATCTATGACCATCCTGTATATGTACAAATCTTTTTACTTTGGTAAGTTCCTGATCACTCAAAACCATTTCATAATCCGTTAACAAGTTGGCATAAGCATTTACTTCAATCTTGAATATATGTGGACGCGCAATATCTAAAATTAAATTCTTCCTGTACGCCAACCATTCAATATCATTATTAACCAATTTCCCGGCCTTATGCATAATGACTTATTGTAAACTATCTAGTGCCTTTTGTAACGTCATAGCAAAAGCTTTATCATTTGGAGGAAGTAAGAACGTTTTATGATCTCCCTGAACTTCATAAATATCTATGCCTTTTCTTGCATATTTACTCCAGCCCATATAAACCAGGTCATCCAAATAGTACAACCTTTTTTTAGCTCTGAAAAGTGTAATTTTAACATCAGCAGGACTTAATACATAATTATTGTGTGCAAAATCATATTGATTGTAAATTTCCTGTTCATATGCTGTAAAAGTACTTTCTTCAATAGCTGTATTGGCAATAAAAATCTTTTTGATTTTATATTTCATAACCTTTCCCTGGTAAACTACCACATCTACCGGGTGTTTAAAGAATGAACGGAAGAAAAATGGAATTTTAAAGAACTGCCTTTTTATTTTATCTGTCACTTTAGCTAGGCCAACATTGGTTTTACCATCTCTACCGGCATAAGTATCCATTATACCGAGTAGTTTAATTGTTTTGCCCATGGCTGTTAACTGCTTAGCCATTTCAAAAGCAATAAAACCGCCTAATGAGTAACCCGCAATGCAATAAGGACCATCAGGGTTAACCTTTAATAATTCAGCAACATATCGTGCTGCAATTTTTTCGAGATCGGCAGGTATTTGGGTTTCATGATTTAGCCCCAAAGCTTGGATACCATAAATTGGTTGGTCTTTCTCGAGGTATTCACTTACAGATTTAAAGAGTAAAACATTTAAACCTCCACCATGGATCAAAAAAAGAGGATCTTTTGTCCCGCTTGTTCTTATTGGTACCAGAGCTTCCCATTTTTCTGTGCTATTTTTCTGAATTTTTTTTGCTAAGGATGCTATTGTCGCATTTTCAAAAAGCGTAGCCAGGGGCAAACGCCGGCCTGTCTCTTTTTCAATTGCGGCCATCACTTTAACAGCAAGCAAAGAATGTCCCCCCAACTCAAAAAAGTCGTCATGAATATGGATGTCTTTTAATCCCAGCGTGTTGCACCAGATGTCAGAAATAATTTTTTCATACTCATTTAGTTCCTGAGGAACTGTTTCTATATTATTTAGTCTGGTTTGAGGTTTAGGTAGTGCTTTTTTATCAATTTTATGATTTGGAGTTAAAGGAAATGCTTTAATGGCCACAAAATCAGCCGGGATCATATAATTTGGCAGATGACGCTTTAGGACTGTTGCCCAATGATCGGTCAGGGATTTTGATATGCTAACTTCATTTGTAGAGAATGGTGTTCTCGCAAAGTCATAAATATTGGTACTGTTTGTGTTTAGAGGTAATGCAGGTTCCGGTAAAACGAATGTCAGATTCTCGGGAATAAAGACTACTTCAAAATACCCGTCTGTGCCGTCGCTGGTCCATCTGATGTGACTATGGTATCCGAATTGCTGACCAAGTTCCCATAATATATCCGGGTCATAAGCTAATTTAGCATCGCTATGCTGAAGTTCATTTTGAATTTCCATCAGCGGCGAATCAGGATCTGCCGATGCCATCCAATTCAATAAGGCATAATCTTTTACAGTACGGACATTGGCAATATTTTTTAAAGAAATAATTTTTTTCGGTTGATCCTGTAGGTAGTTTTTTAAAGTATCTACGGATTCCAGGTCGCTCCAGTTTAGGCTGAGTTCAGGCTTTGAGGTAGTATGCGTCGATTTTACATAAATCCAGATATCGTAATGGTACTTAGTCGTTTCATTTCTTGATGCTCCCTGTCTTAACTGTACATCAACGCCGGTAATTTCCGGTATCAATTTAGGTAAAAGGTAAAAGAATGTCGGGTCTGCCACAAATTCATCTTCGATCCTTACTCTGTTGCTTACTACTTCTTTAAATTCTGCTAAACTGGTGTCTGTTTTTGCATGAGAAAGATGATCCATAGCATGGTACATCGTTAACGAATTCATCCCTTGCATATCGCCAATAAACAAACAACCGCCTTGATTTAACCTTTTCACGGATTCTGCAATTACCTTTAAGAAGTAAGTGGTATCGGGAAAATACTGCGCTACACTATGGATCAGTATCAGATCAAAAGAAGAGGTCAAACCGCTAAAATCATCTGCTGCACTTGTTGTTGCTGTTACATGTTTCCATTTTTCAGGTGTGACAGCCAGCTTTTCTTTAAGCTCTTCAATGGCAGTTTCGGCATAGTCGGTTGCTACATAAGAATTGCAATAGGGGGCTAGTTCAAATAAAAGTTGACCACCTCCACTTCCAATTTCAAGAATATCTTTTGCATTTAACCCTCTGATTCTTTTGGCAGATACTTGTAGCCATTCTGCAGCTTGTTTTACCAGGTCTTCCGAATTTTCCCATTGTTCAAGTAATATTCCATCTATTTTCTTGTCTGCCTGTTCGGTGCCTTTTCCCGACTGTGCTGCCATATCATATATGGTATCCCAGCGTTCCTTCCATGAAGGACTATTATCCTCCCGGATCTCTGGATCTTTCAATACTACGTAAGCAACAATACGTTTATCGTTGGCTTTGTCTTCTCTGGCTATGACTACTGCTTGTTTTACTTCATCCAGACCTGTTACTGCCGTTTCTATTTCTCCCAACTCAATTCTGTGTCCGCGTATTTTTACCTGTTGATCTATTCGGCCGAGATAATGAATTTCCCCATTTTCCAGGAATTTCCCCAGATCTCCGGTTTTATATAGTCTGGCATCCGAAACATCGCCAAAAAGGTCCTTAATAAATCGCTCTTCTGTCAATTCCTGGCGGTTCAGGTATCCGGCCGCAACACCTTCACCTCCTATACAGATTTCACCTGCAATACCGGGGGCCAGCAATTGGTGTTCCTCATTTAAAATATAAATCTGAGTATTTTGAATGGGACGTCCAATAGTTAATATTGTATCCTCTTTTTGGATCTTTTTTATGGTAGACCAAATTGTTGTTTCCGTAGGACCATACATATTCCAAACTTCTCCTGATTTTTCAAGCAAGCGATCTGATAGTTCTTTTGGAAGTGCCTCACCACCACATAATACTTTCAATGTAGGTGTGTTTTTCCATCCTGCATCAATCATCATCATCCAGGTAGAAGGAGTGGCCTGCATCATGGTGATAGCTTGTTCTTGTAACAAATCAACCAGGAGTCTGCCATCTTTCAATGATTCTGTGTCACAGATAATCAACTCTGCGCCTGAAATAAGCGGTAGATATAATTCAAGTCCGGCAATGTCAAAAGATATTGTTGTAATAGCCAGTAAGCGGTCTTGTGCTGTAATCCCGGGGGCTGATTGCATGCTGTCAAGAAAATTCATCAAATTCCGGTGCATGATTTTTACTCCTTTTGGTTTTCCCGTCGAACCTGATGTATATAAAATGTAAGCCAGGTCATTTCCGGTGATGTTTACCTGAGGAACGACACCCTGATATGCCTTCAATATTTCATCAAGGTCCTCAATGACGATTTCCGTTGCTTTTGATTCGAATAGGCCAGCATAGTCTTTAGATATGAGTAATATTTTAGCGTCAGCATCTGAAAGCATGAAATCAATCCGTTCGCGAGGATATTCGGGATCAAGTGGAACGTATACTGCTCCTGATTTCAAAATTCCAAGTAAGCAAACCAACATTTCCATCGAGCGGTTAGCTGCAAGTCCTATTATATCACCAACTTTTATACCTTGGTTTATCAGATAGGAGGCCAGCTGATTGGATTGCTCAACAAGTTGTTTATAACTTAAAGACCTATTTTTAAAACTTACTGCTTTTTTATCTGCAAACTTAACACCGTTTTCATCCAGTAAGGTGGTAAAAGACCGGGTGCTATCATAAGCCGAAGATGTATTGTTCCAAGAATTTAATTGTGCTATCCAGGTAGAAGCATTGCTTAAACGAATGTCCCTGATCTTTAAGTCTGGATTTTTTGAAAGCAAGGTCAATAAATCTTCAAATTCTGTGGCCATTTCATGGATGGTTTCTGCTTTAAACAACTGCGTGTTATAAGACCATTCCAGTGTGAATGAAGAGCTGGAGCCCGTTGCATTGAGAAATATTTCAAATGTTTCAAACTTTCTGGGATTGGATATCAGCTGATAATTTAACTGATCAAAGGCTACAGCGTTATCCATCCCCATATCGATATTAAATACTACCGGAACCAATGGAATACGTGAATGATCTCGTTTAAGGTTCAGTTGCTTAATCAGTTCTCCAAAAGTGAACTGCTGATGTTCATAAGCATCAAAAAAAGCTGATTTTCTAATTTTTAAAAACTCAACAAATGTATTATCGGTATTTATTGTAGTTCTTAGCGGGAGCAGATTAACACAATGACCAATAAGTCCAAAATATCCGGTGGCAGCCTGGCCTGCGGCAGGTAGTCCTACCACAATATCTTTTTGGTTGGTTTTAAGATAAAGAAATATTTCAAATGCACTAAGCAAAGAATTTACCAAACTGCATCCTGCTTTTGATCCCATTTCTTTTATCTGGGCAACCAGGTCCAGCGACAAATGATAGTCTATCCGATTGGATGCATAAGAACGTAGTGAGGGGCGGGGGAAATCAATTGGCAAATCCAAAACAGGGACGTTGTCCTTATACATATTTACCCAATAGTCTTGCGTTGTTTTATAGTCGTTACTTAACTTAAAACTGGTCATAGCCTCTGCATACTCACTAATTTGGGGTGCATCGGTTAATTGCAAATCTGTACCCCGTACTTTGGCATTATATATTTTACTTAGATCTTCCAGAAATACACCGGTCGACCATCCATCACCAATAATATGATGTTTAACTACGGTGAAAAAATAATGGGTATCATTTAATTTATGTAAAAAGCATCTGAACAAAGGGCCGTTTTGCAAATCAAATACCAATAGCATTTGTTCGGCAACAAAAGTTTTTAGCAACTTTTGTTGATCAGGTTGGGCAGAAATATCTTCAAAAACAACTTCGAAAGGAAGGTTTTTGTAAACGATAAGCATTTCTCCGTTGGCACTTAGCGTAGCCCGTAAGGCTTCGTGTCTTTGTACCACCTCCTGAACAGATTTGCTAAAATGCTCATAATGAAAAACCCCACTTAAATCCAGGGAAACAGATTCATTATAAGCAAGGTTTGAATCATCTTGTCCTATTGCGCAGGATAACCATATTTCTTTTTGGGGTTCATTTGTAAAAACAATTTTATCTATCTCCTGCTCTTCTTCAAAAGGGTTAAAGTCAACCGGAGTTAAGTTATAATAGGACATGCTTATTCTAATTTACTTGAAAGTACTTTCCAGGGTTTTTATCATCTGCAATAAACCAGGCTGGGTTGCCATCTATATCTTTTCCAAGACGGGCATTGGGCAAAGGTGGGGTATTGAAATCTACCTGTTCCTGATATTCGGGGATAAACTCTACAGCTTTTAGCTCTGTTAGACTTTCCTCAAATGTTTTTATAATTTGTTCAATATCAGCTTGCGTATGGGCTGTTGTTAGAAAACACGAAAAGCCTTCAAGGATATGGATACCCTTATATCTCATCAGGGTAAAAAACAACTCGCTATATGGATATTCTTCTTTAAATTTTACCCGCCATAAAGATCCGAACTGAGCAATATACATAGGTACCTTTAATCTTTTGCAGGTTGCATTTAGTGTATCCGCAATATATTTGGTTTTATTATTCAAATCCAATTGCAATCCCGGTCCCTGTTCCTTCATGTAATTTAGCGAAGCTTTTGCTGTAGCCAGGGCAAGCGGATGTCGTACAAATGTACCTGCAAAATAGGTTACGCCAATTTCCGGAATGGAATCATCACCGTATTGCCAGAATCCCCCGTCCAAAGCATCCATAAATTTCCGTTTACCTGCTATAATTCCAATTGAAATTCCGGCACCTGCTACCTTGCCGTAAGTTCCCAGGTCTGCTTTTATACCAAAGATAGCCTGGGTTCCCCCTGGATGAAAGCGGAAACCTGAAATTACTTCATCAAAAATCAGAGCTGTACCCGAGTGTTCGGTAACTTCCCTAAGCTCTTTTAGAAATTCAACGGGTTGGAATTCCGGCCTGCGGCTTTGTACAGGTTCTACCAATACAGCGGCAAGTTCATTTGCACGTTCCTTAATGATACGCATGGATTCTGCCGTTCCATAATCAAGGATCAACATGTTTTGTACCGCTTCAGGCATAATACCTGGGGCCGCCGGAAAAGATTTAAGCTTTTTACTGCCTCTTACAATCACTTCATCTACTATTCCATGATAAGAGCCGGTAAACGCTACAATCAATGAGCGTCCTGTAACTGTCCGCGCAATCCGCATAGCTCCTAACACAGCTTCCGATCCGGTATTACATAATGCAGATCGGTCGAAATCAGTAAATTCACAAATCAGTTTACTTACTTCGCCCGCAAGTTCGTGCTGAGGACCAATCTCATATCCTTTCTCTATCTGATCCAGTAATGCCTTTTTGATGACATCTGGTTGGTAACCCAGCATATTAGATCCAAAGCCATTTAAGGCATCAATATATTCATTTCCATCTAAATCCCAGAAACGGCTTCCTTTTGATCTGTTGATTACAATAGAATAAACCAATTCTTTGGTAGCAGGTTTAAAACCGGATACGACTCTCGGATCGGCCATATGTCCTCTGTTTTTCTGCGTATAAAGCTTGCTCGATTGTGTTTTATCGGTGTATTTCTTTGTCAGTTCTTCCAGATATTTCTGTTGTTCAGTAGTCAACGCTACGGATTGTTTTTCTATACGTGGGCTGGCACCAAAAGGTTTTTTAATTTCCAGCATTTCTTCGGTAGTCATATCCGGAGCACTGCGATCCTGACTAACTATATGTACAGATGAAGCATGTTGAACTGTTGTTGCCGGAGCTGAGCCATTTTGCAATAGTGCTACCTGTTGCGCCAGTAGTTGTAATTGCTGCCCAATTAAATCCAGGGCAGTATGGTTTGCACTTGCTGGTGTGTGGCTGTTGTTATTTAATAAAGGCACATGGTTTGACAGTTGTCCGGCGGCTTCCTGTTCAATTGTCTTTGGTTTCAATTCCTTAGGCAACTGTTTATCCAGATAATCCGCTAGCGTGTCTAAATTGTTATACTCTTCATTGAGTTGTCTGAATGTGATTGGTAAATTGAAGTTTTTCTTTAAGGTCAGGGCAATTTGGGTAAGCAAAAGCGAGTCTAGCCCGATCTCTATAAAACTTGCCTGTTCGGAAACATCCTGCATTTCAATACCCGAGGTATTTTCAAGGATATCTTTTATCTGATGAATTAAAGACTCTTTTCTCATTGGAATATTTGGTTGTTGTACCTCCATTGTTGGAAGGCCATTACTATTGGTGGTGCTATGGATTAAAATTTCAGGTCTACTGATCGGATCTACCCAGTAAGTCGACCTGTTAAAAGAATACGTTGGCAGGTAATTTAATATAACTCTCTTTTCTCCCTGATAGAATAATGACCAGTCAAAGTCAAATCCACTTTGCCACAACTGACCAATTGATTTTAATATCGCATAGTAAGCCGACTCCGTATTTTTAGGTAGTTCGAGTGTGGTCAAAACCAGTCTGTTCTTTCCCGCTGCTTGTTGCCTGATAAAGGTAGTTGTGGCATTACCCGGGCCCATTTCAAGAAAAGCCTTTTCAGGATGTTCCTCCAGCAGAAGGGAAGCAGCTTCACCAAAAAGAACCGTCGATCTTAAATGATTGGCCCAATATTGTGCATCAGTAGCTTCTTCTGGTGTCAGCATTTTGCCTGTAACAGTCGAATAAACCGGAACACCAGGTGCATTTATACTAATATCGTTAAAGCAAGCTTTAAATGGAGCTACTACATCATCCATCATATAAGAATGGAAAGCATGACTGGTATGCAATAATCGATTCGGAATTTCTTTCTGTTCCAGCATTTTGCTAAAATCAGCTATAGCTTCAAAATTACCTGCCAATACGATCAGTTCAGGAGCGTTAATAGCTGCTATGGATACATTTGATGGGAGCAGAGGGAGCAGTTTATCTATATGCACGCGAACCGAAAGCATGCTGCCGCCAGGTAACTGGCTCATCAGCTGTCCACGTGTTGCAATAATTTTCAAGGCATCTGGTAGGTTAAAGACTCCGGCAAAATGCGCTGCAACAAATTCGCCAATGCTATGACCAATAAAAGCTGAAGGATAAATTCCCCAACTCATCCATAATCTGCTGAGTGCATATCCAACCATAAATAAGGCTGGTTGACTATATTTGGTGTTTTTTAATCGTTCTTCAGCTTCCGTATTCAGTTCGGCAGGATAAATAATGGCCAGCAGATTTTCATGAAGATGTTGCTGCAGCAATTCATTACATTCGTCCATTGCAGCTTTAAAAACTGGCTCGTGCAGGTATAAGGCTTTTCCCATATCTGGAAATTGAGAGCCCTGGCCTGGAAACATAAATACAAACTCACGTATGTTTGCTGTTGAAGGCGACTGTGAAACAGGATTGTTTAATTGTTTTATCAGTTCTTCTTTTCCTGATGCAACTGCAAATTTTCGGAAATTGAACCGTTGCCTTGCGGTGTTCAGCGTATATGCAATATCAGGAAGCTCGGTTTCAGATAAATCATTTACTACATTCGCCAGGTTGGTGCCAAAGCTATTGACACTTGTTTCATTTTTTGCCGACCAGGTATAAAGTTGTATTGGTCTGGGCAATGATTTTTCTTGAGCTATATTTTCATAACCTTCCAAAATAAGGTGCACATTGGTACCGCCAACACCAAAAGAACTTATGCCGGCAATTCTTTTATCCGATGTTTCCCAGTCTTTCAACTCTGTATTGACCGCGAAAGGACTGTTTGAAAAATCTATATTAGGATTTGGTTTGCTATAATTAATGGATGCAGGAATTTGTTTGTAAAACAATGATAGGCTGGTTTTTATTAAGCCTGTTACGCCTGCGGCACAGGTGAGGTGACCAAAATTGCTCTTAACCGAACCTATAGCACAATATTGTTTTTTAGATTGTTGGCCAAAGGCAAGGTTTAATCCTTCAATTTCTATGGGATCGCCAAGTGGGGTAGCGGTACCATGAGCCTCTACATAGCTAATGTCGGCAGGAGCAACATCTGCATCTTCAATAGCCATTGTAATTGCAGCTGCCTGCCCTTCGGCACTTGGAGCCGTAAAACTTCCTTTACCTCCTCCGTCATTACTTATCCCTACTCCCTTTATAACTGCATAGATAAAGTCGCCATCTTTAATAGCATCTTCTTTGCGTTTTAAAAGCACAACACCGGCACCATCACTAAATACAGTTCCCTCGGCTCCTGCATCAAATGGCCTACAGTGGCCATCATTGCTTAGCATAGCACCCTCTTCGTAAAGATGACCAATATTTACAGGGGCATTAATGGTTGCCCCACCAGCAAGGGCCATATCGCATTGGCCATTTCTAATGCTTTGAACAGCCTGTGCAACAGCAAGAAGCGAGGTAGAACATGCCGATTGTACATTTACAGCAGGGCCTTTGAGGTCTAATGCATAGGCCGTTCTGGTGGCTACATAATCTTTATCATTAAGTGTTACTACCTGAAAACGTCCCACATTTTCTATTTTCTCAACGTTCGGCAGCACATTAAATGCGTAATAGGTATTGTGACGTACTCCGGCAAATACGCCAATAGTATGGTTGTGTCTGATACCCGCATAGCCGGCTTTTTCAAGTGCCTCCCAGGCAATTTCTAAAAATATCCTTTGCTGCGGATCCATTAGTTCGGCCAGCTTTGGTGTAATGCCGAAAAAAGCCGGATCAAATTCAGCTGCCTGATCAATAATCCCTCTTGCTTTTACATAGTTCGGATTATTTCTCAATGCATCAGGAATACTTTTATCCAGCTCATCATCACTAAAAAAGCGGGTAGTCTCTTTGCCTTCCTTTAAAACATCCCATAATGCATCTATGGAATTGGCTCCCGGAAACCGACCCGACATACCTATAATTGCTACATCAGGATGATGATGTTTGATCTGATTTGTTTTTTTTGCTTTGGTATTGATTTTTCTCCCGTCCAGAAAAGCCGCCAGTTCCTTCACCCTGGGAAACTGATAAAGTTTGGTAACAGGCAGATTTAAATCATAACGATCTTTCAAAAGTGTAACCGCTTTCTGTGCAAGCAGTGAGTTTCCTCCAAGTTCAAAAAAGTTGTCCTCAATGCCCACTCTTTCCACGCCCAGAAGCGCTTTCCATATACCAGCGATATTCGATTCAATTTCATAGTCGGGTGCATAATAGGTATTGGTAAGCAGGGAAGAAGCATCCGGATTGGGTAAAGCTTTTTTATCAACTTTGCCATTTAAGGTAAAAGGCAGTTCATTCAGCTTCATCAGCAATTGCGGAACCATATATGCAGGCAATTTTTTTTCCAGGTAAGCCGATATCTGTTGTTTATCATAATGCTCCGGACAAACCACATACCCAATCAGCCGTTTGTCGCCCAATGTGTTTTCTTTGGCCAAAACTACCGCCTGTTGCACGCCAGGAGCTTTTTGCAAAGCACTTTCAATTTCGCCCAATTCAATCCTATAGCCCCTTATTTTTACCTGATCGTCAATTCTGCCCAGATAGGAGATATTTCCATCTGTTAGTCTGCAAGCCAAATCCCCCGTCCGGTATAAGCGCGGTGCTCCATTGTCATTAAATGGGTTGGATATGAATCGTTCTGCGGTAAGTTCAGGGCGGTTTAAATAACCCCTGGCTACACCAGATCCGCCTATATATATTTCTCCGGTAGTACCTTCGGCAACCTGATTGTGGTTTTCATCCAATAAATAGACAACAGTATCAGCAGAAAAGGGCTTACCAATAGGGATGGTTGGTGGATATTCAGACGCAGGATTTACCACATGAAGTAATTTTCCTATGGTAGTTTCAGTAGGGCCGTAATGATTAACAATCTGGCAGGAATGTGTCTTATCGGCAAGAATGGACTGAATGGTGGTTTTATGCAAAGCTTCACCACCAAAAATTAACAGTTTTTCTGGCAATAATTCCTTTTCCGAAGCAGACAATGATTTCCAGTGCGAAGGGACTATCTTTAAACAGTCGATAGCATGCCGGATAAAATAATTATGTATATATTCAATATCGTTAAAAGACTGTTTACTAAATAAATGTATAGCGGCACCTGTAGTAAGCGCTGCATATAAAGCTGTGTTCCCTAAATCGGTTGCCAGTGTTGCACCAATAGCAAAATTATGACAATTGTTTATGGGTAATTTGCTACATAAACCATCAATATAGTCTGTCAGACAGTGGTGCTCAATTAATACACCTTTCGGCATTCCGGTCGAACCGGAAGTATAAATGATATAGGCCAGATTTGTACCATTTACCTCAATATCAGCTAAAGGCTCATCCGAACTATTCTTTAGTTCTTCCCATTGCCGCTGCGACGATATAACTTTTTTTCCTTCAGCTGCCGCCAAAAAATCTGTGGATTCGGTGTCGGATATAACAATTTCGGCAGCAGTATCCTGAATCATAAAACGAATGCGGTCGACTGGAAACTCGGGATCTACAGGTACATAAGCGGCACCTGCTTTTAGAATTCCTAATATTCCTGTTACCATATCCATTGGGTTGCGCATGCTAATAGGAACAAGTGATTCCTTTTTTATACCCAACGATTTTAAGTAATTAGCGAGCTGATCAGATAATGTATTTAATTGTCCGTAACTGAGCTGCGTATTTTCAAAAACAATTGCTGGGGTATCTGGTGTTTTTTTTACCTGTTGGAGGAATAAATGGACAATTGAATCTTTATAAGACATAAGAGATACGTAAGCGCTTTAACAAAGTTATTTTTGCCATGAAAATTATATAATTCTCATCGTTAAAGATACAAAATATAGATTAAATCATGGTAATCTAACGTAAATGTTAAAAAAATAAGTCTATACTTTTTAGGATATAGACTTACCGATTGATATTGATTATTTCTTCTCTGGTGGCGTATTTACAATTTCTCCAAACTCATTTACCCAGGCCATCATGCTTTCTAGGTCGCCGCCTGTTGAGTTTTGTTGGCGTTCCAGTTTACGCTGTTCTTTATCTTCTTTTTTCTTCTGTCTGTTCTTTTCAAGTTGCTTCTTCATGAAAGTTGCCTGAGATTTAGCCATAAATTCAATGTGTTAGTTAAAAAAAATAACTTTTCTCTGCTCTTACCTGTGTAGCCTGTAATATGATTTGTTAATCATCGGCGGCGAAATAAAATTTAATTCTGGGTTGGCAACGGATCTGCAACCAGTAGAATTTGAAATCCAATCAAAAGATGAATTGGCAAGTAATGGGAAGAGAATAGTGTAATGAATATCCCGTTTGATACAAATATAAGAAAATTTTATGGGAAAGTCCAATGAGTACTTACCTGGCCAGCTTAACCGTATAGGTTGCCGCCGCCCGTACCTTCATTACGGTGGTGGTAACGGCTTTTGCCTTTACCCTGATGTAGTAGTTGGTGGATTGATCTGTCAAATAAGGTTTCAGCGAATCGGGAGAGATGATAGGGGTAAGCCCTAAAGCCCCGCTTTTCGCTGTAGATACAATGGTCAGGTTGGCTATGTTTGCCGTTTTCCCATCCGGAGAAAATGCAAATTTTACGGTTTCCAGGTTTCCGAAATTGTTGTTGACATCAATAGAGTCCTTTTTGGGGCCAATCAAGCCCAGCGCCATATTTAAACTGGTCATTTTTGTCGCTTTTATATTGCTTGTTGTAAAGTTGTTTGGACTGTTTTTGAGCTGCTCCTCCAGGTTCAAAGTCGGCTTTACTGCCGGTATTGCAACGGTCGCAGTGACACTGCTCAGTACCGGAATATCAAAATAAACTGTATCGTAAACAATAATGTCCTGCTCAAGGTTTTCAGATATCTTGCTACATGAAGAATATATCAGCAGAATAGAAAAAAGACTAAGGTAAAAGGTTTTGCTTTTCATGATGTTGCAAGGTAGTGAAAAATGCCCGACTTATATCATATTTGGCATTTTAATCCTACGAAATTATATTTTGTCAATTAGTTTAAGTTTTTGTATTTCAATATATATAGATATTTATACATTAACTTTTTATTAACATAGAAGACTATTTGTTAATCATCTGGTTGCAAAATATGCAGAATATAGTTCTGTTTTGTAATTATTTGTTCTGTAATACAGTGTGTTAAGTGTTTTTGCTTGAATCAATACTGTTGTCTGTTGTAAGCTGCCGAAAAATCAGCTCTCATGCTTTTGAAACGCTCCACTACGGTAGCAATAAAAGCTTCGTCCAGCATCTGGAAAATTTCATTTGCCCCCCCACCGGTGAGGTCCAGTTCCGATAATTTATAGCTCTGTTCCAGGGTGCCTTGTTCAAACTTAATGATGTATTTCTGGTTCATGTTAAACAAAGTGATTTTGCATTCCGGATGTGGTAGTTCTGCGATTACTCTCATGTGTTTTGTGTTTAAAAAGAGGATGTTCAAAATGATGTAATTGTCATCTCGAACACCCTCTTCTGGTAATTATAAAATAATTTTAAATGATTAGATTTTAACGCCTATTTCTTTCAAGAGGAAATTTGCTTTGTCAATTTTCGATGCTACCCATAGTACGTAACGAATGTCGACCCCGATAGATCTGCTATAACTTTCATTCCATGCGTAGTCGTTAATGGTAGCGCCGTATGCACGGTCAAAATTTACCCCAATCAATTCTCCCTGAGCGTTCATGATAGGAGAGCCTGAGTTGCCTCCTGTGGTGTCCATGTTATAAAGGAAAGCAACCGGGACATCTTTGAGGTCTTTTTTTTCGAAGCTTCCAAAGTCTTTTGCCTCCCAAAGTGCTCTGATTTGAGCTGGGTAGTCAAATTCCGGATTTCCGGTAGTACCTTTCTCCAGTATTCCTTTGATGGTAGTGTATGGTCGCATATATGAAGCGTCAGCTGGCCAGTATCCTCTTACATAGCCATACGTAAGGCGTAAAGTGCTATTGGCATCAGGAATAAAGTCTTTCTTGAGGAACTTCTCCTTTACGTTTACATAATCACCCATCAATTTGTTCAGTGTGCCTTCCCTTCGGTCTTTTTCAGGTTTTAGTGTTGCAATCTGTGCAGCAATGTTTTTTTCAAAAGCTAAAAGCTCATCAGAGTAGCTGGTAATTGATTTTACAGATGACAGTACACTGTTGTAGAAGTTAGTGCTGTCGGTAAGTTTGCTGTTGCCAAAAGCGCGGTCTACAAATTCGTCAATTACTTTTTCGTTGCCGGGTTGCTTGATTTTGGCTTCATTTAATGCATTTACAGGTTGTTCCATGTAAAAATCTGAAGCATCACTTAACATTCTTTTAAATATTTTTTTGTCCGCATCTATGTCGTACGAATCATAAATACTTGCTAAAAATTGCTTTAAGCGAGGTTTGTTCTGACTAAAAAAGGCTTCTTTTTGATTTTCGGGCTGAGCGTCAAGTGCAGTTTTAAAAGCATTGATGTTTTTGGCCACACCCAATAAACTGGTTGAGTTGTAAATCTGCGTCAACCATAAATCCCGTTTGGCATCACCATTAATGAGTTTATACAGGTTGTCTATGTCGGTCATTAAGCTTCCGTAGCGCGCTTTAACGTCTACATTGCTGTTGATAAATTTGGCAAGGGCAGCATCTTCGGTTTTCTTTTGCGAAATCAGGTCAATGCCTTTCAGGCCCTGAAGTTTTCCTCTGTAGTTTTTCAATACATTGGCGTTTCTCTTTATCCGGGTGGCCAGTTTAATTTCGGTGGCCTTGTCTTTTTTGCCTGCGCTTTCCATACTGGCATTTTGGAAATCGTATAGATTAGATACGTAAGGCAGCACGTATTGCTGTTGATATTCGATAAACTGAGCAGGGCGGTGGCGGAAAGTTCGGCCTGGGTATCCTAATATGAATACAAAATCCTCTTCATTTGTTCCGTTGGGATTTACCTTCAGGAATTTTTTAGGTGTATAAGGAATATTTGTTTTTGCATATTTGGCAGGTGAGCCATCTGGAGCTACGTAAGCCCGCATAAAAGAAAAATCACCTGTGTGACGGGGCCAAACCCAATTGTCGGTTTCACCGCCATATTCGCCAATCTGCCTGTTGGGTACATATACCAATCTTACGTCCTGGATGGTTTTATATCTAAACAGTACATATGTTTTTCCGATAAACATTTCCGATACTTCAGCCTGTATGGTTGGATCTTTTTTTTCGGCTTCTACCGCAATGTTTTTCATGGCATCGTTAATCAGTTTTAACCTTGAGGAAGGGTCGGTGACCTGAGCAACGGCACCTAAAACTTTGTCTGATACATCTTCATAACTATCAGTAATACGGCAGGTTAGTCCTTTTGCCTGAATTTCCTGTTCATGTGTGGCTGCTACAAATCCATTCGTCAGGTAATCGTGCTCGGGAGTGCTGGCCTGTTGTACAGCACTAAAGGCGCAATGGTGGTTGGTGATGATTAGTCCCTGGTTAGAAATAAATGATCCGGTGCAACCGCCTACATTGACAAGGGCGTCGACAAGACTGGTGCCGTTAGGGTTATAAATTTCATTCTGGCTGATCTTTAAACCGGCTTTCTTTAAATTAAGTTTGTGGATCTCACTTAATGGGAACATGCCTTCTTCCCAGGGCTTATATCCCGATTGCAAAACACCAACGGTAAGCAATGAGCAGGTAAGCAATGAAGTGACTAAGGTTTTTTTATTCATTTGATATTTATTATGAGTTAGTTTTAGCTGCCCTCTTTTAATTTGGATGATGGCGCAGTTAAAAAAGCCAAATCTACTTATTTTAATCTGAGTGGAGTGTAAATTAATAATAGACATCGTTTCTTCACAAGGTTAGCGATTCTTCACGCTTTCTTCACATATCCTTCACACAAAACCCACAAAAGGGTACCTTTTTGTGAAGGATATGTGGAGATGGTGTGAACTATGTGAGGAAAAGGCATTAAGGAAGGTTTGCCTTGGACTTGAGAATTCTGGATGTTTTGTCAGGAATGAAGTGCTTAGTTTGGATAGTTTCTAACTTTGTTAAATTTGTTGAAAATTAACAAGCAATGGCAGAAGACCTGGTAATAGAAAAAAGTGCAGATAAAGCACGTCAGTATCAATCATTAATTCCTCAAATTAAAGCATTAATTGAAGGTGAGGATGATCAGATTGCTAATCTTGCAAATGTAGCTGCGGCTTTAAAAGAGCAATTTGGTTGGTTTTGGGTGGGTTTTTATCTGGTGAAGGGTGATGAGTTGGTGTTGGGGCCATTTCAAGGACCTGTTGCCTGTACCAGGATCAGGAAAGGGAAAGGAGTATGTGGTGCTTCCTGGTTACAAAACGAAGTTTTGGTTGTGCCTGACGTAGATGCTTTTCCGGGGCATATTGCTTGTGCATCCGCCTCCCGATCGGAAATTGTTTTGCCGTTGTACAAAGGTGTAGAGATTGTTGGTGTGTTGGATGTGGATAGTGAACATTTATCTCATTTTGATGAAGTTGACGCTGAATACTTAAAGCAATTAGTTAGTTTGTTGAATGTCTAAATTGCCTTTTTCTTTCTATCAGGAAGCTGATGTAAATGCGCTTGCCATTAAGCTGCTAGGCAAGCAACTGTTTACTTTTGTAGATGGGAAGCTTACCGGTGGTACCATAGTAGAAACTGAAGCCTATAAAGGGGTTGAAGATAAAGCTTCACATGCCTACGGTGGTCGCTTTACCGACCGTACAAAAGTGATGTATGAACCAGGGGGATTGTCTTACGTTTATCTGTGTTACGGCATTCATCACCTGTTTAATGTAGTTACCGCACCTTTGGGAACGCCGCATGCAGTGCTTATCAGAGGGGTGGAGCCGGTTGACGGATTAGAAGTTATGCTTAGCAGAAGAAATATGACGGTGCTGCAGCCAAGGCTCACAGCCGGCCCCGGTGCTCTGGCCAAGGCTTTGGGGATTGACAGGATGTTGAATGGGAAAGATCTTGGTGGCGAAGAGATCTGGATTGAAGATCGTGGTTTGACCATTAAAAGTGAACACATCACTGCGGTTTCCAGGGTTGGTGTGGATTATGCAGGTGACCACGCTTTGCTGCCCTGGCGGTATTATGTAAAAGGAAACAGGTATGTAAGTAAACCTAATGGTTAACATCTTGTAATTCTGTCCTAAAGCATTTGGTTTGCTTCACGATGCTTATTTTGTGGATAATAAAATGGTCAGGACAACCTATTTATCTTTGTTTTTTATAGATATTTGAAAGCAAAGTATTTCGAAAACATTTTAATTTGTTATGATAAATTACAATCCAAAAGATTGGGTAACTTTTATATTTCATGTTCATAAAGCAGATACCATCAGGACTTTGTGGCCTTTGATGTTAAGTGTTGCTGCTTTTTCGGGTGTTATCGCTTACCTGGAATTGAATTACCTGAAGTTGGCCGAAACAACTTATGTGAAAAATATAGGGATGATGCATAATCTGCTGGGTTTTGTGATTTCGATGTTACTGGTGTTTCGTACAAATACTTCATACGACAGGTGGTGGGAAGGTCGGAGATTATTGGGAGCCTTAACCAATGTGAGTCGTAATTTCGCCATTAAAATCAAATCCTTGAAACTAAAACCAGCACATCTGGAGTTTTTTGATTATGCTATCCCTAAATATGCTTTTGCCCTAAAAGAACATTTACGAGAGAAACAGTATTTTGGTAAAAACAGTCTGTTGATTGAAGTAGATGGAGGTAAGCATATTCCTAACCAGGTGGCCACCAGTATTTCGTCCCGGATTTTTGAATTACAGGCCAACGGTGAGATCAGCAACGAACAGCTGATTATACTTAATGGAGATGTTCAGCAGCTGACTGATATATGTGGTGGTTGTGAGCGAATTAAGAGGACTCCAATTCCTTACTCTTATAGTGCCTTTATCAAGAAATTTATCTTTATTTATGTAATTACCCTTCCTTTTGGTTGGGTGTTTAGTCTGGGCTATTTTGTGGTGCCTATTGTTCCCTTTATTTTATATGTATTGGCCAGTCTGGAGCTAATTGCCGAGGAAATAGAAAATCCTTTTGGCGAGGATGCAAACGACCTGCCCGTAAATGAAATTTGTGAGAATATAGAAAAGCATGTTGG
The DNA here is from genome assembly GCF_900564155.1 of Pedobacter schmidteae. Classification (NCBI taxonomy): domain Bacteria; kingdom Pseudomonadati; phylum Bacteroidota; class Sphingobacteriia; order Sphingobacteriales; family Sphingobacteriaceae; genus Pedobacter; species Pedobacter schmidteae. The sequence goes on along the minus strand of NZ_LS999839.1, from coordinate 4,927,370 downwards.
GGAGATTTTAAGATAGCATGGTTAAAATTGCATGGCATCCTTTATATGCACATCCTTTGCCCGAAGGGCATCGTTTTCCGATGGTTAAATATGAGCTTATCCCCGAGCAGTTGCTTCATGAGGGAGTAATTACGACAGCTAATTTGTTTTCGCCTGAGCCTTTGGCTGAGGAAGTGGTTTTATTGACACATGATGAAGGTTATTGGCAGCATTTAAAGGCACTTAGTTTGCCTGCAAAAGAACAACGCCGGATAGGCTTTCCTTTGACAGATCAATTGGTGGAACGCGAAATAAGGATAGCGAGAGGGACAATTGACGGAGCCTTGTTTGCTATAAAACATGGCATTGCTTATAATGTGGCGGGTGGTACGCATCATGCAGGTAGCAATTGGGGCGAAGGTTTCTGTTTGCTGAACGATCAGGCTATTGCAGCAAACTATTTGTTGAGTAATGATTTAGCTCATCGTATATTAATTATAGATTTAGATGTGCATCAGGGAAATGGGACGGCAGAGATTTTTGATCAGGAGCCGCGCGTATTTACGTTTTCAATGCATGGAGATAAGAATTTTCCATTTAGAAAGGAGGTTTCTGATTTGGATATTCCTTTGGAGGATGAACTGGGAGATGAAGTTTTTTTAGATAAATTAGGACGTGCGCTGCCATCGCTTTTGACGCATCAGCCCGACTTTGTATTTTATCTATCGGGAGTTGATGTGTTGGGTAGTGATAAATTAGGTAAGCTGGCCGTTACTAAGGCGGGATGTAAAGAAAGGGACAGGATGGTATTGCAATTTTGTAAAGATCATCAATTGCCTGTTCAGGTAAGTATGGGAGGTGGTTATTCGCCTAACATTAAAGATATTGTGGACGCACATTGTAATACATTTAAGGTTGGTTTAGATATATTTGAATAATTATGAAGATTGTTATTGCAGAAAAACCTTCGGTGGGGCGTGAATTGGCTAAGGTTTTTGGTGCTACAACTAAAAAAGATGGGTATATTGAGGGGAAAGGTTATTCTTTTACCTGGGCTTTTGGGCATTTGCTGCAATTGGCGCCGCCTCAGGAGTACGGCTTTATTGGCTGGAGAAGGCAGCATTTGCCGATGCTACCGAAGAAATTTAAACTGGCCATCCGGAAGATAAAAACCAAAGACGGCATGGTAGAGGATCCGGGGGTACGAAAGCAACTGGATATTATAAAAAAACTATTTGATGAAGCTACAGAGATCATTGTGGCAACGGATGCTGGGCGCGAAGGTGAGTTGATTTTCCGTTATATCTACTATTTTCTGAAATGTAAAAAACCTTTTAAAAGACTATGGATCTCTTCGCAAACTGACGAAGCCATAAAAGAAGGGTTTAGGAACCTGAAACCGGGAACCGATTACGATACTTTATTTAATTCGGCACATTGTAGGTCGGAATCCGACTGGCTGGTAGGGATGAATGCTACTCAGGCATTGAGTATTTCGGCAGGGAACCGTTCTGTTTTGTCATTGGGTAGGGTGCAAACACCTACACTGGCCATGATTTGTTCCCGCTATCTGGAGATCAAGAATTTTGTCCCGCAGGCATATTATCAATTGGCCATACAGCTGGATAAAGATGGTCAGTTGTTTAGAGCGATGTCTGTCAATAATTTTGACAAAAAGGAGGATGCGGAAGAGCTATTGGCTAAGATTGAAGATGTAGCTTCTGGCTTTACTAATGGTGGTAAGATATTGAGTGTAGAAGCGAAGCCGCGCAAGGAGCCACCTCCCTTGCTGCATGATTTAAGTAGTTTGCAGCAGGAAGCCAATAAGCGTAAAGGTTTTACGGCCGATCAGACTTTGAGTTTATTGCAAGGTTTGTACGAGAGTAAACTGGTGACCTATCCGCGTACGGGTAGCCGTTATATTGGTGATGATATATTTGCCGGGGTACCTGGGCTGATTGATAAGTTGAAAGATCACAAGGATTTTGGTAAGCAAGCCGAATTTTTGCAGACTGTACCCTTGAATAAAAGAAGCGTAAATGCTAAAAAGGTAACTGATCACCATGCTATACTTCCTACAGGCGAATCTCCGTATCAGTTAAGTGGTGATAAACAGGCTATTTATGATATGGTAGTTGGACGGATGCTTGAGGCCTTTCATCAGGAATGTGTAAAGGAAATTACCAAGATATCGGTCGAATCTGGATCATTATTCGTTGCCAACGGTACCGTTATCCGTTCGGCCGGATGGCGTTCGGTATTTAATGAAGCGGACGAAGAGAAAAAGGATGAGGAAAATCCGGCTTTACCGAAAGTAAAAAAAGGCGATGAGCTGCCGGTTACCAATAAAGCTTTATTGGAAAAACAAACTAAACCCAAAGCGATGTACAATGAGGCTTCTTTACTGAAGGCTTTGGAAACATCGGGCAAAGATATAGAGGACGAGGAGTTGAGGTATGCGATGAAGGATAGCGGTTTGGGGACTCCAGCTACCAGGGCGGCCATTATCGAAACGCTGATTAACAGAGAATACGTGAGCAGAGAAAAACGCAACCTGGTGCCAACAGCTAAAGGTTTGGCGGTATATGATGTAGTGAAGGATCAGAAAATTGCACAGGCCGAACTGACCGGACAGTGGGAAAAGCGACTGGAGGAAATCCGTTCCGGTGCTTCGGTGGTTGATTTTAAAGCTGAAATTGCCGATTATACCACAACGATTACCAATGAACTGTTGCTGGCGGGCAATAGCCTGGTTGCAAAACTTGCACCAACGGCACAAGAAGAAAAAACGGTAACTGCAGCGCAAAAAAATAAGGATAGTGATGGGGTGGCAGCGACCTAATACACCATTTAAATGAAAAAGTTTATGTATGCTTTATTGGTTGTTATTGTAGTACTGGTTTTAGGAACCATGTGGGTGTTGAGTTGGCCTGTGTTTGGGCGTGCACCAGAAGGCGCACGATTAGAGCGGCTAAAGAAGCTGCCCAATTTTAAAGCCGACGGGACCTTGGAGAATTTATCGCCAACGCCTATGAAACCCGATGGAGTGAGTTATTGGGATATGATTGCCGGAATGATTAAGGGAAATGAAAATAGTACGCCCAAAAAGACACTGCCTCATGTTGACCCTGATTTTACACCAACGGATAAAACCAGGTTAACCTGGTTTGGTCATTCTTCTTATTTCCTGCAGGTTGATGGTGTTAAAATTCTGGTGGATCCGGTTTTTAGCAAACGTCCTTCGCCAATCTCATTTATTGGAACCGGAAGTTATAAAGGAACTGATTTTGTGAAAGCAGAGGATTTTCCTGAACTGGACATCATTTTAATTACCCATGATCATTATGACCATCTGGACTATCAGAGCATTTTGAAGCTGAAAAGTAAAACAAAGCTTTTTGTGACTTCATTGGGTGTAGGAGCACATCTGGAACATTGGGGAGTAGCTGCTAATCAAATTGTGGAACTGGCCTGGGGTGAAGATGCCACAGCAAATGGCTTGAAGTTTACAGCTGTACCTGCCCGCCATTTTACAGGCCGGGGATTTAAAAGGAACCAATCCTTATGGTCGGCCTTTGTTTTGCAGGCTGCCAGGCATAAATTGTATTTGGGAGGCGATTCGGGGTATGATAGCCATTTTAAAAAAGCGGGTGAACAATATGGACCTTTTGATATAGCTATATTGGAATGTGGACAGTACAATGCTTACTGGCCCTTGATTCATATGTTCCCGGAGCAGACTGTACAGGCTGCCAAAGATTTAAATGCTAAGGTATTGTTGCCAGTACATTGGGCTAAATTTACGTTGGCCATGCACAGCTGGAACGAGCCGGCTATGCGGGTTGTAAAAGCAGCCAAAGCATCGGATGTTAAAATAACAACCCCTTTGCTGGGAGAAGCAGTGGTTTTGGATGAAGTTTATCCGTCAACAGAATGGTGGTTGGACGAAGAAACTTAAACAATATGAATGATAAGGTGTTGTTTAGTTAGAAGATCATTACGACAATGAAAACAGATTTTATAGAAATTTTCCAAACCATAAGAGCTGTGTTGCAGCCATATGTTGCAATGGGCTTCAACAATAGAATCAATAGTGAAACCACCTACGATTTGTGGAGTGATAAACATGTGATAATTGAGGGAAAAAAGAGAACTGAAGTTTATTTTTCGGCGGTAATGATACACAAGGGGCATGTGGGTTTTTATTTTATGCCTGTATATGCATTAGCTGAAATGAAGCATCTTTTTGATCCAATGCTGTTAAAACTGTTAAAAGGGAAGTCGTGTTTTCATATCAAAAAGCTGGACGATATACTCTTGTCTTACATTGAAAGTGCATTGGCCGAAGGTTACAAATTATACAAGGAAAAAGGTTGGGTATAGGATTGATTTGGCAGAACAGTGTTTTGTTGGTGCTACAAGAGTTGGGGATTGAAGTTGTTCCTTTTACGCAGGACAAATATGATTTGTTAAGGTGTAATGATCGTGTTGTTCTGAATTTGATACCATTGGGAAATGATTATAGGGCAGAGGACTTGATAGAATTGCAAAATATTTATCAGTTTAAAGGCATTACTTTAATACAACTTTGGGAAGACGTGTGGCATAGCCGAACTGCACAGGTGTTGGGCAGGATTAAATCTGTATTGGGATTAAATGAACGTTTGCATGGCCGTAAAGGTATTATCAGACCAATTGATCAGCAGCAAGCAGACGATTTTTTACAGGGCAACCATATTCAGGGTTCTGCAAAAGCCAGGTATAAATTTGGGCTTCATATCAACGGACAACTGGTGGCTGTAGCTTGCTTTAGTAATGTAAGGTATATGAAAAAAGTAGCTGAAGGACATCGGTCTGTAGAATTGATCAGGTTTGCAACCTTGATTGGATTTACTGTTACCGGAGGTTTTACCAGATTGCTAAAACACTTGATAAAAACGATAAAGCCAGATGATGTGATGAGCTATGCAGACCGCGATTGGTCGCTTGGTAATGCTTATGTGCAATCTGGGTTTAAGTTGGTAGAGGTAACGCCTCCTGCTCATATCTGGGTACGTAAGGAAGATATGATTAGGTTTTTTCCTCATCGGTTGCCGGTTTCAGCACAAATGGGGGTGAGCCAGGATAGAGAAAGTCCTGCTAAAAGCTTATCTGAACTGGGATTTTTGCCGGTCTTTAATACCGGAAATCTTAAATATATATTATACTTGAAGTAATTGTTTGACTATGCCAAAAGAAAAATGGGTATGCTAATGTTAAAATTAATGTATAGTGATGAGCGATAAAAAGCCGTTATTGATCATATTAGGCCCTACAGCTTCGGGAAAAACAAAATTGGCTGTCAATTTGGCAAATGTACTAAATGGCGAAATTATCAGTGCCGACAGCAGACAAGTGTTTGAGGGAATGGATATTGGCACTGGAAAAGATTTGAATGAGTATGTCATCAATGGCAAAAAAATTCCTTATCATTTAATAGATATTAGAAAAGCTGGCGAAAGTTATAATGTAAACGAGTTTAAAGAGGATTTCTTTCGGGTTTTTGCGGAGTTAACTGACAGAAATGCACTTCCGGTACTTTGTGGTGGCAGCGGAATGTATATTCATAGCTTGTTACAGGATCATGAATATACATCTATTCCTCCAAATGAGACATTGAGGGCATCTTTGGCAAAAGCAGAGACTGATGAGCTTAAAAGCATTTTGTCAAAATATTCTCATAAATTCAGATCCCATGCCGACTTGTCCTCCCGAAAAAGAATTCTGAGAGCAATAGAAGTATCAGCCTACCTGTCGGCACACACACTGGAAAGGAAGGAGCGACCTGTTTTTAATTACTGTGTGATAGGGCTGGAACCTGAGGTTAATTTGAGAAGAAGCAGAATTTCGAACAGATTGGAAAGGAGATTTAAAGAGGGGTTGATTGATGAGGTAGAACAATTGATAAAAAATGGGGTTTCGAAAGAGAAATTGATCTTCTACGGACTTGAATATAAGTTTGTTGTGGCTTATCTTTCTGGTGAAAATTCGTATGATGAGCTGCGGGAAAAATTAACCATTGCGATATGTCAGTTTGCAAAGCGTCAGATGACTTTTTTCAGAAAAATGGAAAAGGATGGGGTTAAAATAAATTGGATACCTTCGGATGATGAAACCGACCCTACAGCCCAGGCACTATCGTTCTATAATAGTCATTTTGATGTCATACGGTAGTTTTTTTGTAATATTTTTGCTTTCATTTTAATTTATATTCTATCTAAATTGTTAACAGTAATTTAATATTGGCATACTGTTTGCAAAGAGGTGAGGAGTAAGCATGTTTTTAGTTTGAGGTATTTATAATTTATCGAGAATTAAATTACTGTTTATAATACACAAATAAGTTTTATACAATAGAAAAATTAAAAATGAAAAAAGTTACAAAAATGTTTGCTATTGCAGCAGGATTATTCATTTTCACTGCAACAGCTTCTCAGGCGCAAACAAGAGAAAATGCTAAAGGTGTTCGTTTAGGTTTAGGTATCAGCGCTGGTGCGCCAACAGATGGTTCTCCATTTAAATATGCTTATGGTGCAGACTTAGGTTTCCAGTTTGATTTATCAAGAGAATTGGCACTTACTGCAACCGGAGGTTACACTTCATATAAAGCAAAAGATAACCAAGGTGATGATTACAATTTCATTCCGGTAAAAGCTGGTGTTAAAGTATTCCCTCAAATTGGTGGTTTATATTTATCAGGTGATGCTGGTTTTGGTTTCGGTACTAAAAAAGATGCTAAAGAGTCATTCATTTATTCAGGTGGTATAGGTTACCAAACTGCAGGTGGTTTTGATATCGGTGCAAGATACGAAGGTGTTACTCAACAAAGAACTTCAAACACATTCAGACCACAAAACGGTCAGTTTGCTTTACGTTTAGCTTATAGCTTTAAATTGTAATAGCCAAATTAGCTAATAAAAAAGGTTGTATCAGTGGTTGATACAACCTTTTTTTTATGGCCTGATTTCCTTTAAAATATCAATTTTCGCATTATTTTTTCTTACATGGCATGCTGTTTGTTTTCTATAGTATAATACAGTAATTAAAAACTGTTTTTATTTTTAATTTAAACAAAAAGCGATATGAAAAGTACGATTAGATTTATGGCCGCTGCAGTAGCTGTTGTGGCATTATTTTTTACGACGAATGCAAATGCGCAAAAATTAGGAATTGGTTTGAATTTAGGTATTCCTACCAATGATGGATATAGTTTTGCTGTTGGTGGTGATGCACGGCTGCAATTTGACGTGTCAAAACAGGTCTCGATTCCGGTAACTACCGGTTATACCCATTTTATAGGAAAAGAGCTGACCAACAACGTTAAAGTGAGCGACTATGGTTATATTCCTCTAAAAGCGGGTGTGAAGGTGTTTTTAAACGATAGCGGGTCTGGAGCCTACGCTTTAGGTGAAGCTGGTGCTGCATTTGGGGTAACCAATGGAGCTGGTACTCATTTTGTTTATTCGCCTGCATTAGGATATGCATGGAGCAGTGGGTTGGATCTGGGCGTTAAATATGAAGGTGTACCCGTTGGTGGCGGAACAGTAGGGCAGGTGGCACTACGTATTGCTTATGGATTTAAATTATAGGTGGTAATTTGCCTCGTTGTTGCCTCATGAATTTGAGCGACAAGTATAAAATAATTAAAATTTTCTTAAAGCTCCTGTTTTTTTCAGGAGCTTTTTTATTTATTTAAAATTAAAATGCTATTTTAACCAAAAAAACAGAACATGAGAAAATATCTTGCAGTAATGCTGATAACAGGGATAGTTTCTTGCACAAATACCGATAAGAAAGTAGCAGGGAATTCAGATACAACATCCACAACCGTTAAAACAACGGCTGCAGGTGTTGAATTAAAAGACACTAAGGTTCAGGCCATTTATAATGGTTATATAGCTTTAAAAGATGCTTTGGTGGGTACAAAATTTGAAGATGCGCAAAAAGCTGCTGCGGTGCTTAAAACGGATCTGGCCAATTATAAAGGCTGTGAAAATACTTCGCTGATTGCAGATAAAATTGCGAATGCAAAAGATATTAAAACGCAACGTCATGAGTTTACTTCGCTAAGTTCCGATGTCATCGCTTTATTTAAGCATGCTGATGTAGTGAAGGGGACCATTTTTATACAGCACTGTCCGATGGCCAATAATGGTGATGGTGGCGACTGGCTTGCTGCTGAACAGAAAATACAAAATCCTTATTATGGGGATGAGATGATGGAGTGTGGCCGGGTGTTGGAAGAGATCAAATCCGTCAAGTAATTTTTTTGATTCTTACTTGGTGTTGACGCTCATTTAATAATAATTTAACAGCTTTGTTATAGTAAGCTAAATACTAATCGGAATAGATTAGTTAAGTTTGTTTTTATAAATTTAAGAATATATATGTCAGATATTGTAGAAATTAAGATTGATGGAAAAGTGTATGAATTTCCTGTTATTACCGGTACTGAAGGAGAGAAGGCTATTGATATTTCTAAACTTAGAGATTTAACCGGTCATATCACTTTAGACTTTGGTTACAAAAATACGGGCTCTACCAAAAGTGCTATTACGTTTTTGGATGGCGAACTGGGTATTTTAAAATACCGTGGTTATCCGATTGAAGAGCTGGCAGAGAAATCGACATTTATTGAGGTAGCTTATTTACTGATATATGGTGACTTGCCTACGCAGGACCAACTTACAAACTTTCAGACCCAAATTAGCAGACATACGCTGATACATGAGGATATGAAAAAGTTTTTGGATGGATACCCTTCAAAATCGCATCCAATGGCTCAGCTTTCTTCTTTGGTTTGCTCGCTGTCGACATTTTATCCTGAATCTTTAAACGCCAATTCATCTCCTGAAACAATGGATCTGACGATGATTAAATTATTGGCGAAGTTTCCGACTATTGTTTCTTTCATTTATAAAAAATCTTTAGGTCACCCGCTTATTTATCCGAAAAATAAATACGACTACGTAAGCAATTTTCTGAATATGATTTTTGGCCAACGTACTGAGGAGATTGAAATTGATCCGGTGGTGGTTAAAGCTATGAATGCATTGTTGATTTTACATGCTGATCACGAACAAAACTGTTCAGCTTCAACAGTAAGAATGGTAGGTTCATCGGATTGTAACCTGTATGCTTCTGTATCGGCTGGTATTGATGCTTTATGGGGACCGCTTCATGGTGGTGCCAATCAGGCTGTGATTGAAATGCTGGAATTGATTAAGGAAGATGGTGGCGATACTGAAAAGTGGATCAACAAAGCGAAAGATAAAAACGATCCATTCCGTATGATGGGCTTTGGTCACCGCGTTTATAAGAATTTTGACCCTAGAGCTAAAATCATTAAAAAAGCATGTGATGATATCCTTGAAAAACTGGGTATTGATGATCCTGTTTTGGAAATTGCTAAGAAACTGGAAGAGGCTGCTTTGAATGATCCTTATTTTGTTCAGCGTAAACTTTATCCGAATGTTGACTTTTATTCGGGTATTATTTACCGGGCTTTAGGGTTCCCAACCGATATGTTTACTGTTTTGTTTGCTTTAGGCCGCCTACCAGGGTGGATTGCCCAATGGAAGGAGATGCATGAAAATAAAGAACCTATTGGTCGCCCACGTCAGATTTATGTTGGTCATACCGATAGAAAATTTGTACCGTTAAAAGACAGGTAATTATAAAACACAGAGGACTGTTGTTATGTATAAAAAAGGGTTTGTATCATTTGATACAAACCCTTTTTGCTGTTTTAAAACAGTATTTTAATGATTTAAAGCTTCTATGGCTTTTTCTTCTGCACTATTATGTTTGTGCTTAAACATAACAGCAAATGCAATAGTGATGATTAATGCATATAAAGTGAACGAAAGCCATATGTGGTGCCAGTCTTTTATATCCAGGGCCCTGCTCAGGTTGCCATTATCCAATACACTGATGCCTTTGTTTTTTAAAAATGAAAGCAGGTGTTTATTGTCGGCTTCTGTATTGGCAAAAGTGGCCAGCGACTGTACATCGTTATAATATTTAGTGAAGTATTTGTCGATCATCCAGCCTGAGATCAAACTGCCAAAAACAGCGCCAAATCCATTTGTCATCATCATGAACATACCCTGTGCCGATGAGCGGGTTTTAGGCGTGGTAGAGGTTTCGACAAAGAGGGAGCCCGAAATATTGAAGAAATCGAATGCCATACCATATACAACACAGGAGAGGACAATCATCCATAAATTACCTGCAGGGTCGCCAAAGGCAAAAAATCCAAAGCGTAAAACCCAGGCAAACATGGCAATAACAATCACTTTTTTGATGCCAAACTGCTTCAGGAAGAAGGGGATTGCCAGGATAAACAAGGTTTCGGACACCTGAGAGATGGACATGATGATGGTTGAATATTTGATCACAAATGAATCAGCATAGGTCGGAAAAAGCTTAAATTCGTCCAAAAATACATCACCATACGCATTGGTGAGTTGTAATGCACCCCCTAAAAACATAGAAAAAATAAAGAACAAGGCCATTTTGTAATTGGCAAATAGCTTAAATGCTTCCAATCCTATGGTTTGGGCAAAAGATTTTTTCTCTTCTATTAATTTTTGCGGTCTGCATTTTGGTAAGGTGAATGCGTAAATACCCAGTCCAAGGGCTGCCAGGCCGGCAATATAAAACTGATAGGCTGTGGCTTTGTTGCCGGTAAGATTGGTAGTCCACATGGCTACTATGAAGCCTATTGTGCCCCATACCCTTATCGGAGGGAAATCTTTAATGACATCAAATCGACCTGATTTTAAGGTGGTGTAGGAGATCGAATTGCTGAGTGATATGGTTGGCATATAGAAACACATAGCCAGTAACATTACCCAGAAAAATGCATTCGGACTGTTTACCTGGGGTAGATAAAACAATACTGCGGCATACAAAATATGTAATATGCCATAAAGGACTTCTGCATTTACCCATTTATCTGCAATGATGCCCGTTAATGTTGGCATAATGAGGGAGGCAAAACCCATGGTCGCAAAAATAGCTCCAAATTGTGTTCCATCCCATTGTTTTGTTCCAAACCAATAATTAGCAATGGTAATGAGCCAGGCACCCCAGACAAAAAATTGCAGAAAACTCATCAGGGTTAAGCGAAACTTAACGTTCATTATTTCTTTTGTTTAGTTCATCACGGATACGGGCCGCTTTTTCATAAGCTTCCTCGGCAATTGCTTCCTGAAGTTTTTGATTCAGTTCTTCTATACTTAATGACTTATAGCTGGAAGACGGAATAGAAGATATGTCTTCTGTACCTTGTTCCTTAGATAGGTTGTCAATATTTTCCAGGAAAAGGAAATCATTTCCTTCGATTACTATACCGGCCGAAGAGAGTATAAATTCGTAGGTATAAATGACAGCGTTGAAACGTACGGCGAGCGCAATTGCATCAGAGGTTCGTGCGTCAATTTCGTGGGTAGTTTTACCATCTGTACAGATGAGTTTGGCATAAAACACACCTTCAACCAGGTTATAGATTAAAATTTCCTGAATTTCAATGTTATAGATTTGGGCAAAGGTTTTAAACAGGTCGTGGGTTAGAGGCCTGCTTGGCGTCATTTTTTCAATCTCAATGGCAATAGCCTGCGCCTCAAACGCACCTATTATAATAGGTAAACGTCTTCTGCCATTTACTTCTCCCAGCACCAGGGCATAGGCGCCCGATTGCGTTTGGCTATAAGATAAACCAACAATATCTAGTTTTACTTTTTTCATTTTATTGAAATGTCATGTTGGACCTGGCGGAGTTTCTTTCTGAGCTTCCGTCAGATCCAGAATGACAAATGTTAGCCTTTATGTGCTTTTAATGCCTCAATTAATTTTGGTACTACTTCAAATGCATCGCCAACGATTCCATAGTCGGCAACTTTAAAGAAAGGGGCTTCAGGGTCTTTGTTGATGACTACAATTACTTTTGACGAACTGACACCGGCCAGGTGTTGGATAGCACCCGAAATGCCTATGGCAATATATAAATTAGGACTAATGGCAATACCTGTTTGCCCTACGTGTTCAGAATGTGGTCTCCAATCGGCATCAGATACCGGTTTGGAACAAGCTGTTGCTGCGCCCAATAAACCAGCCAGCTCCTCTATCATTCCCCAGTTTTCAGGTCCCTTTAAGCCTCTGCCTGCCGACACTACCAATTCTGCATCGGGTAAAGAGATTTTATTGGTTGCTCTAACCACTTCCTTTACAATAGCGGCAAGATCTGTTGATTTTACTTCCGGACTGAAGGCGGTTATGGCTGCATCAGTTGGATTTTCTTTTGTACCAAATGCATTTGGGTTTAGGGCAATAACTTTTACTGCTGAAGTCAGTTCGGTAATGGCAAATGCTTTTCCTGAGAAAGCTGTTTTCTTTACGGCAAATTTTCCACCATCGGTTTGCGGTAGTTCTACTGCGCCGTCAACTAAACCTGCTTCAAGTTTTACTGCAATACGTGGTGCCAGTCCTTTGCCAGAGAAGGAGTTAGATAAAACCACAACATCTGCCTGTTCTTGCTTTGCTGCTGCTGCAATTACAGCCGCATAAGCCTGGTTCACAAAATTCTTTAATTGTTCGTTGGAAACATTTAGTACTTTAGATGCACCATATTTTCCAAGCTCTTTAAGCGCGCTTTCTTCAACGTTACCTATCGAAATGGCTGTTAAACTACTTCCTTGTTTATCTGCAATGGCCTTTGCATAAGAAACTGCTTCGAAAACAGATTTCTTAAATTTACCATCTACTTGTTCTACATATACTAAAACTGACATAAGCTCTTTATTAAATGATTAAAAATTTGAAACGGAAACAGTTAGATTACTTTTGCTTCCTGGTGCAACAGGTCGATTAGTTTCGTTGCCTCGTCGGCAGGAATTAATTTAACTGTACCACGTGGCGGAGGGGTTTCAAATTGTTGTACGTTGCTAAGTTGGGCTATCTCTTTGGCTTCTACTACCTGTAATGGTTTGGTGCGCGCTGACATAATTCCTCTCATATTTGGAATTTTTGGTTCGGCTGTACCTTCGGCACAACTGGCTACAAATTTGCCACTTACAGAAATGATCTCTTTACCGCCTTCAATTTCGCGCTCAATTGTGGCTGTGTTTCCATCATAGTCTAATTTTTTGATGATCGAAATGGAAGGAATATCTAAAAATTCACCTACCATTGCCGCTACCTGAGAGCCGTTATAATCGATAGACTCACGTCCACACAGGATCATGTCAAAATCATTGGCTTTAGCATATTCTGCAATCTGGTAAGCAGTAAAATAGGCATCTCTTGGCGCAGCATTGATTCTAACGGCATCATCAGCTCCGATGGCCAATGCTTTTCTTATGGTTGGTTCGGTAGCGCTTTCGCCAACATTGATCACTGTTACTGTGCCTTTACCACCTTCACAAAGCTCAATTGCTCGTGATAGCGCAATTTCGTCATATGGATTCACAATAAATTGTACACCTGCAGTGTTGAATTGTGTATTATCGTTGGTAAAAGTTATTTTTGTCGTTGTGTCGGGCACGTTACTGATACAAACTAATATTTTCATAGGTTTACATATTGATTTTTAATGGTTATGAAGCTATCATGAGCCTTAATCGTTTTTTATTACTTGTAATCTCATGATGGTTTCATAGGTTTACATATTGATTTTTAAAGGTAATGAAGCTGTTTGACTTCAAATTGTCTTTTTGCAAATCTAATTAAAAAAGCAGGGATTTAAAATGCAAAGTACCCGATTAGTAAAGTTATTGGAGTTTTTACAAAGTGACCCCAATGATCCGTTCGTATTGTATGCACTGGCTACAGAATATAACAATAGCAACGATGTTGAAAAAGCACTGGAGTATTATTTGAAATTAGTAGCCGATCATCCTGATTATGTGGGGACTTATTTTCATTTGGGGAAGCTTTATCAGAGGATAGACCAGACCGATCAGGCCCTGGAAACCTATCAGAAGGGGATGGCTGCAGCCCGAAATAAAAGGGATATGCATGCTTTTTCGGAGTTGCAGGGCGCTTACAATTCAGCAGCGGGTTTAGATTATGAAGATGATTAAATAAAGCTTGTGGGAAAAAGGCAATTGTTATTTATCAGAAATGTAATCCTTTTTACCTTCACCGCTTTCGGAGGCGCACAGGCTCATCTGGCGCTTTTGCTCAAATTTTTTGTAAAAAACGTAAGGTTTGTCTCCGAGGAAGAATTGCTGGAACTGAATGCACTTGCACAGGTGTTGCCTGGTCCGGCTTCAACACAAACCCTTGTAGGTGTAGCTTATAAAGTGGGCGGGCTAAAGCTTTCCATTATCACTTTTTTGATCTGGATTTTACCATCTGCAGCCATCATGACCTTTGCGGCCATCAGTTTTGCTAAGCTTGATCAGAAAGAGAAGTTTGCTGAAATTTTAGAATATATACAACCTATTGCATTGGGAATTGTGGCCTATGGGGCTTTTAATCTTGCAAAAAGGGTTCTGGTATCCCAGTTGACTGTTTTTCTGGCTATTTCTGCAGCTATTGTTACCTTGGTTTTGAGAAATGCCTATGTGTTTCCACTGGCTATTTTATTGGGAGGGATAGTTTCTTCGGCTATAGGAACACCTGCCGAGGAGAGTACCATCAGATTGAATTTGTTTTCTAATATTAATCCTAAAAAGCTGACTTACTTTTTTGGAGTATTGTTGTTGTTGGCACTGCTTGGAGCTATTATCAACCGGACATCTCCTTTTAGTCTACCCATCAGGCTGTTCGAGAATTTTTACCGAAACGGCATCGTTATTTTTGGAGGCGGACAAGTGCTGGTACCGCTGATGTTTACCGAGTTTGTGCAGATGAAGCAATATTTAAGTGCTTCCGGATTTTTGTCGGGCTTTGCCTTACAACAGGCTTTACCAGGACCTACATTTTCATTTACGAGCTATCTGGGTGCTTTAAGTATGCGGAATTTTGGTTTTGGTATAACCGGTCAGATTTTAGGGGGATTTGTCGGTGTGCTAGGGATTAATTTGCCCGGTTTAATTCTGGTGTTGTTTATTGTTCCCTTTTGGGAGGATTTGAAAAAAATCACACGCATTAAATACTCTTTGACGGGCATTAATGCGGTGAGTGTAGGTTTTATTATAGCTGCTTTTATCCTGTTGCTATTGCCGGTTGCTTTAGATGCCCTGGCCATAACAATTATGGTAGTCACCTTCCTGATTCTAAATTATACCAAAATAAGCACACCTTTCATTGTGCTGGCGGGAATATTACTGGGCTATTTTTTATAGACTGTTAAAACGGTGCGTCATCACTCATATCATCCATACGGGAAGGTTTGATGATGACATTTCCAGCAGGTCTGTCAAAGTCCTGAGATGGTGCCATTCCTGCACTTGGGCTATCCATAGAGAATGAAGTGGGAGTTGAGTAACTTTCTTCCAAATCGGCAAATTTTACGTATTTACCAATAAATCTTAGTGGCACAATGCCCGTTTCACCATTACGGTGTTTTGCAATGATTACCTCACCAACCCCAGCTTGTGAACGTCCCTGTTCATCTTCGGTGATGCCGTAATATTCAGGTCTGTATAAAAATAGTACCATGTCGGCATCCTGTTCAATGGACCCCGATTCACGTAAATCGGATAGCATTGGCCTTTTTCCATTTACCCCCGGTCTACTTTCTACCGCACGACTCAACTGAGATAGTGCCAGCACCGGAACGTTCAATTCTTTGGCTACCGATTTTAGCGCCCTTGAAATACTACCGATTTCCTGCTCCCTGTTTCCGCCTCCACCTTGTCCTTCACCTTTACCGTGCATCAGCTGCAAATAATCGATGATGATGAGCTGGATGTCGTACTGCGCTTTTAGCCTTCTGCATTTTGCCCTGAATTCAAATATATTTAATGCTGGAGTGTCATCTATCAGGAGAGGAGCTTCTGTAAGACCACCTATTTTACTATGCAGCTGTTGCCATTCCCACTCGGCCAGGTTTCCTTTTCTGATTTTTTCCTGCTCAATTTCAGCTTCTCCGGAAATCAAACGATTAACCAGCTGCACAGAAGACATCTCCAAAGAGAATACTACAGCGGGGCGGTGAAACTGTACAGTTGCATTTCGAGCGCAAGTTAATACGAAAGCTGTTTTTCCCATTGCCGGACGTGCAGCAATGATCACCAGATCTGAAGCTTGCCATCCACCGGTAATACGGTCGAGATCGGTAAAGCCGGAAGGCACCCCTGTTAAACCATCGCTTTTGGTACGCAGTTCCTCTAACGTGGCCAAAGACTGTTTTACAATCTCGTCCATTTTTTGTGTATCCCGACGAAGGTTATTTTGCGCGATATCAAATAAATTCTTTTCGGCATGATCCAGCAGGTCAAAAATATCAGTGGTATCTTCGTAGGCGTTTTGAATAATTTCTGAAGAGATTCTGATGAGTTCCCTTTGGATGTATTTTTGAGACACAATCCGTGCGTGGAATTCAATATTGGCCGCAGATGCAACTCTGTTGGTCAGGTTGGTGATGTAATAGGCACCCCCAATCATTTCAAGGTGACCCAGCGTGCGCAACTCTGAAGTAACCGTTAAAATATCAACCGGTTTTGATTTTTGAAAAAGTCCCTGTATGGCTTCAAAGATTTTTTTATGTCCTTCATTATAAAACATATCAGCCTTAAGTATATCAATTACGGTAGATAAGGCATCTTTTTCGAGCATTAGGGCACCCAGGATAGCTTCTTCCAGGTCTGTCGCCTGTGGTGGTATCCTACCTGCAGCACTCATGGTATTGCTTAACCTGGCTTTTCTGGCGCTGAAATTAGCTTTATCTTGTCCTTGGGATGGGTGATCGTTACTCATAGCCACAAAATTATACAAAAAAAAAGTCCTTTCTGTATTTCTTTACTCACATTTAGACATTCCCTAATATTCTGTTTCCGGTATCACTTGGTTAAATTTTTGGTTTTTGCTAACAAAACTATGTGGAAAAGAATACCTATTTTTGCGCTTCAATTTTATAATACATGGAAAATACGCGGCGAGCTTCAAGACCTAAAGAAAATAATGAATTTGTGTTTGGTATACGTGCTGTAATAGAGGCTATTAAAGCTGGTAAAGATGTAGAAAGCATTTATGTACAGCGTGGACTTACCGGTGGAATCATTTTAGAGCTAAAGGCCTTGTTAAAAGGTACTGACATTCCGGTACATAATGTGCCGGTTGAAAAGCTGAACCGTATGACTAAAAAGAATCATCAGGGAGTTATTGCGGTGATTTCTGCTATTGCTTTTCAAAAAATTGAGGACATTATTCCATTGATTTATGAAAAAGGTGAAACTCCATTGGTGCTGATACTTGATGGGGTTACTGACGTTAGGAACATGGGGGCAATAGCACGTACAGCTGCTTGCGCAGGAGTACATGCGCTGATTGTACCTTCAAAAAATTCTGCACAAATCAATGCAGATGCGATAAAAACTTCGGCTGGAGCATTGTTTAGTATTCCGGTATGCAGACACCAAAGTTTGCATAAAGTAGCCTTGTATTTACAGGAATGTGGCCTGCAGGTGGTTGCCTGTACAGAAAAAACAAACGATTTGATTTATGCGCCTGATTATACAGCGCCTACGGCAATAGTAATGGGGTCGGAAGATGAGGGGATTTCTAACGAGATTATGCGTATGGCCAATCATCTGGCTAAAATACCGATGATTGGAGAGATCAGCTCACTCAATGTATCCGTATCTGCGGGTGTTATTTTATATGAAGCCATCAGACAGCGTCAATAGCTGACTGATGACTATTTAAAAGGTTAAACTTCGTCAAAGAGATAACCACTATAAGCCAGTCCTTTGGCAACACTCATGAAGTTGTCGCCGGTATGTAAAGGAGTATGCGGAAATTTGGTTTTAAATAGGTTTTTTATGGCTAAAACCATTGAAGTTCCTCCGGTTAAAAACAAACTATTGATATCCTGAGGCTTGATCTAGTGTTGAAACAGGAAGCTTTCGAGATATTGGTCTATTTTACGGAGGTCTTTTTCTATTACCTGATTGTACTGTTCGATAGAGATGTCTTCGTTGATTTCTATTTCCAGGTTGGAATAACTGAATTTGGATGAAGGTTGTCCGGATAGTTCTATTTTTGTTTTTTCGATAGCCTGAAACACCGAATATCCAAGGTTGTTGTCTGTCAGGGTAATTAGATTTTTAAATGTTTTATCCTGTTTTGCGTAGTGGTAATAGGTTTGGATGTCATTTTTTACTTTTAAACCGTTAAAGAAATTCATCTGTTCCCAGGAGCAGATATTGGCAAATAAGGAAACAGGCACTTTTAACATCTTTCCGGGCGCGGCTTCGTACATGGTATGTTTTCCAAAATAAGGGGTACCTTTTTCCCACATAAAGGCCGAGTCGAAGCTGTCGCCGCCAATGTATATCCCCCCGGTTGCAATAATGTCTTTTCTTCGGTCTTTCTGTCCAACCTTTGCAGGATCTAACTCCAGATAGGTAAAGTCTGTTGTTCCACCACCCAAATCTGCTACCAATACTTTTTCCTTTTTACTAATGGTGTGTTCGTAAGCAAAAGCGGCTCCTATGGGCTCAAATTGAAATCGTACTTCCTCAAAACCTGCATTTTCGGCAGCTTTGCTCAGCCTTTTTTGCGCCAGCACATCTTTTGCTGTATTGTCGTCATCAAAAAAAACGGGGCGACCTATTATTGCTTTCCGGCAGTCCATTCCGGTAATCTGGTCGGCCCTGGTTTTCAATTCTTTTAATATTAGCGTAACTAAATCTGCTGCATTGAACCTCTTATGGTGAATTTTTGTTTCAATAAAGCTGCTTCTCGGCAGGATACGTTTAATGGATTTCATGAATCGTCCTTTCATTCCATCGCTGATATAAGCCGCAATGGCCGCTTCTCCTACCACATATTTTAACGGTTCTGATGCACTTTGCTCGCTTTGAAAGTATAAAATGGAAGGAACAATAATCGTATCTGTGATTTCCTTTTTTTCTTCGTCATAGATAGATAGGGCAGAATTGGTTGTTCCGAAGTCAATTCCATATAAAAAACGGCTCATGGTAAAAGTACAGGGTATTAGAAGTTAAAAAAAATATCCGGACCTGGTATTAGCCCGGATCCGGATGTGTTTGCGTAGAATACGATTTAGTATCAGATATATTTAGTGCCGAATTTGTTTTTTACGTCGGCAACCACCTGCTTAATGGTTTGCTCTTCGGCACGCGGACAAATGAGTAGGGTATTATTTGACTCAACAACAATGTAGTCGTGTAGTCCTTGTAAAATCACCAGCTTTTCTTTTGGTACATTTACCATGCAGTTCGATGAGTTGAACATCATCACTTTTTCTGCTGGTATAACTGCGTTTCCTACATAGTCATGTGCTGCAATATCGTATATAGAGGCCCAGGTACCCAAATCAGACCAACCAAAATCAGCAGGCAATACATAGACATTGTCTGCTTTTTCCATGATTGCAAAGTCTATTGATATATTGGTGCACTGTTGATAGGCATCACTGATAAAATCTTTTTCATTTTCAGTATTGTACAGCGATCTTCCCTGCAAGAATATCTCATGCATATCAGGAAGATGTTTGGAAAAAGCCTCATTGATCGCTTTAGCCGACCAGATAAATATCCCTGCGTTCCATAAAAAGTCGCCGCTCTGCACAAATGACTTGGCTAGGTCGATGTTCGGCTTCTCGGTAAAGATTTTTACTTTATGAATCTGGTTGTCTGTTTTTAAGGTATTTTCGATGTACTGAATATATCCATAGCCCGTATCGGGGCGACTTGGTTTAATACCGAGTGTAATCAAACAGTTGTTTTCTGCTGCAGCTTGTAACGACTGCTCTATAGCAGCTACAAATGCAGTTTGATTGGTGATGGTATGGTCTGACGGGGCAACAACAATGGTTGCGTTTGGGTTCAGACTGGCAATTTTCATCGAGCCATAGGATATGCATGGTGCAGTATTGCGCATAATTGGCTCGGCCAGAATTTGGTTTTCATGAAGGTCCGGTAGCTGCTCTTTGATAATTGTCGTATAAATCTCGTTGGTTACCACGAAAATATTTTCGGGCGGGCAGATTTTTAAAAAACGGTCATAAGTGCTCTGAATCAGGGTTTTTCCAACGCCAAAGAAATCAATGAATTGCTTTGGAAATTCAGTTCTGCTTACAGGCCAGAAACGGCTGCCAACTCCACCAGCCATGATCAATGCATAGTTATTCTTATTCATGCTATAATAGAAAGTGTTAAATTATACCCTCCTGAAGAAGGTCGTGCAAATGTACGATACCAAAATAACTTCCGGCATCAGTAACCAACAATTGAGTAATATTATTCTCTTTGATAATTTCGAGCGCATGTAGTGCTAAAAGATCCTTTTCAATCTTTTTGGGATTAGGGTTCATCAGGTCGCTTGCTTTAATATTGGTTAAATCAGAATGTTTTTCGAGCATTCTTCGAATGTCTCCATCCGTAATGATACCTAAAATTGCATTCTCCCGAACAACAACTACTGCACCCAAACGGTTTTGACTAATTTCAATAATGACGTCTTTTACAGATGCATCGGCACTAATGCTAGGTTTCTGATTTTTTAAGGCAAGATCTCCTGTTTTCAAATATAATTTCTTTCCAAGAGATCCACCGGGATGGTATTTGGCAAAATCCTGTTCATTAAAATTTCGCGCATGTAATAAACAAATGGCAAGCGCATCACCCATAGCTAGTTGTGCTGTTGTACTTGTCGTAGGGGCGAGATTATGCGGACATGCCTCTTTTTCAACGGTAGTGTTTAAAATAAGATCAGCTTGTTTGGCAAGTTCCGAATTTAGCTGCCCTATCATTCCAATCATAAGGTTTCCTGACTGTTTTAATAATGGCGCTAGTATTTTTATTTCAGGGGTATTTCCACTTTTGGAAATACAAATGACAATATCGTTTTTTTGGATCATGCCCAGATCGCCATGGACAGCATCAGCAGCATGCATAAATATAGAGGGAGTACCGGTAGAGTTAAAGGTTGCCACAATTTTTTGTGCTATTATAGCACTTTTGCCGATTCCTGTTACAATTACCCTGCCTTCACTTTTGATGATCAGGTTAACGGCTTTCACAAAATCATCATTTATGTTTTTTATCAGGTCTAAAATAGCCTGAGCTTCTAACTGTAAAGTGCTGACCCCTGCTTCGATAATAGATTTTTTACTTTTCAAACAGAATTTATTAGTATATTGATGCTTTGAATTAGTGCAAAATTATGTTATTTTGAAGTAAAAATAGCACTGAATATTTTATACACGAAATGGATGTGAAAAAGTCGTTGTTTGACAACTTACAAACCTTTTTTGGTTTTGATAATTTTAAAGGTGATCAGGAGTCAATAATCACCAACGTTCTTGAGAAGAAGAACACTTTTGTGATCATGCCTACAGGCGGGGGGAAATCCATATGTTATCAGTTGCCAGCATTGATGAATGAAGGCACTGCAATTGTTATTTCTCCTTTAATTGCGTTGATGAAAAATCAGGTAGATCAGTTGAGAGCTTTCGGGGGAAGTGATAGTATTGCACATTTTTTAAATTCGTCTTTAAACAAGACAGAAATTACCCAGGTAAAAAGTGATTTATTGAACGGACAGACCAAACTACTTTATGTAGCTCCCGAGTCGCTTTCCAAGCAAGATAATATTGATTTTTTAAAATTGATTAAAATATCTTTCGTAGCGGTAGATGAGGCTCATTGTATTTCGGAATGGGGGCATGATTTCAGACCTGAATACCGTAAAATCAGACAGGTAATTAGCGGTTTAGGTGAGGGTATTCCTATTATTGCACTTACTGCAACCGCAACACCGAAGGTTCAACAGGATATAATTAAAAACCTGGGCATGAGTGATGCGACCTTGTTTAAGTCGTCTTTTAACAGGCCAAACCTGTTTTACGAGATCAGACCCAAGCGTGATGTATTGAAAGAGATGATCAGATATATCAAATACAATACAGGTAAATCTGGAATTATTTATTGTCTGAGCCGGAAAAAGGTTGAAGAGGTTGCAGAATCCTTAAACCTGAATGGAATAAAAGCCTTGCCTTATCATGCAGGACTTGAGCCAAAAGTTAGAGCAGAAACTCAGGACAAGTTCCTGATGGAAGATGTGGAGGTTATTGTAGCAACTATTGCCTTTGGAATGGGGATTGATAAACCTGATGTTCGTTTTGTGATTCACCATGATATTCCGAAGAGTATGGAAGGTTATTATCAGGAGACAGGAAGAGCAGGGAGAGACGGAGGTGAAGGTGTTTGTATTGCCTTTTATGCACAAAAGGATGTAGATAAGCTGGCTAAGTTTATGAAAGATAAACCTGTTTCTGAAAGAGAAATAGGTACCCAGATACTGAAAGAAGTAATTGATTATGCTGAATCTGGTGTTTGCAGAAGAAAGCAGATTCTTCATTACTTTGGCGAGAATTTTAATGAGACCGGTTGTAATTGCATGTGTGACAACTGTAAAAAGCCAAAAAAACTATTTGAAGCAGAAGAGTCATTAACCGTTCTTTTAAAACTGATTCAGAAAATAGGTGAGAAGTTTGACGATTCTCATATCCTGAATGTGATTATGGGATCTGAAACAGCCCAGACTATCGCTTATGAGCATAGTAAATTGCCTGAGTTTGGTGTAGGGGTTGTTGAGGGTGAGAATCACTGGAAATCATTAGTAAGGCAGGCCGTATTGAATAATTTTCTTTCGAAAGATATAGACAATTACGGTTTACTCGGTTTAACAAATTCCGGGCGTGATTTTATTGAAAATCCATATAGTCTGAAATTTATATTAAATGAACCAATTGAGAGTGGGGCAGATGATGATGACGATGATGTAAAACAGGGGACAGGAACACTGGATACACAGCTTTTACAATTGTTAAAAGATCTGCGTAAGAAGATAGCCAAGCAAAAAAATGTACCGCCATTTGTTGTCTTTCAGGATCCGTCATTAGAAGAAATGTGTACGCATTACCCTATCGCTATGGATGAATTGAAACAAATATCAGGTGTTGGTAATGGCAAAGCATTAAAGTTTGGTGCTCCTTTTCTGGAGTTAATCAAAAAATACGTTGAGGATAATGATATTGAACGTCCGATAGATTTGATCATTAAAACTCAGGCCAACAAATCGCAGTTAAAAGTTTCCATTATCCAAAACATAGATAGAAAAATAGGATTGGAAGATATTGCGCGGGCTAAGGGAATTACCTACGATGACATTTTAAAAGAAATTGAAGCAATTGTAAATTCCGGAACAAAACTTAATCTGAACTATTTTGTAGACGAGGTAATTGATGAAGACAGGCAGGATGAAGTGTTCGACTATTTCCAATCGGCCGAAAATGACTCAATTGAAGATGCCTTGAAAGAACTGGGAGAAACGGATTATTCTCGTGAAGAAATACAGCTGATGCGGATAAAATTTATGTCCGAATTGGGAAATTAATGCTAGATATGAAGTTTGAATCTCATGTCACAAATCTTAACTATGTTAAACTATTTAGAAAAATTAAAATATACTGATTCTGATAATTTCTTTTTAATGGCTGGGCCATGCGCTATTGAAGGAGAAGAAATTGCGTTTAGAATTGCAGAACGCCTGGTAACGATAACTGATAAGCTTGAAATACCTTTTATTTTTAAAGGCTCTTACCGTAAAGCAAACCGGTCTAAAGGTGGATCTTTTACCGGTATAGGAGATGAGAAGGCACTTAGGATATTAGAAAAGATCGGCCAGACTTTTCATGTGCCAACCGTTACCGATATTCATGAAAGTGCTGAAGCTGCTATAGCTGCAGCGTATGTCGATGTACTACAGATTCCGGCCTTTCTTTGCCGTCAAACCGATTTATTGATTGCAGCTGCCAAAACCAATAAGGTAGTGAATGTAAAAAAAGGACAGTTCCTCTCTGCTGGATCAATGAAATTTGCAGTAGAAAAGATCGTTGAGTCGGGTAATAACAAGGTTATCCTTACCGATAGGGGCAATACTTTTGGTTACCAGGATCTGATTGTTGATTACCGTGGATTACCAGAAATGAAAAGTTTCGGTGTTCCGGTTGTGATGGACTGTACGCATTCGTTGCAGCAACCTAATCAGAGTTCGGGAGTTACCGGAGGCAAACCAGAATTGATTGAAACCATTGCAAAAGCGGCGATTGCAGTAGGAGCAGATGGTTTATTTATTGAGACCCACCCTGATCCGGCGAATGCAAAATCTGATGGTGCTAATATGCTGCATCTGGATTTAATAGAAGAACTATTAACTAAATTAATAAGAGTGAGAAAAGCGGTGATTTAACCGCTTTTTTTATAGATGAGATTGTTCTCAATTTAGATTTTGGTAATCACGAAAGAGGTTCTCCTATTTTGTTTTCGGTTGGTTTCTGTGTCATTTGATGCTACAGGCCTGGTTTCTCCATATCCTTTAAAGGTTAGTCTTTCGGCAGCAATGTGAAGGGCTATCAGTTGATCATAAACTGCCTTCGCACGTAGAAGTGATAATTTTTCATTTTGAAGTTTACTGCCAGTATTGTCTGTATGACCTTGTATTTCTATATGTAGCCCGCTGTTGTTATTGAGTAGCTCTTTAAGTGTATTTAATTCTGTCAAAGAAGCAGGCAGAAGATTATATTCGTTGGTATCGAAAAAAATATTCTTCAAGATCATATTTTTACCGGTATTCAGTTTGTCCAAGCTTACAGTTATGAAAAAAGGAGTATTAACGTAAGCACTGTCCAGTCGATAGTTTTCTGAATAGAAGAGATAGCCATCGGCACTTACATTAAAGGCATAGTTACTACCAATTGGCATTACAGCCAGAAAATCGCCTGTGGTTGAAGATGTGAAATCATTATAGGCTATTTTTTTAGACGCTAAATTGACTACCTGAACTCTGGCTTCTAAAAAAGCATTACTTTCTT
This sequence comes from Pedobacter schmidteae, assembly GCF_900564155.1. Classification (NCBI taxonomy): domain Bacteria; kingdom Pseudomonadati; phylum Bacteroidota; class Sphingobacteriia; order Sphingobacteriales; family Sphingobacteriaceae; genus Pedobacter; species Pedobacter schmidteae. Next base: position 4,902,337 of record NZ_LS999839.1, on the reverse strand, counting down.
TATCGGTAACTATTCCTTTTACATAAGTAATAGGGAGTGGCTTTTTATCTACAGGCATTTTAAACTGGTAAATATCCATATCACCATACCCACCTTCCAAGGTTGATGAGAAGAGTCCGTAGTTACCGTCAGGGGTTACGATTAAACCCGTTTCTTCGTTAAACGTATTGATGGGATAGCCGATGTTCTCGGGGCGGGACCATGTTCCGTTTTCGTTGGCGCGACTTAGGAATATATCCTTATTGCCCATCCCGGGCCAGCCATTTGATGAAAAGTACAGGGTTTTGCCATCGGGGTGTATAAACGGAGTATGCTCGTCATATGGGGTGTTAATATTAGGCCCAAGGTTTTCCGGGGTAGTCCAATATCCGTCTGCTTTTAACGAACTTTTCCAAATGTCATAGCCTCCCAGGCCTCCGGGTCTGTTACTCACGAAATACAATGTACTTCCATCGGGACTGATGGCGGGTTGAGATTCCCAATATGGCGAGTTAATTGGGGCACCAAGATTAAAAGGCTCGCCCCATTCCGTGCCATTTTTATGACTTAAATAGATGTCGCATCTTCCAAGCCCGTCAGGGCGGTTGCAGCCGGTAAAAAAAAGATACATTCCATCGGGCGTGATAGACTGTGCTCCCTCATTATAGTTGGAGGTGTTGATTTTTTGGCTTAGTGGAGTAGGGATTGTCCATTTCTTATCTTTTCGGCTTGAGATGAAAAAATCTTCGTTGCCATCAATATTTCTGCTAAAAATAAGCTGACTCCCATCGGCAGTTATAGAAGGGAAGTAATCACGATAGGTCGAATTTATTTCGGGTCCCATATTTACAGGATCATACTTTACCGGGTGTTTTAATGCTTCAATGGCAAATTCACAATCCTTCAGATACTTTTTTGCTTTATTTAAAAAATCGGTGTCATTCCCTTTATATTTTTCAATAAAGGAATTTATATGTTTTAAGGCATTGCTGTAATCGCCTGTATATATTTCAACTTCGGCAAAACCGTAATAAACTCTCGGGTCAAGTGTTCCGCTTAAATTGATCGCACTTTGGTAACTTGATTTAGCTTTTTCAAATAGTTTTAGCCGTCTTTGTAAATCTGCAAGTTGTATATAAGCAAACTGAAAATTGGGGTCAGCTTTAACGGTCTCCTGCAATAGGGCCGAAGCCTGATCATAATTGTCGGCTTTGAGGTAATCCTGAGCTTTATCAAAACTAGCTTGCGCTTTTTTTATAGTGGTATTTTGTGCGCTGACACTTTTAATGACAATACAAAAGAAAAGTAAAAGCGTAATTTTCTTCATTAATGCTACTTATAGATTAACAATGGTGTTAAATGTAGCGAAAAAAATAATATGCTTCCTAAGGGATGTTTAAAAACTTATGTGTTTGCAAGGATATTTCCCATTTTGGATTGGCCATTACATAATCGATAATCAAGGGTGTAATTTCCTTAGATTTTGACCATTCGGGTTGCAAATATAATTTACAGTTTTCGGAAACAGTTTCAGCATACTTTTCTGCCCATTCGAAATCACTTTTGTTGAACACAATCACTTTCAGCTCATTGGCAAAGGGAGTAATGTCGGGTCTGGGCGCTTTGAATTTTTTAGGTGAGAGACAAATCCAATCCCATTCACCTGAAAGCGGATAGGCACCCGATGTTTCAATAAAAGTTAATATTCCTTTTTTACGAAGCGATTTGGTCAGGTAATCGAGATTGTATATTAAAGGTTCGCCTCCTGTAATCACAACTGCTTTGCCTGGAAAGCTGTCCGCTTTGGTTACAATATCGTCGGCCTGAGTTAGCGGGTGAAGTTCTGCATCCCAGCTTTCCTTCACGTCGCACCAGTGACATCCTACATCACAACCACCTAAGCGGATAAAGTATGCTGCTTTTCCAGTATTAAATCCCTCGCCCTGTATGGTATAAAATTCTTCCATTAAAGGAAGTAACGTGCCGTCTTCTGGTATTTGATGTGCCATATTTAAGAACCGCAAAGGTAAATAAATATCTCTATGAAAATGAGAATATATGTATATTGACATTAAGATATGACTAACCCATGAATAATTTGAAGTGGCATAAAATAGAAACAGAAATACCAGAAGCTGAATTTGTTAAACAAATTGTGGTGGGTGGTAAAAAGTTATGCCTGGTAAAACATAAAGATGAATTTTTTGTCGTGCAGAATCATTGTCCTCATGCTGGTGGCATTTTGAGCGGAGGCTGGTGCAAAAATGGCTATTTGATTTGTCCCATTCACCGTTGGGAATATAACTTGCATACCGGGTACGGTGCGGAGGGACAAGGGGATTATATCGAAAGATATCCCGTTGAAATCAGATCAGACGGGATATATGTAGGTTTTAAAGAAAGTTGGATCAAAAGGCTGTTTGGCAGCTAGGCCAAAGGTTTAGTTGTAAATTTCTCCTTTTGCCGAAGCCAGGGTGTTTTTAAGTAAACCAACAATTGTCATCAGACCTACACCTCCGGGAACAGGAGTAATCCATGAAGATTTAGGTGCAACGTTGTCAAAATCAACATCACCAAATAATTTATACCCCGATTTAGTCTGTTCTGAAGTTTCCCTATTGATACCAACATCAATGATGATGGCTCCGGGTTTCACCATATCAGCGGTAACAAAATTTTTCTTACCTATGGCAGCCACTATAATATCTGCCTGAAGCGCAATTTCTTTTAAGTTAGTAGTCTTACTATGGGTAAGGGTCACGGTACAGTTTCCTGGAGTAGCATTGCGGGCCATTAAAATACTCATTGGACTGCCCACAATATTGCTACGGCCAACAACAACACAATGTTTACCTGTTGTGTCGATCTGATAGGCCTGCAGCATTAACAAAATGCCATATGGTGTTGCCGGAATAAAGCAAGGAAGATTACGCATCATTCGGCCCAGATTTACCGGATGAAAACCGTCGACATCTTTCCGATAGTCAATTGTTTCAGTAACCTTTTCGGGATCGATATGTTTTGGAAGAGGGAGCTGTACAATCAGACCATCTACACCGCTGTCCTGATTGATTTCTTCAATTTTTTGCAGCAATTCGGCCTCTGTCACATTACTGTCGTATCTGATCAAAGAGGATTGAAATCCTACTTTTTCGCAGTTTTTCATTTTACTGGCCACATAAGTTTCACTACCACCATCATTACCTACTAAAATTGCAACCAGGTGTGGCTTTCTGCCGCTGTTTGCTAAAAAATCTGCGGCCTCAGCTGCTATTTCTTGTTTTATTTTCTCAGATGCGAATTTTCCGTCTAATAATTGCATGTAATAGTGGTATTGTTTAGGTTAATATTTAGGTCAGCTAATAAGGCAGTGATTAATCTAGTTTTAATACTGCCATAAATGCGGTTTGGGGAATTTCAACGTTTCCAACCTGGCGCATACGTTTCTTTCCTTGTTTTTGCTTTTCAAGTAACTTACGTTTACGTGAAATATCACCGCCGTAACATTTGGCAGTCACATCTTTACGTAGGGCACTGAGAGTTTCCCTGGCAATTACTTTTGCACCGATGGATGCCTGTATCTTAATTTCAAATTGTTGACGGGGAATTAGCTCTCTCAGTTTCTCACAAATTTTCTTTCCGAAATCGTAAGCGTTACTACGGTGAATTAATGAGGATAAAGCATCAACAGGCTCTTCATTTAACAACATGTCTAATCTTACCAAATCCGATTTACGATAACCTACCTGATGATAGTCAAACGAAGCGTAACCTTTGGATATAGTTTTTAATTTGTCGTAAAAATCGAATACGATTTCGCCCATTGGCATTTCAAAAACCAATTCAACCCGATCAGAAGTCAGGTAGGATTGATTAACGATAATCCCTCTTTTTTGAATACAAAGCGACATTACCGGGCCAACAAATTCAGCTTTGGTAATGATGTTTGCTTTGATATAAGGTTCTTCTACAGAATCCAATTTGCTTGGGTCTGGTAAATCCGATGGATTGTTGACAATTACTTCTTCGCCCTTGGTGGTCTTTGCAATGTAAGATACGTTGGGTACAGTTGTAATAACCGTCATATCAAATTCCCGTTCCAAACGTTCCTGAATAATTTCCATGTGTAACATGCCCAGAAATCCGCAACGGAAGCCAAAACCCAATGCTGCAGAGCTTTCTGGTTCGAAAACAATGGAAGCATCATTCAATTGCAATTTATGCATCGCCTCACGCAGCTCTTCAAATTCATCTGTATCAACAGGGTAGATTCCTGCAAAAACCATAGGTTTGACCTCTTCAAATCCTTGAATTGATTCTGGAGAAGGCCTGTCAACAGTCGTAATGGTATCGCCAACTTTTACCTCGCGAGCTTCTTTAATCCCCGAGATAATGTAACCTACGTCGCCGGTTTTGACCACATTACGTGGCGACATATCCAATTTTAGAATCCCTACTTCGTCAGCTAGATATTGTTTGCCTGTATTGATAAATTTAACCTTGTCACCTTTTTTAATTTCACCATTTACTACTTTATAATAGGCAATAATACCTCTGAAGGGGTTAAAAACCGAATCAAAAATTAATGCCTGCAGTGGTGCTTCAGGATCACCAACAGGAGCAGGGACACGATCCACAATTGCTTGAATAATGTCTGGGATACCCATGCCTGTTTTACCAGATGCTGGAATAATATCCTCGCGTTTACAACCGATTAAATCAATAATCTGATCTTTCACCTCCTCCGGCATCGCTCCAGGTAAATCCATTTTATTTAAAATCGGAATAATCTCGAGATCATGCTCCAAAGCCAGATATAAATTTGAAATGGTCTGTGCCTGAATACCCTGGGATGCATCTACAATAAGCAAAGCACCTTCACAAGCCGCAATAGAACGTGAAACTTCATAAGAAAAGTCTACGTGTCCAGGAGTATCGATCAGGTTAAAATTGTATTCAATTTCGCCAACCTTATAATTCATCTGTATGGCGTGGCTTTTTATCGTGATACCACGTTCACGCTCTAAATCCATGTTATCAAGCAACTGGGCTTGAGCCTCTCTTTGGCTAATGGTTTTAGTGTATTCCAATAAACGGTCAGCTAAAGTGCTTTTACCGTGGTCAATATGTGCAATTATGCAGAAATTACGTATGTGCTTCATCAGTGGCGCAAATATAAGATTTTGACTCGATTATTTTATGGGAATTTCATCCGTGGTAGATTTAATGTGACGTAGCTTGACATACGTGCCCATAGAATAAACGGCAAGTAGATTTATGAAGATGTGTTTGCTAGTTTGATTAAGGTGTTAACGATCTGGCTATTAGTTATATCATAGCTAAATTCATCTTCTACTGTTCCCATGTTTAACCTGGAGTTTCTAAACTGCATAAGGCTTTTTACGGCTTGTTTTGCCGAAGCATGAAACTCTGTTGCTCCTGTAGTTTGAATAATCGTTCTGATATTGTCGGTTGAAACACCCGCACCAGGCATAATGATGATTCTTCCATTTGCCTGTTGAATCAGTCTCGCAATTGTTTCGGCACCTTTAAGTGCAGATGATTCGCCGCCGGAGGTCAGAATTCGTTCACAGCCCAGTTCGATAATATCTTCCAATGCTTTTTGCAGGTCATTACACATATCAAAAGCCCTATGGAAGGTAACCGGCATTGGGGCAGCTAATGCAATTAATTCTGCACATCTGTTGCGGTCTACACTACCGTCGGCTTTTAAAATACCTATAACAATACCATCACAATTTAGTGATTTGCAGGTTTTAATATCTGTTTTCATCAATTCAAACTCCAGATCTGAATATAGAAAATCGCCTCCACGTGGTCGTATAATGGGATATACTTTAATGTGTAGTTTTTGTTTGGCCAATGCAATTTGTGCATAGCTAGGGGTTGTTCCACCTTCAGGTAAATTGTCACACAGTTCTACCCGTATTGCCCCACCTTTTTGTGCTGCAAGCGCCGATTCCAGGGAATTTGCGCAAACTTCCATATTTACCATAATTGAGTATTAATAATAGCTTTTTCCCGGAATCAGTAAATCGTTTTGCTGTTCTGTACAAACAGCATAGCTAAAGCCCTGCTGAATGGCGTAAGCGCCGTATTCTCCTTTTTTATTTAAGGCTAAAAAGCCTACCTGTATTTTTTTAGCAATTTCAGGTTTTTTCTTGATGATACGCATGACCGCTTCTTTGCAGGCATCCTGAGGAGTGTAGCCTTGTCTCATCAGTTCGACAACAAGGAAGCTTCCGACATTACGGATTACTTCTTCACCTACACCTGTAGATGTAGCACCTCCAATTTCATTATCCACATAGAGACCGGCACCAATAATCGGACTATCACCTACACGACCATGTAATTTAAAAGCCATTCCGCTTGTTGTGCAGGCGCCTGATAAATTTCCTTTAGCGTCAAGTGCCAACATGCCAATGGTGTCGTGATTGTATTGATTTCCAGGTAATTTGGTAGGGGCGGCTTTTTCATAGAGTTTATTTTCAATATTCATTATTGGAGCATATTTGGCTGTTTTAAGCCATTCTTTCCACGCTTTTTCACTCTCCTTCGTCAATAAATTCTCTTTTTTAAAACCGTTTTCTAATGCAAATTGAAGTGCGCCATCGCCCACAAGCATTACATGTGGTGTTTTTTCCATTACCAGTCTGGCAACTGAAATTGGATGCATGATATGCTCCAATCCTGCAACGGCGCCGCAATTGCCGGCTTCATCCATGATGCAGGCATCAAGGGTCACATGGCCGTCTCTATCTGGCAATCCTCCATATCCAACCGATTGATTTTTAGGATCGGCTTCTGGTACGCGTACGCCTTTTTCTACTGCATCTAATGCGCTTCCTCCGACAGATAAGACTGCCCATGCTTCCTTATTGGCTGCTATTCCAAAATCCCAGGTGGAAATCACGATTGGTTTGCCATTGGAAGGTGTGACAGGAGGAATTATTGCTGCCATACTTTTTTTATCTACCGCAATTAATGATGCAGAGATAGCTGTTGTTTTAATAAAATTTCTACGACTAAACATTTGAGCCTATATCGGTTAAATAATTTTAAAATTATCCGCATCCTTTAAAAAAGGAAAGCTTTTGCGGGTTTTTACCAGTTCTTCATAGCCAATGCTAAACGTGTATAGATCCTCATCTTCCGGCTTATAATAAACTGTTTTTCCCATAGGATCGATACACATGGAGTGACCACTGTGATAAACTTCTTTTCCGTCATGGCCAACTCTATTGGCCGCAATCACATAACTTTGGTTTTCAATTGCACGTGCTGGGATGAGTGTTTTCCAGTGCGCGGAGCGCTTATCAGGCCAGCTGGCAATTAATAACAATATGTCATATTCTTCATTTTGGTTACGAAGCCAAACCGGGAAGCGCAAATCATAGCAAATGGCTAAACGTATTTTCCATCCTTTCAACTCCACAATAACTTTTTCATTTCCTGGAGTGTAGTTTTTGTCTTCATCTCCCAAGCCAAACAAGTGTCTTTTGTCATAATAACTGGAATTGCCATCAGGCAGCATCCATATTAATCGGTTATAATAGTTTTCATTTTCTTTAATAATCAAACTTCCGGTTACTACACATTCGTACTTTTCAGCAATTTGATGCATCCATTGCATTGTTTTCCCATTCATTTCTTCGGCAAGTTCCGGAGCATTCATGCTGAAGCCGGTATTAAACATCTCCGGTAAAATGATCAGGTCTGTTTTTTCTTTTACTCCCGATGATAAACGTAAGGAAAGATTTTGCAGGTTTTTATCTATGTTTTCCCAGAAAAGATAAGCCTGGAAGATGGTAACTTTTAAATTATTTATATCTAAGTAGCTTGTATTATCCATTATTCTAATTTATAGGGATGTAAATTATAATTTCATTAGTCTTTCAACGGCTTTTTCTAATGTTTCTTGTTTTTTTGCAAAACAAAATCTCAATACCTGATGATCGGTGCCCTTTATATAAAAGGCTGAAACAGGGATACTTGCTACTCCATAGTCTTTCACTAATCTTACAGCCATTTCTGTATCTTTTTCTTTATTCAGGTGGGCATAGCTAACGCATTGAAAATAAGATCCATTACAAGGTAGTAATTTAAAATTGGTTTGCAGAAGCAAGCCACGGAAAAAATCCCTTTTTTGCTGAAAGAATCCAGAAAGCCCCATGTAAGTATCTTTATCTTTTAAATAGTTGGCAATTCCAATCTGCATGGGAGTATTTACGCTAAATACATTAAACTGGTGCACTTTTCTAAATTCTTTCATTAATTGTTCGGGTGCAAGGCAGTAACCAATTTTCCAGCCTGTTGCATGCAGTAATTTCCCGAATGAAGCTACTATAAAGCTTCTTTCCTTTAGTTCGGGATATAAGGCAATACTTTGGTGTTGATGGGTGTCAAATACGAGGTGTTCGTATACTTCATCACTTAAAATTAAAATGTCAGTGTTTTTTGTGAGTTTAATGAGTGCTTTAATGTCTTTCTCAGATAAGGTACATCCGGTTGGGTTTTGCGGACTGTTGAGAATGATCATTTTTGTATTAGCCGTAAATAGCTTTTTAACCATTTCCCAGTCTATCTCGTAATTTGGAGGGGATAGTTCATAAGGTTTAACAAGACCTCCTAATAATTTAATTGCTGGTGCATAACAATCATATGCAGGCTCGAAAATGATCACCTCGTCTCCCGAATTGATACATGAACTTAAAGCTGTAAAAATGGCCTGAGTACCACCCGCAGTAATGGTAATTTCGGTATCTGGATGATAATTTGTGCCATACAGGTTACTTACTTTTTCGGCAATGAGTTCTCTAAGCACTGTTAAACCGGGCATTGGAGCATATTGGTTATGGCCTTTTTGCATCGCCTCGGTCACGAAATTTAATAGTTTAGGGTCACAATCATAATCCGGGAAGCCCTGAGATAAATTAATGGCATTGTTTTCTTCTGCTAATTTAGACATTACACTAAAAATCGTAGTGCCGGTATGTGGGAGTTTTGATTGTATAGATATCATGCTGCAGCGAAAATAGAAATAATATTCAAAAGAGCGCGTTGCATGATTCAAAAGATAGGAAGGAGATAATGCTATCATTCCAATATCTCCTTGTTACATCATTGCTGTTATATTTTTTTTACTTCAAGTATCTTAAATTCCTGAATACCATCTGGCATTTCCCAGTTAATGCTATCTCCTGTTCGATATCCGAAAAGCGCAATACCTATTGGAGCAAATACTGATACTTTCTGAACTTTAATATTTGCTTCTTCCGGCATAACCAGCTTAAAGGTGAATTCTTTCCCCGTTTTTACATTGGCGATTCTTGCTTCTGATTTTAAGCAAACAACATCAGTGGGAAGCTCATTTTCGGCATATATTGTCGCTGCTTTCAATTCTGCCTGTAGCTTCTCTTTATTGTAAGGGCTCATGTTCGATTTTTCGAGATGTTCTTTTAAAAGTTTGAAATCGTTTTTTGAAAGTGATAATGATTTTGTTTCCATAATTTTATGTGTATTAAATAAGATGATTTGCTAAATTTTTAAAATTAAAGACTGAGCTGAATTAAAAAGGGGAGGCTCCTCTTTGAAATTTTAAATAGAATGATTGATCAGAAATTTTCTGAGCCCCTGAATCGAAGAAGGTGAAAGGAATGATTCGGGGCTTAAATAATAAAGTCCTTGCTGGTTGCCTGGAATGTAAAGCCTAGCGAATAGTTTTCTCGGAAAAACTTTTTAAATAGGGCATAGGCCTGCAACTGACTTTTATTGTAAGTCATCACTACCGTTTTATAAAACCCTTTTTGCTCCATTCTTGCTAATGTCGTTAGCTTTTTTTAAAAAAGCAAAGTAAAATGAAAATTATGACATTTTTATCCTTTTGTCAAAAACAAAAGTTTCAGATTTTAATAACCTTATGGATTTGAAATCCGGATGCATGGGATTTAGAAGATAATTGTATTCGGCATTAATAATTGCTGAGGGTACTTTCAAAATAGCAGATTTGTTATTTTTGATCCAATCCTCACCTAATTTTTGTGTAATTGGCATTTGATGGAATTCCGTCCAGCCCGGTTGTAGTTTTTTGAGCTCAATGCTTAGAATACAAAGATCATCAGGTATTTCTATGGTCATTACTTTAAATGATTGGTTTAAGCCTATTTGGTTTCTGTGTACCACATTTTCGAGGCAGGCAAGTGAACGTGATCCTGCGGTATAAATCATTTCAATATCATTTGGGTTCCAGCGTGCAGCTCGGCCCGATGCATTTAATAAAGAGGCATATTTAGCCAATCCAATTCGAAATACCTGCATAATTAAGCTAAATCACCATATTCTATTCTGATCAGTTCTTCTTCAATGAGGGAAATGCCGGTAATTGTATCCATCAAATCGAAGGGAACTTGATTGCCCAGTCCATATGAAGGCATGTTTAACCATTGGTGAAATGCTTTTGCAGATCCAAATACCGCAATGCCTTTGTCAAATAGAGAAAAAGACTTTAATAATTTTTCACTTAAAGAAGCATCCAGTTTGGATGCGTTAGAAACATAATTCTGAATGGTTTTGACATTAGTTTTAAAAGTATCCTGGAACTCTTCTTTGCTAAAACCGGAAAGATTTAAAAAATCAAGTGCTGCTTTTGCAGATAGCCCTTTTTTTGAACTGGTAAGCAAGCTTATAGGGTTTCCATATAACGATTGATATGGGGCTATTAATGCGCTTTCGGCAACTATAGAAACTTTAGCTTTGGTTTTATAAGGTTTTGGTGTAGCAGCCATGATGTTATATATTAGTTTGTTCAAATATAAGAAAAAATTCTTTTATGTTAGGAATATTTTCCTTATTTCAGAAGAGGTCCTTTAACGCTTTTGGAGAAAGTAATTATGATCAAAAAGTTTACTGATAAATTCCGAGGTGTAGACTTTTTTCAGGATAGACTTTTCTACCGTATAAGTGACTAAAAAGATTTTGAAAAGCATAAAGTTGGAGTAGAAAAACGCAATAGCAGGTAAGTTTATGCGTTTATTTGCAAAATAATATATATTTGGCTTAAATTAAAAATTCGAAACCCGAGAACGGCTTATACCGTTTTCATATCATTAAAAGAAAAAACAAAAAAACATGGAAAAATTTTCAAAAGTTAAAGAATTATTGGCTTCTATCGAAGCTGATGCAGAGAAATTTTATAACGCAGGCAATAATGCCGCTGGTACAAGAGTACGTAAAGCTATGCAAGACTTAAAAGTTCTTGCTCAGGAAATTCGTACTGAAGTTACAGAGAAAAAAAATAGCGCTAAGTAATAACGTATCATTTTAATATCGGTAGTATGTAAAGACATGCTACCGATATTTTTTATAAAAGATGACATATATCCCCAATATATCCCGGTATAAACAAATGCAATATCGCCGTTGTGGTAAAAGCGGATTAAAGCTGTCTGCAATTTCTTTAGGATTATGGCATAATTTCGGGCATGTAGACCAGTTGGAAAATTGTAGTAATATTTTAAAATTGGCATTTGACCACGGCATCACCCATTTTGATTTGGCAAATAATTACGGTCCTCCTCCAGGATCTGCTGAGGAAAATTTTGGACGTTTATTAAAAAGAGATTTTTCGGGGTATCGGGATGAGATGATTATCTCGACAAAAGCAGGTTACACCATGTGGGATGGGCCTTACGGAGATTGGGGATCTAAAAAATATCTTGTATCCAGTCTGGATCAAAGTTTAAAACGTCTTGATCTGGATTATGTAGACATTTTTTATCATCATCGTCCTGATCCTGAAACCCCCTTGGAAGAAACCATGGCAGCGCTTGATTTGATTGTTCGCCAGGGAAAGGCACTATATATTGGAATTTCAAATTATAATGCAGAAGAAGCTAAAAATGCAATTGCCTTATTGAAAGCGCTTGGAACGCCCTGCATTATTCATCAGCCTAAATACTCTATGTACGAACGTTGGATAGAGGGAGGTTTGCTTGATCTACTCGGAAAGGAGGGAGTAGGATGTATTCCATTTTCGCCATTAGCTCAGGGAATGTTGACCGATAAATATCTGCAAGGTATTCCTTCGGATTCGAGAGCGGCAAAGTCACATGGATTTTTGAAAAAAGACCAGATCACTCCAGAGCGGTTGAAACAAATAAATCAACTGAATGTAATTGCAGAAAGCCGTGGTCAAAAATTGGCCCAGATGGCCTTATCCTGGATATTAAAAGATGAACGCATTACTTCTGTTTTAGTTGGTGCTAGTAAACCTGAGCAATTAGCTGACTCTTTAAAATGTTTGGACAATATAAGTTTCGACCAAACAGAGCTGAATCAGATTGAAAGTATTCTTGCTACCGTTTAAATTCAATTTCTTTCTGGCCTGAAGTGATTTATTTCTATATTTAGGGATGGAATTATCACAAAAGCTACCAATCCTTGATGCCGTTGAACTTCGCGTTTTAGGAGTGTTGATGGAGAAATCAAAAACAACTCCAGAATATTATCCAATGACTATCAATGCCATAACAGTGGCTTGTAATCAAAAAACATCCCGTAAGCCAGTGGTTCAGTATGATGATCAAACTGTGGTATTGGCCCTTGATTCTTTAAAAAGAAAAAGCCTTATTTCAACAGCTACCGGAGGATCAAGCCGGAGTGTAAAATACAAACATAATTTTGCAATTGTATTTCCTGTACTTCCTCAGGAAGTTGCTGTGATGTGTTTACTGATATTAAGAGGTCCTCAAACCCCAGGAGAAATCAATACAAATTCGGGAAGAATGTACGAATTTGAAACGCTCGAAGAAGTTCAATCGGTATTAGAAAGGCTTTCGGATCCGGAAATGACTTATGTAATGCAACTACCTAAACGTGCAGGGCAAAAAGAAGTACGTTATGTTCATCTATTGGGAGGACTGCCCGACCTTACTCAGCTTGATGCGCAAGATGATATCAACAGCAGGCCTGCCAGTGAGTTGGAGACCAGATTAATCAAAGTAGAGCAGGAATTAGCTGAATTAAAAGAAGCTTTTGACAAGTTGATGCAGGAACTGTCCTGATCTGTCGAAAGTTAATAACTCATCATATGCGTATTGCGTACTGACTGAGGTATAGCTCTAACAAAATACACACAAATCAAACATCATGTCAGAAAATAAAAAGCTAAATATCCATGAGGATTGGGTAGTTGTCATTTTAGGAAGCTTAACTATTATTTTATCTCTTGTGGGGTTACTGTTGCCAGTTCCTGTTTTTGGATGGAAAGATATTACGGGTCTTCTTACAGCGGTATGCTCCATCTCCAATCTTAAAATTATCGGATTACAATTCCTATTTGTAATTGTGATTGCGGGACTTGGTGCAATGTTGACCGGGAAATCAGTGAAAAGTGCTGTAATGACTTTTCCTGCGGTTTATTTGTTAACAATTATTGCTTTAATATTGGCGGGTAACAGTCAGGTTAAAGCACTCAATTTGGAAGCTGTTATCTTTAGTTTAACCATAGGTTTAATTATTGGGAACTTTTTGAAGCTACCAGAATGGTTCAAGACTTCTTTATCGACCGAATTGTTCGTGAAAATAGGCTTGGTGCTATTGGGAACTACTGTCATTTTTTCAGAAATTTTAAACGCCGGTTCAAAAGGACTCCTTCAATCATTAGTGGTCGTATTGTCGGTATGGTATTTTGCTTACTGGATCTGTAAAAAGTTAAAAGTAGACAGTGAATTGACCATGATGATCTCCAGTGCGGTTTCTATTTGTGGAGTTTCTGCGGCAATAGCTACATCGGGTGCTATTAAAGGCGACTCAAAGAAGCTATCATATGTGATTTCAATGGTTTTAATTACAGCCATACCTATGATGATATTTATGCCATATATCGCACAATATTTTAATTTTCCACAGGCCGTTACAGGAGCATGGCTGGGTGGAAGTATTGATACTACAGGAGCAGTTGTTGCCTCAGGTAGCTTGGTAGGGGAAGAAGCATTAAAGATCAGTACCATTGTAAAATTCTCTCAAAATGTATTGTTGGGGATTGCTGCATTTGCTATTTCTGTTTATTGGACCTATACACAACATCCGGCAGGAAAAGATAAAGAAGCTAAACCTACCTTAAAGGTAATCTGGGAGCGTTTCCCGAAATTTGTATTGGGTTTTATCGGGGCTTCCTTGTTGTTTTCTTTTTTGATTTCCCCGGAGACAAACAAGGAAGTAAAGGGCATGCTAAAGAATTTGCAGGGATTGTGGTTTGCTTTGGCTTTTACCAGTATCGGACTGGAAACCAATTTTAAAGACTTATTTGGCAGAAATAGTAAAACTCCGTTTTACGCTTTTTTAATTGCGCAGGGCTTCAATATCTTTATTACTTTAATTATAGCCTATCTTTTATTTAATTGATGATACTTAGATGATTTCGGGAAATTACAAGATGTAGCTTAAATTATGATCTCTTTTATCGATGTTCTCGTGTGTACCTGAAGCGCATCCTACAGCATCGAAACCGGTCTTTGTCTCCGGTTTTGCAATTTCAGTTAACAATTGATTGTATTTTTCCAGAAGGGCAATATATTTATTCATCCAATAATGGATTGAACTTTCGCAAGTTTCTTTTTTTGTCTCTTTCGAACTAAACACCTCAGAGGTGTGATTTGATGCTTTTGCAAATTCCTCTGGAAATTCATTTGCAAAATCGTGATCTATGGCCTGACCAATCTTGCAAATGGTTTCAAGCGTCAAATGTCCGTGTTCAAACCAGTTATAGATAGATGTTCTACTAACATTTAGTATTCGTGAAAGTTCGCTGATTCCAATTTTTGTCCGAACAATACGTTCAATTACATCCCCTTTATTTGAATTCATTAGTCAATAGTTTAAATGAAACTAAAATCTATTATCTAAATATTTGGATTAGAGGGATGTTGCTAATCTTATAGAAAGTTATAAAAAAAATGCCATTAATGGAAAAAATAATAAATAATTGTTAAACTTTTTATCCTTCCGGCGACCGGTTGACAGTTGCTTTTGCCAGTTTTTGCCACTAAAAACAAGGATTTGTATACAGTTTTGTAAACTTTTAGCTGGTGATTTGTACACTTTTGTGAAGTAATATGTATAACCTATACAATTAAAAATACAACTCTAAAAAAGCCTTATCTTCCTTGGATATATTGCATAGCTTTATTCAATAAATACTTGTGCGGCAGATAACGGTGAATTACAAATATCAGCTTCTGTAACTGATATAGCGAAGCTATAGGAAGGCAAATCTTTTACTTAGTTTTATCACATCCAGAAGCATAAAATTTATCCTTCTTAATACCACTCACTGCTGTTTTTCCATTTGTAGAGAATAAACCACCATTGACTATAATTAATTATGATGATGTTAAACGTACACACAAAAATTGCGGTTATTGGTTTGGGCTATGTGGGGCTACCTTTAGCCGTAGAGTTTGCAAAGCAATATAAGGTATTGGGTTTTGATATTAATGAAAACCGTATAGCCGAACTCAATTCAGGAATTGATCAAACTTTGGAGATTAGTGAGCGCAGCCTGAAAGATGTACTCACTTACGACTGTACTACACCAAAAGGACTGTACTGTACTAATGAACTTAATAAAATTGAGAGCTGCTCTATATATATTGTCACTGTACCAACTCCGGTAGATAAAAACAATCGACCTGATTTATCACCTTTGATCAAAGCAAGTACAGCTGTTGGAAAAGTTTTAAAGAAAGGGGATATCGTGATTTATGAATCAACCGTTTATCCGGGAGTTACCGAAGATGAATGCGTACCCGTTTTAGCTAAAATATCCGGTTTGAAATTTAATGTTGATTTTTTTGCCGGCTATTCTCCCGAACGTATTAATCCAGGCGATAAAAATCATACTGTCGCGAATATTCTCAAAATAACCTCTGGTTCCACCCCTGAAGTAGCTGAAATTGTAGATCAGTTATATAAGTCTATCATTGTGGCGGGAACTCATAAAGCGTCGAGTATTAAGGTAGCTGAAGCCGCCAAAATAATTGAAAACGCACAGCGGGATATCAATATAGCGTTTGTTAATGAACTGGCAATGATTTTTAATCGTTTGGGCATTGATACGAATGAAGTTTTAAATGCTGCGGGGACTAAATGGAACTTTTTGAACTTTAAACCCGGATTAGTTGGTGGACATTGTATCGGTGTAGATCCTTATTATTTGGCACAAAAAGCACAGGAAGTTGGATATCATCCTGAAATTATTTTAGCCGGACGCCGGGTTAATGATGGAATGGGGGCCTATGTAGCCGATCAGCTGATTAAACAAATGATTCAAAAGGATACTCATATTATAGGTGCGAAAGTGCTGGTTTTGGGTTTTACATTCAAAGAGAATTGTCCCGATGTGCGCAACACCAAGGTGATTGATATCATCAATCGGTTAAAAGAATACAATGTTACTGTAACTGTTCACGACCCCTGGGCAAATGTGCAACATGCAAAACATGAATACGGAATTATATGTGAAAATGGGGAATCAAAAACGAGGAAATATGATGGGATACTATTGGCTGTTGCTCATCAGGAATTTAAGACGATTGATTTAAAAAAATTATGTAAAAAAAATACAGTGATTTATGATATAAAATCGCTGTTTCCTGATGAAGCTGTAGATTTCCGATTATAGGGCCATGGATCTGGAAGGAAAAACGGTTTACGGTGTTTTTTGGTCGGTCGGTCAGGAGTTGAGTTCCAAATTCATCGGCTTTTTTATCACCATTGTACTTGCCAGGATCTTATCACCGGCAGAGTTCGGTTTGATAGCCATGCTGTCAATTTTTATAGCTGTTGGGAATTCCTTATTGGATGGAGGATTAACTTCTTCATTAGTGCGTACCATCGAAGTAACACAAAAAGATTGTTCTACCGTTTTCTATTTTAATTTGATTGGCAGTATCGTCATATACGCAATTTTGTTTTTTTCGGCCCCTCTTATAGCTGCTTTTTATAATCAACCTGTATTGATAAATATTGTTAGAGTTTATGGTATTTCATTGATTATTAATGCATTTTATGGAATTCAGCAGACTCTTCTGGTTAAAGAGATGAGATTCAAAACAATGACCGCCATTCAGTTACCCTCGGTTGTAGGTGGCGGTATTTTAGGAATTATTTTGGCCCGACTGGGTTTTGGAGTTTGGAGCCTGGTTTGGATGAGTTTACTTAATTCATTTATATCTACAGTATTACATTGGTAT
This sequence comes from Pedobacter schmidteae, assembly GCF_900564155.1. Taxonomy (NCBI): domain Bacteria; kingdom Pseudomonadati; phylum Bacteroidota; class Sphingobacteriia; order Sphingobacteriales; family Sphingobacteriaceae; genus Pedobacter; species Pedobacter schmidteae. Next base: position 4,885,082 of record NZ_LS999839.1, on the reverse strand, counting down.
TTCTCTAAATGGCGACCGATCATGTTATTTGATCTTACTAGTTTTAAAAATCACTTTCATTATGGCTATAAACTCACATTATCTGGGTTGATAGATAAACTATATCAGAATATTTATACCATAATTATTGGTAAATTTTATATCCCCGCTCAACTGGGGTTTTATTCCAGAGCAGATACAATTAGTCAACTTCCAATAGGGATCATATCCTCTGCAGTAAATAAGGTTACATTTCCAATGTTCGTTAAAATAGCAAACAATAAAGAACAACTTGTAAATGTATATAGAAAGGTAATGCTACAGGTACTTTTTTGGATGGCGCCATCTTTAGTGGCTTTAAGTGTTATCGCAGAACCACTGTTTAGACTCATGCTAACTGATAAGTGGCTACCTGCTGTCCCGTATTTTCAAATTATGTGTATTTCTGGCATCATGTACCCAATTAATTCCTTTAATCTGAATATTTTAAAAGTAAAAGGACACAGTAATTTGTTTTTGAAATTAGAAATTATAAAAAAAGTACTTTGTGTTGCCGGTATTATTTGCGCTTTCCCATTTGGCATTTATGGATTGTTGTATTTTCAATTGTTTTTTAGCTTCTTTAGTTTCTATATCAACTCCGTTTATACCGTTAAACTTATAGACTACCCTTTTGTTAAACAAATTGAGGACATTCTACCTACCTTATGTGTTTCCGGATTAATAGGCATAAGCGGTTATTTTTTAGACAAATTGCTTTTTTCTTTCAACTTTAATGATTTATCCAGAGTTATAGTTGTTGGCCTCGCTTATTTCGCAGGTTATTTTGCTTTAAGTTTTCTGTTAAAACTATCTGCTATTGTAGATTTTATACAATTGATCTTCAAAAGAATATACCAGTAGATAAGTAAGTACTTTGACTGTCAGTTTGATATGATGAACTTTTGTTGGCGATAAAAATAAATTATTTATATGGAGACAAATAATGAAGAAATGATGGTTAGTATTAGCTGTCTAACCTTTAATCATGAACAGTATATTGCCCAGGCAATTGAAGGGTTTTTAATGCAGAAAACGACGTTTAAGTTTGAAGCTTTAATTGGAGAAGATTGTTCTACTGATGGAACCCGAAAGATTGTGGAAGAGTACCAGAAAAAATACCCTGAGATTATCAAACTGGTTACCTCCGAACACAATGTTGGCCTAAAGAATAATTTCGATCGAATAGCCTTACAAGCCAAGGGTAAATATATGGCCATGTGTGAAGGAGATGACTTCTGGACTGATCCATATAAACTTCAAAAGCAAATTGATTTTATGGAAACACATCCGGAATATATAATTTGCTGTCACTATTCAGAAATTATTGATGAGCATGGCAAAAGTCTGTATGTAAATCCTAATCCGGTAAGTCTTGAATTTGGTTATGAAGATATTTTACAAGGGAACAAAGATGAGACTTTTACAGCGACATTAATATACAGAACAAGTTTGGACGTTAATCATATGCGCAACCAGGATTGGTACATTAAATGTCATGCTCCGGATAAGTTTTTGAAGTTATACGCAACCGGGGTTACAGGTAAAAAGATTTACGTGATGCCAGAAGTTATGAGCTGTTATAGGAAGCATAGAGGGGGAATCTGGAGTATGGTAGACCCCTATGAAATCAGAGGTAGAGAATTATTCGATTTCAATATCATTATCAACAGCTTTAAATATCCTTCTTATTTGAAATGGAAATTATTAAAAGTTTATTCCAGGAAATATTTGCGTCATGACATTCGAAAGCTACAAATTAACAACGCCTTTAATACCATCAGACATCTTCTGCTTTAACCAATAAGTTTAAAAATTGTATTTATCCTAATGTTACTGACAGTGATCATTTAGCGGATATGAAACTTCAACTTTTCTTTGTAATTAATGCGCTTACCGCCGGCGGAGCAGAGCGCGTGGTGACCAATCTTGGGAATTATTTTAGTAAGAAAGGGTTCCGGGTGACCATTGTTTGCCTTAACTATAGTACACCTGTTTACCGTTTAGAAGAAGGTGTAGAGGTAATTTATCTCACTAAAAGGAACAATAACGATAATGTGCTTTTTAGATTGTGGTTTGGCATAATTACATTTTTTAAGCTCCTGTATTTACTGATTAAAGAGAAACCGGGATGTGTAATTTCTTTTATGACATCCGCAAACCTTTGGACCGGACTAACCTGTTGTTTAACTGGCATTCCTTTCATTGTGTCGGAACGTACCACACCAGATCACACAATAAATCGGTTTAATTTCTTCTTAAAATGGATTTCTTTTATGCTCTATCGTAAATCTAAAGCCATCGTAATACCGGCAAAAGCAATGGAAAATTGTTTGAAAAAAAACAAATCTTTCCGGAAGCTTAATAATTTTTCTTTGATTAAAAATTATGTGAATGTATTTAATCCGCCCGGATCTCAGCGTGTTCATCATCGCAAATTTATTCTTGGTGTGGGTCGTCTTTCTTACGAGAAAGGATTTGACCAGCTAATAGAAGCCTACAGTAAAATGCAAAAAAGGGACATTGATTTAATTATTGCCGGTGATGGAAATGAGCGTGAAAATTTAATGGCCAAAATTGCAGAACTGGATTTATCTGATCATGTTGTGCTAATTGGGGCAAAAGAGAATTTACAGGATTATTATGGACAGGCAGAATTATTTGTACTCCCTTCAAGAAACGAGGGATATCCTAATGCTTTAATTGAAGCAATGAGTATGGGATGTCCAAGTATTGCAATGGATTGTGAATTTGGCCCATCTGAAATTATTGAAAATGGGTTGAATGGTGTACTTGTAGAAGATAAAAACATTTTAATGTTGGCCGAATCGATGTCAGAAGTTTTAAATAATGCGCTACTCAAGGGCAAATTGTCTGAATCCGCAAAGTTGATAAATCAAACAAATTCCCAGGAAGTGATTACTTCAAAATGGGAGAAATTAATACTAAGCGCGCAGTAAAAACACTTTAAAGCTCAAATATGGCTGCTGGGTTATGATGAAGTATTTTAATTGAAACTGGTTATGTATGCAAAAAGAATTTTCGATTTTATAATTGCCCTGTTGGGAATTATATTTCTGTTGCCGCTGTTTTTGATGGTCTCGGTATTGATCGCTATGGACTCCAAAGGAAATGTTTTTTACAAACAAATGCGTGTCGGCAGAAACCGGGTAGATTTCGAATTGATAAAATTCAGAACTATGTATATCGACTCTGATAAAGCGGGCTTATTAACTGTTGGTGATCATGATAGACGAATAACCAGGGTAGGTTGCTGGCTTAGAAAATATAAAATAGATGAATTGCCTCAGCTCCTTAATGTATTAAAAGGAGATATGAGTTTTGTAGGCCCCAGGCCGGAAGTAAAAAAATACGTAGAGTTATATGATGAACAACAACAAATGATTCTTTCCCTCAAGCCTGGAATTACAGATTGGGCATCTATTGAATTTTCAAATGAAAATGCATTGTTGGCTACGTCGGATGATCCTGAAAATTTCTATATAAAAGAGATCATTCCGTCCAAAATTATTCAAAACCTGAAATATATTCATAAGCATGGAATCTGGGTGGATCTTACTATTATCTTTCTTACGCTTAAAAAAATAATGCTCAGATAATACAAATACATTTAATCATGTTGCTCAAAAAGCTATTTGTAATGACAATGATGATGGGGTATATCTATACCTTGTCATTTGGAATCTTCATGACTGCGATTTTCAGAATTCCTGCACCGATGGTTTTCTGTTTGCCACTTATACTTTTCTTCAAAGAAGGTAGAATCCCTTTTTTATATGGCAGGGAAGCTGCACTTTTCTTGATCTCTCTTTTTTTGTATGATTTTATTGGAATGTCTGATAACATATCTTTTTTTGCCACATTGATAGTTATTTTATTTTGTATAGCCTATTTTAATTACTTCGTAGGCTATAATACCCGAAGGTTCAACCTTTCTGTTTTGGTATTTTTTGTATTACTGTTCATATCAGCGGTTATCATGGTTTTAAATCATTTTTACCCCGCTGAAATAGATGATTTAAGGGGAACACTTTTGGATGATAAGGTAATGCAAAGTCCGGCTGGATTGGCACTAACACAATTTAACTATGGTTACCAGTTAGCTGCCCTGGTTTCATTTGTTTTTATTTTTACATGTGCTTTCAATATGAATTTTTTGATAAAGATAATTGCGCTTTTTGTATGCATTATTTTTATTTACCTCGGAATGAACAGATCGGTCCTGATCACTTTTTTAAGTTCTTCTTTGTTGTTTCTCATTTGTTATTATCGCTATAAATCGATCTTAATGGTAGTTACCGCCGTACTAATTGGCGCAATGTTTTATGCATTTGTGGTAAAAGATAATCTGGATACCAAAAATAATATCCTTGCAAAAAATGAGGCAAAGAATGCTAATTATTATAACCGGGTGGGACTTTCAGAAGAGAACCTGAAAATATATGCCGATTATCCATTTGGCCTGATTTTTTATGGCAAAAACTGGAGTGATGTTACTTACCGGAACCATGTATTCCCTTTTGGTTTGACTTCACATAATGCTTATTTAATGTTTCTTACCTATCTGGGGCCATTTTTTGGGCTGGGCCTGCTCATTTTCTTGTATTATAGGGTTGGGCAAATATTTATAAACGGACTACGAAAGATAAAACATAAGGAAAACGCATTAATAATTTGTTTGTGCTTTTCTTTTTTGGCTGTTTCCATCAACGCGCTTTCTCATAATGGCTGGTTGGTTAGTGCCGACGGACCTACCTTATTCTTGTATTTCAGTATTCTTCACTTTGCCAGTATTCAAAAAAACAAAGTAGTTCAGGAACAGTCAGGTGTAGTGATTGACTAATAGTATTCAACATAAACTACCGCAATTATGATAAATGAAACCATCAAAGAGATTATTCAATGGGACGTTGTAAATTGGGCTAAGGCACTTGAATATTGGGAGAAAAGCACCCCTATAAAAAATAAGAAATATACCTGCCTGGAATTGGGTGCAGCCAATGGCGGATTATCACTATGGCTATCACTGAATAAAAATAGAGTATTGTGTACCGATATTAATGAACCGAAAGCTGCAGCGCGTAAAATGCACAAAAAATATAAATGCAGTTCCCGTATTCAATATGCGCCGATGGACGCTACAAATATCCCTTTTGAAAATCATTTTGACATTGTTGCATTTAAATCAATACTTGGAGGGATAAGTCAAAATTGCCATGATGAATACAAATTAAAAACGTTAGATGAAATATATAAAGCACTAAAACCGGGAGGAAAACTCTTTTTTGCTGAAAACCTGGAAGCATCCCTGATCCATAAAATGCTTCGGAAAAAATTTGGAACACCACACTGGAATTACATCAGGATGAATGAAATCAGAACTATTTTTCAATCCTATAAAAAAATCACATTCACTACCGTAGGTTTCTTTGGATGTATGGGAAGAAACGAGATGCAAAGAAATTTTCTGGGAAGGATAGATAATATAGTAGAGAAAATACTTCCGAGAAAATTGCATTACATATTGATTGGTGTGGCAGAAAAATAACTATTAATTGTAAATCATGAACAAAGTAACAATAGTACATATTATAGGCGTACTAGGAAGAGGTGGTGCCGAGCGTTTTGTGATTGATTTATGTAATGAGTTGGCCCGGAATGAACTATATAAAGTATACCTGGTTTCATTGTGTGCCAATGATGCAGACACGGCTTTTCTTGAAGAAATTAGCGAAGAAGTAAATTATGTTTCTTTCCATAAAGGCAATGGATTCAGTTTACGTGTACTTTTGCGATTGACCTCATGGCTGGTAAAGCAAAAAGCAGAAATAATTCATACACACTTAAATGCTTTGGAATATTTGCTTTTATACCGGTTTAGAAATAGAAAGGCCAGATTTTTTCATACTATTCATTCTACAGCAGAAGCCGAGTGTCCCGGGCTTTTAATTAAGACTTTACGTAAAGGTCTTTACAAAAGGAACTTAATAACGCCCATAGCTGTTTCCCACAACGGGAAGGAATCATTTATAAAATATTACAAGCTAGATAACGTGTTGGTGATTCAAAACGGAAGACCATTTTTAAAAATGACAAATGAATATCCCGACCTGGTCAAAAAATATAAGCTAGGTACCATTTGTTTTCTTTTAATTCATGTTGGAAGAGTTATAAAAGTAAAAAACCAGCGGCTATTAATTGAAGCGGTACAAAAATTTAATGCCCAGGCCTATAAAAAATGTAAGTTGTTATTGATAGGGGAAGTTCGCGACGAGGCTTTGTACCAGGAACTTCTTGATCTGGTGGGAACAGATGAATACATTGATTTTTTAGGAGGAAAAGACAATATTGCCGACTACCTGGCTTTGGCCGATTTTTTCTGTCTATCTAGCTTCTATGAGGGGATGCCCATTTCTCTAATTGAAGCATTGTCTGTAGGTTGTATCCCAATTTGTACCAGGGTAGGTGGCATCAATGATATGATTGATAATGGCTATAACGGTTTTTTAAGTGAAGATAGCAGTGTGGATGCTTATTGTCAGACGATAAAAAATGCAATACTCTATCCAAATAAGTCGGAGATCAGTGAAAACAGCATACATGAATTTAAATTGAAGTATCATATTGCAGCATCTGGTAACAAGCACACACTAATCTATGGTACTAATTCTATAAATAATAACCATGTATAAAGTTATTGATAGATATTTTGGAGCCGATAAATGGAATATTGGTTTCGTAAAACAATCGGTGGGAGACCTGGTGAAAAGAAAGGGGTTTGACGGAGAGGTACTTTGGCTTAAAGAAGATAAAGCTGATTATTCCGCTGATCCTTTTGTGGTAAATATCAAATCAAACCTCTATATCTACTACGAAGAACTTAATTTTTGGAAAATAAAAGGGAGAATATCGCAGATTAAAAATTTTGATTTTAGTACTAAAAGGACGGTAACAGGGTTTACCCCTCATAAAATTCATTTTTCTTATCCCTATATTTTTGAAGAAAAATCCGTCTTTTATTGCATCCCAGAGACGGCAGATGCAGGCGAAGTGAGTCTTTACCAGGTAAACCAGGAAAACTGCGCAGAATTGACAAAAAAAAAAGTACTACTCGGCGGTGCTCGGTACGTGGATAGTTCGATTATTTACTACAAAGGCAAATATTGGCTGTTTACCAACATAGATGGGGAGTTGAATGATATTTATATATATTATTCGGACTCTTTGGAGAATGAATTTGTGGCTCATAGATTAAATCCGATATCCGTGGGGTTGAAAAATTGCAGAGGTGCAGGTAATTTATTTATTGTCGACAATGTACTTTACAGGCCTACGCAGAATCTTGAAGTCCGTTATGGTGGTTCTATTATTGTGAATAGAATTTCTGAGCTTTCTGAAGAAGATTTTAAGTTCGAATTGGATTTTGAATTGTCCCCGGAAGCCCCCTATTTAGAAGGAATGCACAACATCAGTTTCGGAGAAAACCTTATCGTAGTTGATGGAAAAAGAAGGAGGCACTCTGTAATCACCCCAATACATAGACTCTTAAAAAAGGTTCTTTACCAGCGATCTTAAGTTTTGCTTGTGCCAGGCAATGAACCCCTGGAATTAAATAACGAAATGACTATGGCTTGCAATATTTTGTTCATTACAACCGGCTTACTTAAAGGCGGAGCGGAGACACAATTGCTTAAAGTGGCCCGCTTCTTAAAAGCCAGACAATTTAAGGTCAGGATAGTGTCCTTAAAGCCATTAAACGATTTTAATACAGATTTCGGAGCTGAGGGACTTGATGTAGTTTTTCTGAAAAATTGGAAAAAGAGTCCTCTTTTAAATTGCTTCACACTTTTTAGGTCTGTTAAAGAATTTAAAGCGGATGTGGTCATCGCATTTATGTTTGTGTCAATAATATTTGCACGTTTTTTAAAAATGTGGTTCGGGTTTAAGTTAATCTCATCAATTCGTACCTCAGTTATTTCAAATAAATGGCGCCAGATATTTAAGTTAACTTCAGGTTGGGACGATTTGGTTTTGTATAATTCTCAAAAGTCGAAGTTTAACTTTGAGCAAAATAATCTTGTAAAAAGGGGAGGCCTGGTTATAAATAATGCAATTTCAATTCCCCAAATAACCTATAGCAAATCATCTGAAGGTGAGCCGAAAAACTTTGTTTGGATTTCAATGGCGCATTTTGTCCCTGAGAAGGACTATAAAACGTTATTCAGAGCAACCGCTTTAATCAAAAATAGAAATTTCAGAATTGACATTCTTGGGAATTTGTATCATCAGGATTGGCCATTTGAAATGATTGAGAAATTAGAGATCAGAACGCACATTAACCTGCTGGGGTTAAAAACAGAAACAGAGCCTTTTTTACACAATGCCGATGGTTTTGTGCTTTCTTCCTTCCTGGAAGGTATGCCAAATGCATTGTTAGAAGCGATGGCTCACAATAAACCAATCATAGCTTCTTCGGTAGATGGTATTGAAGAATTACTTAGTGGGGTTAATTGTGGTTTTCTATTTAAACAAGGAGATGAGCTTGGCCTGGCCGAAAAAATGAGCTGCATCATGGACATGACTGTTGAGGAACGATATGCCCTAGGAAAGAATGGAAGACAACATGTTGAAAAAACCTTCTCTGAAGAAAAGGTTTTGGAAGAGTGGTTGTCAATTGTTGAACAGTTTTCTGAAAAGAAAAAAACTCCTTTAACTGAATTACTACCCCAATAGTATTGAAGCTTGCATTTATGTTTTACGCTTAAGATTTAAGAAGAATGTGTGGGATATTTGGAACAATAAATTTTAATTCGAGTCGAAATTATGACGAGATATTTCGTGAGTTATTTCACCGGGGGCCAGATGAACAACGCCAGCTTCAGGAAGATAACATAGAATTGTATCATGCGCGACTAGCTATACAGGACCTAAGTGAACTAGGGCAGCAGCCGATGAAATATCGGCAACTCACTATTGTTTTTAATGGGGAGATTTATAATCATCTGGAACTTAGAAAGAAATACGGTCTTGTGGAGTCTTCGAATTCCGATACCAAAACTATTTTGATGTTATACGAACGTATTGGGATGCGTTTGTTGGAAGAGTGCGATGGAATGTTTGCATTTGCATTGTACGATGCAGAGCATAAGAAGCTATATCTTGCCCGCGATCGCGCAGGAAAAAAACCGCTATATGTTTACAAAAAAGGAAACCAATGCGTTTTTTCATCTGAGTTGAATGTTCTGTTTAAGGTGGTGCAACCGGAAATAAATTATTCAGCAATTGCCGATTATCTTTACTTGGGATACCATTACAGGCAATCTACACCATATTTATTAGTCTCGGAGTTGGAGAATGGATGCTATATGGAGATTGATACCCTGACAACTGCTTGTAAAAAAGTTAAATGGTTCGACATTTCCGACTTTTACCAACATACACAGAAACTAAATTATGAAGCGTCAATAGATCAGTTGGATTTTAATCTGCAGCAGGCAGTTAAGCGAAGGATAGACAGTTCCGATTTAGATGTAGGCTCGTTTCTAAGTGGGGGGATTGATAGCGGGCTAATCACATCTATTGCTGCTATGCATAAAAGGAGTTTAAAAACATTTACAGTTAGAGTGGAAGGAAGCTATGACGAATCGGGATTAGCCCGAATGGTTGCCAAGAAATATAATACCGATCATACAGTTGTTGATATTTCCTTTGGGGAATTACAAAATGATATAGAAAAAATACTCGTTAATCATGGAGAACCAAATTGCGACAATTCGGCTATACCAAGCTACTATGTCGCAAGGGAAGCTAAAAAGCATATCACTGTTGTGTTAAATGGAGATGGAGCTGATGAATTATTTGGAGGATACAGACGGTATGTTCCCTTTAAACATTTCGATTTTTTTAACTCAGGTAAAATAACCACACAGACAGCGAAAATTCTTGCCGGAATATTGCCAATTGCCAACGAAAAACAAAGCAGCTATAATTACCTGTATCGCTTACTGAAAATGGCCAGTTACAGCGATATACTTAAAGTATACAATTCTGCCTCTTGCGATTTGTTTGTAGGTTTTGAAGACCAGTTTTTACAAAGGCCGCTAATGGCAGATATTTCTCATGATCTGACAGAGGTCAATAAATTACCTATATCGTCCTTAAAGAAGATCATACTGACAGATTTTCAATCTATGTTATTTAGCCGTCTGCTTCCAAAAATGGATATTGCTACTATGGCGCATTCATTGGAAGGAAGAAGCCCATTCTTATCTAAAGAAATATTAGAGTTTGCCCCGGGTTTACCGGATAAGTATAAAATAAACGGAATCACAACAAAGTCCATTCTTCGTAATTTAGCTACCAGGTATCTTCCGCCTGAATTAATTGATCAACCCAAAAGGGGGTTTGAAATCCCGTTAAAGAAGTGGATTAACGATGAATTAAAAGAAATTATCGAGGACTACTTGCTCGCGCCTCAAACATTGTATAGTAAAATTATCAGGCAAAGTTTCATAGAAGATTTGCTCAAATCAAAAGTTAAGATCTCTGATGAAAGACGGGCAAAAATTCTTTTTTGCGTCTTTGGATTGGAAGTTTGGTACAAAAATCTTAATAAAGTAAATGTTGCATCAGCCTTATTGTCTTCCTAAGCATTTTATCGGATTTAATACTTGCATAAATAATCACTTAAACTAAACATTATGAAAATTTTAGTAACAGGTACGGCCGGATTTATTGGCTTTCATTTGGCAAAACGTTTATTGGAAAGAGGCGACGAAGTTGTCGGAATAGATATCATTAACGATTATTACGACGTCAATTTAAAATACGCCAGGTTGGAAGAAACGGGGATTTCCAGAGCAGCTATAGCTTACGATAAACCTGTAATAAGTACAAAATACAACAATTATACATTTATTAAGCTCGATTTAACAGATAAAGAGGGAATGCTGGAACTTTTCAGTACCTACCAGTTTGATGCTGTATGTAATTTGGCAGCCCAGGCAGGCGTGCGTTATAGTTTAACAAATCCGGAGGCCTATATAGAATCCAATATAATCGGATTTTTGAATGTGTTGGAAGGTTGCAGGTGCGCAAAAATTAAGCATCTATTATACGCAAGCTCTTCAAGCGTTTATGGTTTAAATAAAAAAATGCCATTTTCTGTAAACAACAATGTCGATCATCCGGTATCTCTATACGCTGCATCAAAAAAGAGTAACGAATTAATGGCGCACGCTTATAGTCACCTTTTTAATATGTCGAACACAGCTTTGCGTTTCTTTACCGTGTATGGCCCATGGGGAAGGCCAGATATGGCCTTGTTTATTTTCACCAAAGCAATAATGGAAGGCAAACATATTGAAATTTTTAACAATGGAAATATGAGTAGAGATTTTACTTATATAGATGATATTGTGGAAGGGATAGTGCGGGTTATAGACAGACCTGCCGTGCGTAATGCCGATTGGGATGCGCTTAAACCTGATCCTGCCAGTTCAAAAGCACCTTATAGCATATTTAATATAGGAAGGGGGGCCCCTGTAAGTCTTTTAGAGTTTATTCAGGAAATAGAAAATAATATCGGTATTGTGGCCAATAAAAAATATTTACCGATGCAAGATGGCGATGTAGCCGATACCTGGGCTGATATTTCGGGGTTAGAGAACGAATTGAATTATACACCCAAAACATCGGTGAAAGAAGGGGTGCAGAATTTTATTAACTGGTATAAATCATTTTATTGTGCTGATAGACTAAAAACACGCCCTGGAATTAAAAGATCAGAGCAAAAGGCAATATTTGGTACAAGAATTTAACGATTAGTCTTTGTTTAATTGTCTTTTTAATGTCATTAAATTTTCATTTGTAACAATTGTAAACCTACTTTACACCTGCTTTATTGACCCATAATCTTTGCTGAGGCCTTTCAAAGCCATTTTTTAGAGAACTAAACAGTTTTACTCCATTTTAGTTTTGTAACTTTTAAGATACAATTTATTTTTAAGCCCTGCGTTTAAAAAGCGTATTTTAAAAAACAAAGTTATTAATGGAAAGATTAAGAAAAAATTTAAGAAGAATGTGTGTATTGGGTTTAATACTATCCACAATTTTAACATTTACTCAATGTAAAAAGGATAGTGTTGAGAATAATCCTGCTTATGAAGATACTGTGAATGTTGACACGCAAAGTGCCAGATCATCAGGTTCGTCTTCAGAATTTAAAGTAAATGTTTCAAGTGGAACATCCGACGGCGGTTTTTCTGTTAGAATTCCAATGGATTCTAAATTGATAAGCGACACAAATGGAGAAAACAGCTCAACTGTCAGAGTATTTGAAAATGGTGTAGAAATAGGTCCGGCCCATTCATTGCACGAAGACATCAGAACTAAAGGAAAAGGACGTTTCAGTCACAAATCAAATTTCTTATATCTTTCTGCATCTGATAATTCAGATCCAAGAACAAACGGTAAGAAATACACCTATACTACAAATGGACAAGGTGTTACTACTCCGCCAACTACGCCAGTTACCCCGCCGGTTACACCAACCGATCCTGGAACTACAACTCCGGTAGGTGAAAATGAGCCTGTTGGATATGCGTCAGTTAATGGTAAGACAACTGGTGGTGCAGGTGGACAAACAGTTACCGTAACAACTTTAGACGCATTTAAAAGCGCGTTAACGTCAAAGTCTCCTTTAATTATTCAAGTGTCGGGAACAATTACCGGTTCAGGATTACTTCAGGTAGAATCGAACAAAACTATTTTAGGACTTAAAGGATCTCAATTAATTGGTGCTGGTTTACTGATCTACGGAAAAAGCAACGTTATTGTTAGAAACATGACCATCAGTAAGGTCCGTACCTATTCAAACATTATTATCAAAGAAGGTTCACACCATGTATGGGTAGACCATTGCGAACTTTCTTCAGAACTGGTAAGTGATTGGGATTATTATGATGGATTGTTAGACGTAGGAACAGGTGCTGATTATGTTACTTTATCATGGAATAAATTGCACGACAATCACAAAGCGATGCTTATTGGTTTCAGTTATACCCGTCCGGATGATGCAAACCACTTAAAAGTTACTGTACACCATAACTTTTTCTATAACGTATCAGAACGTACACCGGATGTTAGATACGGAAATGTGCATGTTTATAACAACTATATCCTTAATGCTGGTTATGTTGGTTCACTTATGGGAGCGATTGTTCGTGTTGAAAACAATTATTTCAAAAACTCGTCACTTCCAATCAGAACAGAGATTAGCCCGGTTGCCGGTACAATCAGTGGTTTAAATACCAATATATTTGAGAGTTCAGGTAGCAATAAAATTACTTCAGCTCCATCAAGCTGGGTGCCAACTTATTCATACCAAACTACACTTAATGCCGCTGCAGATGTGCCTGCCATCGTAACAAAAGGTGCCGGTGCAACACTATAATATAAAAAACTGGATAAATATTTTGACCTGATAAGTTAAATAGACGGTCTGTATTTCCAAACCAACTCATTTAAGCTACCAGCATAAGCAGGTAGCTTAAATGTTTTTTGATCATTATATCTTTTATTGCCGCTACTTTCTCTCCGGTTTCGCCATCCGTATACTACGGAATATCTTAATATATTTTATTCATCGATAAGTCTTTTGTTGATAATATTAATTGACACAAGCGCTTGATTGTCCCTATGAATCAGGTATCGCTGAATAGTTTCAATATTGATTCATGTTTTCAATATCTGTGTATTATGAGCCAACAAATGAAAAAAGTACTGATCGCCTGCGATTCGTCCCTAACCTTATTGGGCTTTCGAGGTAAACTTATTGAAGAATTGGTTAAAAAAAATGATGTATCAGTTTTTACCCCTGTAATTTCGCATCAGTACGTCAGGGATAAACTGAAAAACATGAATGTTACTGTTTATGAGAATGAATTGGATGGCAGTAACGTCTCTATTTTTTCTGATCTCAAATATATCTTTCAGCTATACAAATTGATGAGGAAGATTAAACCTGATGTATTCTTCCCCTACACATTTAAGCCGGTTATATATGGAACGGTTGTAGCAAAAATTTGTAAAACAGACTGCATAACCCCCATGTTAACGGGATTAGGATATAATTTTACTGAAAACGGTTCTAAGAAAGGATTAGTTAGCCTTATAACTAAAATGCTGTTAAAGTTTAGCTTAAGCCAAAACAAAAGGATCCGGATAATTTTTCAAAATAAGGACGATTATCATAAGCTGGTTGAAGCCAGAATAATTGGGGTTAAGCACCAGGCATTTGTAGTCAATGGTTCCGGTGTCGATTTAACTCACTATAAATATTCAACACCAAAAACTTCATGTATTAGCTTTCTGATGATATCCCGATTAATTAATGCAAAAGGGATAAAGGAATATTACGAAGCAGCCCGGGTGATACAGGATAAATATCCTAATATCAAATTTAAGCTTATTGGGTCTTTTGATCATAATATTGATGCAATAGACGATGATTTGTATGCTAAAATTCAATCGGGAAATACCATTGAATTTATTGGCCCGGTTGACGATGTGAGACCTCATATTAAAGACGCTTCAATTGTTGTATTGCCTTCTTATTACGGAGAAGGAGTACCAAGGTGTATATTGGAGGGAATGGCCATGGGGAGGGCTATCATTACCTGCGACTCTGTGGGTTGTCGCGAAACCATTAATACCTCTGGCGTGCAGCCAAATGGATTTTTAATTCCTGTGAAAAATGTAGCTGCTCTAGCCTCCAAAATGGAATATTATATCAATCATACCAAAGACATCCTTACCTATGGATTAAACGGGAGAAGGTTTGCAAAGCAAAAATTTGATGTCAATTTGGTTAATGCCGAAATGCTTAAAATCATGAATGCATACTAAATAAATAACGGTTCCGGATCTATTAAAATTTCTAATTTATCATGGCATATCATTTAATAAACTTTCAGCAATCTGAAAAATGGACAGCCTATGTTCGCAAAGCTGTCAACTATGATTTTTATCATACCTGGGCCTATCATTCTCTGGAAAAAAGTGGCGAACCTTTGCTTTTTGTTTACGAAGAGGCGGATATTTTTATCGCTCTGCCATTGCTCAAAAGGAAGATTGACAACTCGGGCATGTTCGACCTGACATCGGTGTATGGTTATTGCGGACCAATAGCCAATGTGAAATTTGCAGATATCAATGATCAGATACTTGAAAATTTCAAACACTCATTCCTGAATTTTATGAAAATGGGAGGGTATGTATGTGTATTTTCAAGACTGAACCCATTTATCGACCAAAAGATACTCATAGAAAAAATAGGGGGAATTTGGAACAATGGAAGAACTGTTTACATGGACTTGTCAATCCCTATTGAAGAACAAAGAGCTGGGTATGAGAAAAGACTTGGTAGACAAATAAGGCAATTAAGACGAATGCCCTACCATATCAAAGAAACCAACAGCCAGGACGAAATCAGATTGTTCGCAAGGATGTATACCGAAAATATGCTCCGCCTAAGGGCCCAGGAAAGTTATTTTTATGATGAAGCATATTTTACTCAGCTGCTCAAAGGCGAAGATTGCAAGTTAATTGTCATTTACGATGGTGATGAAATGATTTGCGGGGCCGTCATTATGTGTGCAGGAAATGTGATTCGTAATCATTTATCTGCTACAGCTAATGCATATATAAATCATTCGCCCAGCAAACTCCTAACCGACGAAATCAGTGTGATAGGGAGACGATTAGGAAAAAAATATTTTCACCTTGGTGGTGGTTTGGGAGGACGCGAAGATTCATTGTTCAAGTTTAAGTCTTCTTTTTCATCTCTCTTTTTAGAAGACACTACCTGGAGATTTGTATCGGATATATTTACCTATAATGATCTTGTTAAAGAAAGAGATGATCATATAAATACAAACTACTTCCCACTTTACCGTAGCCCTACGGTAGCTGTTAAGTAGAAATATAAAGGATAAAAGTCAATTTAAATTAAACCACTAATTTTTTTGTTTTGAAAAATAAATTTATCTATTCCGAAGCAACGATAGCTGACTTCGAGAATGCAATGGATCAATTTGGTTGGGTCATTTATGAGGATGCCGTTGATGAAAAAATGCTCGATAAAATCATTAATGACCTTGAGCCTGCTTATTTATTAAGGAGAGAAATCCAAATCCAAAATGGTATCGAAACCAATATGGAAGGAACACTTCATCATCTGCTGGAAAGAGATAATTTTAGTATGCCTTTTTTGGAGCAACAGTATTGTGATAAAGAAATGAGACATTTTCTGAATGGCAATTATATTATTAACGGAATAAGTGGTGTGCTGAATTTTAAAAATTTCAAAGCCTATGTACACAATATTCATCGTGATATCAGAAGCTTTACAGGTGATTTTAAAATAGCCATCCAAATGATCGTATTGTTGGACGATTATACAGTTGATAATGGAGCTACCTACTTCCTTTCAGGCTCTCACAAGCATGCAAATCCACCAGACGAGGAATTTTTTTACGAGCAAGCCGAAAGGGCGGTAGGTAAACGGGGAAGTATTATTTTATTTGATTCCAATATATGGCACGCAGCTGGTAACAACAATACCGATAGCCCTAGGCGTGGTTTAACCCTCACTTTTACAAGGCCATTCTTTAAACCTCAGTTTGATTTTCCAAGGTTTTTAGGCTACGAATTTGGCGAAGGCCTAAGTCCGCATTTAAGACAAGTTATTGGATACAACGCCCGTATTTCTGCCAATCTTCAGGAATTTTATCAGCCTCCTCATTTAAGAATGTATCAACCTGGTCAGGGTTGAGGATGCTTTTTGATGAAAAATTAAGTAACAGTGTTTTTAAACAAAATATTATGAATACGACCATCTATTTGAGACCCTTAAATTTAGAGGATGCGAAGATATCCTATCAATGGCGTAATGACCCTGATATATGGGTGTATACCGAATTTAAGCCCAGCACTGATATCACGTTGGAAAAAGAAACAGAATGGCTTCGAGGTAAATTGAATAAAGCAAATGACAGCAGGTTTGCTATTTGTCTGCGGGATACCGATCAGTATATTGGAAATATCCAATTGATAGATCTGGATGAACACCGCGGTGAATTCCATATGTTCATCGGAGAAAAACAGTTTTGGGGCAAAGGAATAGGAAAACAGGCTTCCAGACTCATTCTTGAATACGGTTTTTTTGCAAAAAATCTGGAAAGTGTCTTTCTCTTTACCCACGAAGATAATGCCGCAGCACTCTCCATCTATGAAAATTTGGGTTTTGTTACGGTTGGTAAACAAGATCAGCACATTAAAATGGTATTGACCAAACATATGTTTACACCAGATAATTGATTTTTATCTGCGGTTTAACTTTAAAATTCAAGATGTTATGAGAAAATTAATCACCATTCTTAATAAGGAACAATGGACCGCCTATGTAAATGGTTCTGTAGAATACGATTTTTATCATACCTGGCTTTATCACTCTATGGATGTAAGTGGAGAACCATTCCTTTTTGTATACGAACAAGAAAATGACTATATCGCTTTTCCTTTAGTTAAAAGAGAAATATCAGGTTCTCCTTTTTCTGATTTGATATCCGTGTACGGATATCCCGGGCCCATATCTAACCGAAAGTTCGAAGACCTGAACGAAAGTTTAATGGATAATTTTAAGGAAGCCTTTTTAGAATTTTTAGATCAGGAGCAAAACATTTCTGTGTTCTCCAGGTTAAATCCTTTTTTTAATCAATACCTGCTCATTGAAAAATTTGGTGGTGTTTATGAAAATGGAAAAACTGTAGCCATAGACTTAACTATACCTATTGAAGAACAACGCAAAAAGTATAGAAAAAATACACTAAAGAGTGTAAAAAAGGCACGCGACTATGGATATTCTGTTAAGGAAAGTAAGGAACTGGATGATATCGAATCTTTTTTTGATATCTATACTCAAAACATGGCCAGGATTGGTGCTGCTGATTATTACTTTTTTAATAAACAATATTTTATAGATCTCATTAATAATGATGAATTTGATTGTAGACTTATATTAGTCTACCTCAATGAAAAGATAATTTGTGGCATTATCATTACCTGCACATGCGGTATTATACAGGGACATTTGGTAGCTACTACAGCTAACTATATTTCTACTTCACCAGCAAAATTTTTAATAGACGAAGTTAGCATTCTGGGACGTAGGTTGGGTATGAAATATTTTCATTTGGGCGGAGGATATGGATTTAAAGAAGATACACTGTTTAACTGGAAAGTAGGCTTCTCGGATATGCTTTTGGAATACAAAAGCTGGCGATATGTGGCTAATCAACCAGTCTATCATGCGTTGGTTGATAAACAGGGAATTGATAGGGACGCTGACATTGATTTTTTTCCGCTCTATCGTGCTGTAGTTAATACGCTGGCCTGTACCTGGGTTCAATTGTTGGCAATCTAAATTTTTAACACTATGACAAAGCTTCTCTTCCGTGAAAAAATTTATTCACGTTGGTTAATCTTATTGATTGATCAGGTTATAGTAGCCTGGACACTCTTCATGTCTTTTTTGCTGATTAATAAATTTGACTATGAACAGCTGTTTCTTGCTAATTTTTTTATCTATGCCGGCCTATATAGTTTTATAGCAGTTGGTGTATTTATAAGTATGCGTATACACACCGGTATCATCAGGTATTCTAATACTGAAGACATAATTCGTGTGTTTATGGCCATTCTGCTCACGGGTTTTGTGTTTACAATCTTAAGTCGCGTTTTTTTGATTTCTCATTATACTATTTCTTCAAAATGGTTTCCTGAAATCATGATCATGAACTTTTTTGTTTCCTCATCGCTTTTGGTTATTCTAAGAGTGGCCGTGAAAAATTTGTTTAGCTATATCAAAACAATGGAACCATGCGATAAGAAGGAAAATATCCTGATATATGGTTCAGATACAGACTCTATGCTGGTCAAAAAAGCACTTGATGATAGTAAGGCAAGTGCCTTAAATGTGTTTGCTTTTATTGATGACAATCAGGATAAAATAAACAAGCAAATTGAACAAAAAAAGGTATATCACTCCAACTCTATAACGCTGCTGAAAGATAAATTTAATATTAAAAAAATCCTGTTCGTGGGTGATGATCTGAGCATAAATGGAAAGAAATCTACTATAGATAAATGCATTGAAATGGGAATCAAGGTGCTTACGGTTCCACAGTCGGATAAATGGCTGTACGGCAAATTAACTGCAAATCAAATCAAAGACCTGAAGATTGAGGACCTCCTGCATCGCGAGCCCATAGTATTATCCAAGGATAATATTTTAAGAGAGATCAATGGAAAACGGATTTTAATCACCGGAGCGGCCGGTTCAATTGGGTCGGAAATTGTACGTCAGGTCATCAATTTCAGCCCACAGTATGTGGTGCTTTGCGATCAGGCAGAAACTCCCTTACACGAACTGCAGCTCGAAATTGAGGATGATTTTCCTGGGGCCAAAACCCATATCGTTATGGCAAATATCCAAAACAGAAGCAGAATGAAAGCCATTTTTGATGAATATCACCCGCAGATTATTTTCCATGCAGCAGCTTACAAACATGTTCCCATGATGGAAAATAATCCTTCAGAGGCCATACTCACCAATGTACTTGGAACAAAAAATATATCCGATCTGGCCATTGAGTCGGCGGTAGAAAAGTTTATCATGATATCTACCGACAAAGCAGTAAAGCCGACCAATATTATGGGTGCATCTAAACGTTTGGCCGAAATGTATATTCAATCTCTTAACAATGATAAGGTTTTGAATATTTCGGGCGAAAAAGTAAATGGAACGAATGAAAGGTTAGAAAGCAAAACCAAATTTATTACCACCCGATTTGGTAATGTATTAGGATCTAATGGCTCTGTGTTACCACGATTTAAGGCTCAGATAGAACGTGGTGGCCCCATTACTGTTACCCATCCTGAAATTACACGGTATTTTATGACGATTCCTGAGTCTGTACAACTGGTGCTTGAGGCTGCCGCAATGGGAAATGGCGGAGAAATATATCTATTTGATATGGGCGAGCCGGTTAAAATTGTAGACCTGGCTATCAATATGATCAAACTGGCAGGGCTTGCTCCGGAGAAAGATATTAAAATAATATTTACAGGCTTACGGCCCGGCGAAAAACTGTATGAAGAATTGTTGATGGTAGAGGAACAAAATATGGCTACCTATCACCCTAAAATTAAAATATCAAAGATCATAAGCCATAGTTTCCGATACGTACAGGACGTAATTGAAGAGCTGTTGAGGCTCAATAATTTAAACAATGACTTTGATATGGTCAAAAAAATGAAAGAAATCATACCCGACTATAAAAGCAAAAACTCCAGGTATGAAAAGATCGATTATTACATCATTAACTAACTAAAAAAAGGTCTTTTTTTGACTTGTATTTATGCAAAAAAATACTTAAATTAGAGTGACTATCATCCCTTAAGTCCAAAATATCAGCAGATTTATGAATTAAATTGATTGTTATGAATTTAAATGTAGGTCAGGTAGTTGAGCACATCGTGAGAAGGGATCATATGGGAATAAGCGAGCTCTCCAGAAAATTACACGTTAGCAGAAGAACCATATACAATTGGTTCAGCCAAAAGACACTTAGTTTTGAAATCATCTGTAAAATCGGAAACGCCATTAAGCATGACTTTTCGAAGGAATTTCCTGATGATTTTGCCACTATTGACCACGAAATAGGATACAATATGAATCTGTTGACGAATGTTGATCGAAACACGGATGAGAACTATTCCAGTTCAGTTGGCTACTGGATGAATAAGTATATTACACTACTCGAAAAATATAATGAGCTGTTGAGTCATGAATTTTCTTCGCCCTTCACAGACGAAGAATCTGATTCATTAAGGCCTACTCAAAAAATATAATTCTTATTAAAACAATAAAATCGCGTAAAAAAAAAAGCACTGCAGATATGCAGTGCTTTTTTTTTTACGCGACAAGGTGGATGTAAAATTAAAAATTAGGTGAGCGATAATTCACGCAGTTTGGTGTTTCTCATTTGAGCCTGAACTACACTAATAACGGCGTCAATAATGTAGTCTGTATCTTCATCTGTCAACCCAGGATAGATCGGTAACGATATTTCGCAGGCATACTGTTTGTAGCTATTTGGATAATTAGCAATGTTGTACCCCGTTTTTTTAAAATAAGTGAGCATTGGCATGGGGATGAAGTGAACATTTACTACAACTCCCAGAATAACAATATCTTCAATAATCTGATCCCGTTGGGCTTCTGTGATGTTTTTTATGCGAAGCGGAAAAATGTGATAGGACGATTCCCGGGTATAATCTTTTAGAGAAGGTGGAATAAACCAATCAAATTTACTCAGCATATGGCAATATTTTAAGGCAATTTTTTTACGGGCAGGTAACAACAATCGTTTATATTGTTTTATCTGTGCCAGGCCTATAGCCGCACAAATGTCGGGCATATTAATTTTTAAACCTTTATACAAGATGTCGTACTTCCAGTTTGCTCCTCTCGATTTTGCATACGCATCTTTATTTTGACCATTTAGAGAAAAAGTTTTCAGAAAAGTATACTCTTCATTGGTGTTAAAAAATCCTGGAAGATTCAAACATATGCATCCTCCCTCAGCCGTAGTGATGTTTTTTACCGCGTGGAATGAAAAAATGGCCACGTCACTGCTTAGTGCTGCCGAATGTCCCATGTAAGTAGCGCCAATGGAGTGCGCTGCATCTGAAATCAGAATAATGCGTCCCAGCTTTGCCTGCCGCTCCGAGTTGGGCACAAACAGGTTTCTAATCCGGGTGCTTTTAATCAGTCTTTTAATCGCGTTGTAATCGCAGGGTAAACCGGCAATATCTACAGCGATGATGGCCTTAGTTTTACTGGTAATTGCCATTTTTATTTGCTGAGGATCTATAGTGAGATCATCTGATATGTCAACCATAACAGGGGTGGCGCCACAATGTAGCACACATAAAGCTGTTGCGCAGTAGGAGTATGCCGGAATGATTACTTCATCTCCTTCTTTTACTCCAAACCATTTTAGCATCATAATGGCGCCTGAAGTCCAGGAGTTTACGCAAACGGCTGATTTTGATTTCGTTAGGTTAATTACTTCTGCTTCCAGTTCTTTTACTTTTGGTCCGGATGTAATCCAGCCAGATTTTAAACAATCCAGCACTTCAGTAATTACATGTTGGTCAATAAACGGAGGGGAGAATGAGATTTTCATATGCTTAAGTTTAAAAAGTGTCAATATTTTGCCTTATGCCTATAAGGCATTAGCGGGAACTGCGGTAACATGATGGTTATAAAATCTGCTGAATCAGCTTTTCCCATTTTGCTGAAGTGATTTCTGCAAAAGTGGTCTTGTTATCTTGGTTGGTATGCTTTAAAGCCCCTTTTTTTGCAGTCGAATTGCTCAAAGCAAGGTTCATGGCTTCCGTTAAATGAGCCAGACCATTTACTTTTACCAGCAATCCATTCTTTTCCTGTGCTGTACTATCCGAAAGTTCCTGCTCACAATCGGTTGCAATACAGGTGCATCCCAAATTCATAGCTTCAGCTACAATACTTGAATAACTTTGGTCCCGTGCCGAGAGCACAAAAAGCTGGGCCTCTTTATAATAGTCTTGCAAACATTCTTTAAATCCTATCAACATTATCCGGTGTTGCATTCCCATTTGCTTAATTTGAGCCTCAAGTTTAGGGAATTCACCTCCTTCACCCAATACTAACAGATCAACGTCCTGCTGGGATAATCCCTTAAATGCCGTTATTAAATGAGCAAAACTTTTTTGATCGTCTAGCCTGCCTGCGGCCAGAATGAACTTTCTTTTGTGTACACCCCTTGCCACCAAAGGTCTCAACTGATTTACGGGGTAGCTGATTACCTCACAATTTGCTATGGGTTTAAAGTGTTTTCCTTTTCCAAAGCCAATTGTCATTCTTTTAGAAGGAACAACAACCATTTTTGCGTTGTTGTATATCTTCAAAAAAAACCAGGTGAGTAAACGATTCAATTTAATAAAAGTGGTATCCTCGGTAATTCGTTCAGAAAGCACGTACGGTATGGTCAGCAAACTACAAGTAATACCAGCCCATAAATTGGCTGAAGTTTTAAATGAGATGACCATATTGGGTTTATATCTTCTTAATAAAGCAATTAATCTGAAAAATGTTGAAAATATATACCAAAGCTTATTTATTAAGCGCGAGTCCGGATTCAGACCTTTTAATGCAGATATTTTTATTTCAGTTCCAAGAAAATAAGCCCGATAAGTCTTATTTAAGCAAACAATGCTTACCTCGTACTCGTGGTTGTCAAAATAGTTGCACAGATTAGCGATCATTCGCTCTGTCACCCCACCATCAAGGGAGTTTACTACGAATAGCAATTTTCGACCGGTATGCTTTGTCATGATGAATTCTGGACAACTACATGGTTAAATCATATAAAAGATGGGCCTTCAGGTGGTCATTTTTTTACCAGAATGTTGATTTCTGTCTCAATTTTCTTAGCTATTTGCATTCCAAAGTTTTCTTTTTCTGTTGCATCTGGGAGTTCGTAGTTTTGTACCCTTTGGATAGTACGACAAATCATATCCAGATCAGGAAGTGTTAAGCTATGGTAGAGCGGCAAACATGCTATTCTCTTTACGATATCATCACATACGGGCATCTCCTTCTGATTTACATAGGGTAGGGTAGCCAGCGATGGCGAGAAGTACCGTCGGCAATATACTTTCGCCAGTTCAAGCTGCTCTACACACTTTTGTCTCATCTGTTCCGATTCGAATAGTATCGGGAAATATGCATAATTGTAATCTTCATCCTGATTTAGCTTTGGAAATTTGGCTTTAACATTTTTTAGTTTTTCAAAATAATGCAACGAGAGCATTTTTCTTCTTTCCAGTATTTGATCCACGTATTTCAGGTTGCATAAACCCATTGCAGCGTGAAATTCACAATTCTTGCCATTTACACCAAGCCCTTCAAAGGTTTCAGGCCCACTATGTCCAAAATTGCGCATAAACAACATTCGTTTTAACAGATCAGGATCTTTTGTAAACACGGCACCGCCTTCAATCGTATGAAATAATTTAGTCGCATGAAAGCTGGTGGTGCTGATATCTCCGTATTCAAATACAGATTTTTGCTTGTATTTGGTACCAAAGCAATGTGCCGCATCATAAATAACCTTTAACCCATACTTATCGGCTATCTGTTGAATTGCATCTATGTCACATGGATTCCCATAAACATGTGTAGCCAATATAGCTGAAGTATGTGAAGTAATTGCGGCTTCTATTTTTGAAGGGTCAATATTGAATGTTTCACTATCTATATCAACATACACAGGTTTGCAACCTTCCCATACAATGCTGCTTGTAGTTGCAACATACGAAAATGGTGTAGTAATGATTTCGCCAGTAAGCTGTAAGGCTCTGATGGCTAATTGTAATGCAAAAGTGCCGTTGCAAACATACAGAAGGTGCTTTACATTTAGATATTCTTTGAGTTTTATCTCAAGATCGCTCAACAAAGGGCCGTTGTTGGTAAGCCATTGACGTTCCCAAATGCTATCAATATAAGCTTTAAATTCTTCTTCCTTTGGAAGAAAAGGTTTGGTTACAGGAATCATTGCTTTGAAATTTATTGTTGTGAAATTGGTTCGTGGGGCAAGCAGAATTATATTGCCGTATTCAACATGATATCAGATATGGGGACATTACTAACCAGGGCACAGTCTAAATGATCAAAAACCATCAATACAGTTTTACCACACACTTTAATAACAGTTCCTTCCTGATTGTAAAAAATCCCATTTTTAATCCGTATCCGATCGCCAAGATTTATATCCCGGGAATTTATAACTTCATAATCCGTATGTATTTTCATTAGATTTTCAATTTTTTCTATCACATTGTCTCTAATTACAGCAGGTTTTCCCATGTAATAGATAAAATTCAATACACCTAAAGTTTGTCTCACTTTATATTCCTCACGTTCATTGACCCATACAAATACATACCCGCTAAAAAGAGGAAGTTCTACCACCTTCTTTCTATCGGCCCATTGGTTTGTAACCTGTCTAACCGGACAGTAAGATTTTATATTCTGCCCTTTTAACAATCTGTCTACTTTTTTTTCCCACCTCGGACGAGTATAAACAACCAGCCATCGTCTGGTCCAGATATAACTGGATCCTAATTGATTTTCCATATCGAGAATTTTTAGATTACAAAGGCAATTGGCAACACTACCATGAAAAATACATAGCTTCGCTACATCACTTACATGATAATTTTACTAAAATGACTAATCAGGGATGATTTTTTTAGTTTCTTGACAGCTCCAAGCCATATCCATACCCGCCATATCCGTAGGTATTATAATTACCCAGTTTCGCATCATTCAAAACCACCATAGGGTTACTGAGTTTTTTATAGTAAAGTATGTCTTTTAATATATTCAGTTGTAGTTTGTCCGTATAGTTGTAGCGGATAAGGTATATGCTCAGGTCTGTGTAGGGCGACAGGCTGAAAGCGTCCGCAACCTGGCCAACAGGAGCTGTGTCAATAATCACATAGTCAAACCGACACTTCAATTCTTCCAGCATTTGTCCAATCTTTGGATGCATCATCATCTCTGCCGGATTCTGTGGCATAGGCCCGCAATCCACTAAAACCAAATCTTTATACTTTCTGGAATTTACAATGAGTTCATCTATAGTGATGTCGTCTCTCGTCAGGTAATCAGTAATGCCAATTTTCGAACTCAGATTCATCTTTTGCAGCAGCTGAGGGTCTCGCATATCGAATTCCAGCAAAACAACCCTTTTATTTACCGATGCCAGGGTCATTCCAAGATTGATAGAAAAAAAAGTTTTTCCTTCAGCCTTCATACACGAGGTTACCAGCATCACCTGGTCGGGTAAACCCGAATTCATGAAATGTAGATTGCTCCTGATGTACCTGAATAATTCGGACATCGTTGAGCGGCTATTTTGTTCCAGTACCGCTGTTTCATTTTTTTCCAAATGGCTTAATATACCCAAAACCGGTGCCCCTGTAAGCAGTTCTATTTCTTTTACATCCGTTATTTTGTTATTCAGTAGCGATCGACCATAAATGACCATTCCTGGCAACAGACAGCCTGCAAACCCGGCAAAAAGGTAAATTAATTGTTTCTTAGGTGATACGGGTGTACTGTTGTAAGCCGGATTATCAACTATTTGAGTAGTAGGTACAGTTCCCGAAAGTGAAAGTGTAGTTTCTTCTCTTTTTTGTAGCAGATAATTGTACAATCCCGATTTTACACTTTGCTCCCTGCTTCTTTCCTGTATCCCGCGCTCTACTGCCGGTACCATGCGAATTTTTGAATTGAATTTTGAAGTCATTCCCTGCAAATTGTTTTGCTCAATTTGAAGTCCTTTTTTAATGTTTTGTACATTTTCCCGGATATTCGATTTCAGGCTTACCAATTGGGCGGTCAGGTTTTGCACCAGGGGATTGGCTTCTTCAGAAGTGCGCAACATCCTGGTTCTTTCCTGCTGTAATGCGTTATACTTGCTGGTTAGCTCATTTAAAGTTGAGTTGTTGATGCTCAATGAGCTGGGTACCATATTCAGATTGTCATTCTGTAAATATTTTTCAAGCGATCCTAACACGCCAAGCTGCACAGTAGTAAAAGACAACATTTGATTGTATTCACCCGACTTCGCGATATTCATTTGGGCTTCCATACCTACGTCCGAAACCATATTACTTTGTTTGTAACTCTCTACGGATTGCTCAACACCATTTAAATCCTGACTCAGATATTTTAGTCTCTTATCTATAAAATTGATTGTATTTACCAGAATGGCATTTTTTCTGATTACGTTTTCTTCATTATAAGTATTAATCAATACGGTTAAAATATCAATGCCTCTTTGAGGGATGTTATCGGTTAAACTTATGGTAATCGTATTTGCATCTTTGATGATGGGCATAACAACCAGACCCGATAAACTGTAAGATTCGGCCATGCGCCTTAGATCTTTAAATTTAATGTTAACAGCTCCTGTGTTTCTTTTATAAGCAGGTCCTTTGCTTACTATTATTTTGTAACCTGGTTTCTGAATTGTGCTTTCGTACGAAAAATCCGAGCTCTGGTCACCATCAGTTAAGGTAAATTGATGATCATTTAGTGGAGTTATAGTTAAATTTTTGAGATAACCTGTTGCATTTATTCCCAATATTTTAACCTTTATAGGCAAATCTTTTCCATACAGTTCTTTAGCCCTAAGACTACCTTTCTTTGTATAAGATACCTCTAAGGAAAGTGCCTTCAGTGTTTTATATATGAGGTCGCGGGAGCGAAGAACCTCCATCTCATTATCAGCTTTTCTATCCGTCCTAAACATGTTCAGATCACTAAAAGCACTTCCTTTCGGTACAGCCCCGTCACCATTTTTATCATCCTGCACCATTAAAGTACTACTCACCTTATACCTGGGTGTTACAGTTTGCAGGTAAAAATAGGCCGCTGCAAAACTCAGTACAATAGTGATTACAAAAACATACCAGTATCTAAAGTATTTCTGAAAAATCTCTTTTAGATTTTCTCTTGTAGACGTTGTATTTTGATAAACAGATGAGTTCATTTTTTTAGAATTATAAATAATTTATTATCTTAAAAATGCGGTTAGCAATACGGCTACGGCTGATATGCAGGCTGTTATGATAGGTAGGGCACGATTATTTGGACTATATTCTTTTTCTTTTGATTTATCAGGTTCAACATATACGATGTCATTTTGCTTTAAATGAAAGTATGGTGAATCATATACGCTTTTATCGTTAAGGTTAAGTCTGGTCATGTTACGTACGCCATTTGTTTCACGGATAACCAAAACATTTTCTCGTTTGCCATATACCGTCATATCTCCGGCCATACCCAAAGCTTCCAGTAAATTGATTTGATCGTCGGGGATGGTTAGAGAGGCAGGGTGGTTCACTTCTCCTATAACCGTAATTTTGAAATTAACCAGCTGAAGGTCTACTACAGGGTTTTTAATTTGTTTTTTTAACTCATTTGTAATTAATTGCTTGGCTTCTTCTATGGTCATTCCTTCAACCTTTAAATTCCCAATCAGTGGTAGGTTCACCACTCCGTTCTCGTTTATTTTAAAGCCTGTTCTGGTGTTTGGTTGTGTATTCGTACTGTTGTTGTTGGCTCCTGCAAACAAGGCATTGTATTCGGCATTGAGGCTATTTACCGTTATGCTTAGCTGGTCATTTTTTTGAAGCTTAAGTTCAGGTATATTCTTAATCTGACTACTGGAGATTTCCGATAAATTACTGAAATAAACAAGATTTCTTTGAGGAGAGCAGGCCAGGAAGACCAGAGAGATGAATAAAACAAGGTGTAAATTTTTCATTTTGATCAAGGCTAAAATTTCACGAAATGATATTCTTTAAATTTGTTGAATAAAGTTATATAATTTATATGCGATGCGATGTGGGCCTGATCAGGTTGTATTTCAAATTGTAAATATTTACAGAATGCTTTACGAAAACAGATCAAAAAATGTACAAAAGTTTACAATGATTGAGTTGTATCCTTTACATTTTTTTTGATCCTTTAACTCATTTTTATACTAAAGACCAATAGTTTATTTGGTTAAACAGTTAAACTATCGAAACAAGTATTTTTTTTGTCGCAGTTATAGCTTGTAACTTAGCCGGTGGGTACATTTCTGATTATGGCGCCCACATGAAATAATCTTCCTGAAAATAAATGTTTTAAATACTTGCTTTCGTTTTTTTTGAAAAAAAATTAGAAGAATGGATTAATAATTTTATCTTTGCACCCTCTTCAAACAGAGAAGATTCCGTAGCTCAGCTGGTAGAGCATTACACTTTTAATGTAGTGGTCCTGGGTTCGAATCCCAGCGGGATCACCAAAAGCCTCACAGAAATGTGAGGCTTTTTTGCGTTATTAATGGATTCGAACAGAAGAGCAGGCCTGGTTCGAACTTTCTCTTGAGCGGGTACGTGTTTAGCTGGTGCGAGCGAAAAATCCCAGCGGGATCACTTAAAAAAGCTTTACAAATCAATAGATTGAAAGGCTTTTTTTTGTTTTTAGGAAATTCTATTACACAAATGGTAAATTTGATGGAAAGAATTAGTAATAATGGCTATCTGTAGGAATAGAGTTAAACTATGAAAATTGCAATTGTCGGTGCTCACCGGGTGGGAAAATCAACCCTGGCTGAAGAACTCCAGATGAATCTTCCTGACTATATACTTGAGATGGAACCATACTATCAACTAGAAACATCAGGGTATGAATTCTCGGAAATCCCTACTGCTGAAGATTTTATTGAGCAGTTCAATTATTCGGCCAGACTGGTTTCCAAAAGTGAAGGTAATGTGATATTTGACAGATGTGTTATTGATATTTTAGCCTATTTGCATGTTATAACCCCAGGTAGGAACATTCAATTGCTATTTAAAACTGCTCAATCGGTCATTGCTGGACTTGACCTTCTCGTGTTTGTTCCAATAGAAGAACCTGATCTGATACCTTGCCGTCAGACAGATCTTCCAAAACTCAGAAACCGGGTTAATAATTTATTGTATGATTGGATTGGAGATTTTGGTATCGAGGTAATTGAAGTGGGGGATACCTTATTAAACCGCAGAGACCAGGTACTTGCTAAAATTTCATAAGAGGTTAGGTTGTTTAAATTCAATAGGCTTTAGAATGTCGTGAAATCCATTCTAAATGACTTGGTCAAACTTGATCTCAGTCGGTGTTTTCATTCTTTGTTTCCTAGTGTAATTTCAAAATTAAATCTAATGTTTAATTAATGATATGCCTGTTTATCTTTTTTATACATGATTTTCGGAATGTACCACAGCAGGACTTGTTTATTTCCATTGTTAAGCAGTTAATTCCGGGTGGAATACTTATGTCGGTGTTACATCTTGCATTATTGTTCCGCAAATCAATAGATTTTTACAATTGCATAATTTCAAAACTAAAATGTTGCTAGGCGTAAATAGTTAAAACAAAATATATAATTTTACTGTGTGAAGCTATTTGCGCTATTCTTATCGATTTTTGTTTTTGTTCTGACTACAGTACCCTGTTGCGCTTTAGAAAGTAACGAAGCACATCATCAGGAACAGAAACCAGATACCTGTTCAGAAGACGGAAACGATTGTTGTAAATGTTGTTCACCATTCTACGTTTGTGGGACATGTGTTGGTTTTACAATAAATAGCTATTCTATTTTGTCTTTTGCCGTTATTATAAAGCCAGTTCAACACAATAGCATTTACTTAACTGTTGAACCTAATCAAATTCCTACCATAATCTGGCAACCGCCAAAATTAAGTTAATCATTAGTACAGTCTAATATGGACTGGTTTTATTGAAATCACTTAATTAAAAATACACATGAAGAAATTAGTTGTGTTTATTGCTGTGCTGTTTTTTACAGTCACTGTTTATGCTCAAAACACTTATAAAGCGATCATCAAAGACGCAAAAACAAAACAAAACATACCCGGGGTAATCGTAAAGGTACAAGGATTGAACATTAGTTCAGTTTCCGGCACTGACGGATTAGTTACATTAAATAATATCCCGTCGGGTAAACAAGTTATTCAGTTTAGCTATATTGGTTTTAAACCGGAAACGCAAACTTTAAATTTTCCATTGGTACAGACTGTACCTGCTGAAATAAGTCTAGAAACGTCTGAAGAAGGTGAAGAATTAGAAGAAGTTACGGTTTCGGCAACCAGAAGCAGTAGAACGATAGAAAATATACCGACAAGAGTTGAAGTTATTTCGGGGGAAGAATTAGATGAAAAAGGAAATATGAAACCCGGAGATATACGAATGCTATTGGCAGAAAGTACCGGTATTCAAACTCAACAAACATCTGCAACAAGCGGAAATTCCAGCATCCGTATTCAAGGGCTGGACGGAAAATATACCCAGATCATACGTGATGGTTTTCCTTTATACTCCGGCTTTTCAGGGGGATTAGGGCTTCTTCAAATTGCACCCTTAGATTTACAGCAGGTGGAAGTTATCAAAGGTTCGTCATCAACCTTGTATGGTGGGGGTGCAATTGCAGGCTTGGTAAACCTTGTATCAAAGAAGCCAACAGAAGAGCGTCAACTTAACTTTCTATTAAATGGAAATTCCGCTTTAGGAGCAGATATAAGTGGTTTCTATGCTCAAAAGTTTGAAAAAGTCGGTGCTACAGTTTACGCCGCTTATAACCACGGAACGGCCTACGATCCGTCTAATATTGGTTTGACTGCCATTCCAAAATTTGACCGTTTTACTTTAAATCCTAAGTTGTTTGTATATTTCAATAACGAAACAACACTTTCAGCGGGATTAAATGCAACCATTGAAAAACGTATAGGCGGTGATCTTGAATACATCAAAGGAAATGGTAGTACCCAGCACAGCTATTTTGAAGAGAACAAAACGGGACGTTATAGTACACAAGTTGAGTTAGATCACAAACTAAACGATAATGAAAAACTCATTATACGCAACTCGGTTAGTTATTATGATCGAAGTATTGGTCTCCCAAGCTATCTTTTTTCAGGAGTACAGCTTTCAACCTATAGTGAAGCAAATTATTCCCGTAAAGGCGAAAAAGCAGATTGGGTAGCAGGGATAAATTTTCTTACAGATCACTTTAAAGAAGACAAAAACAGTGATTTCGCTTTAAGAAGTTATAACTATAACACTATAGGTGCTTTTGTCCAGAATACCTGGAATGTAGCGGAGCAGTTCACTGTCGAATCTGGCATTCGTGGGGATTATCACAATGAGTACGGTTTTTTCTTTTTACCAAGGCTTTCCGGTCTATGGAAAATTAATGAACATTTTTCTACACGCTTAGGGGGTGGATTAGGTTACAAAGCACCTAGCGTTTTCACAGAAGATGCAGAACGTATTCAGTTCAGAAATGTACTTCCTATAGATGTAGCGAATACTAAAGCTGAACGTTCCTATGGTGCCAATTACGATGTTAACTACCGAACATCGTTGTTTGATGATAAAGTAGGTTTTAGCATAAATCAAATGTTTTTCTATACTCGAATTAATAACCCAATCTTGCTTACTCCAGTAGTGGGCGGTAATCTTCAATATATCCAGCCAAAAGGAAATTTAGATACTAAAGGCATGGAAACTAATGTAAAGATTACCTATAGTGATTTTAAATTATTTATTGGGTACACGCTTGCAGATGTTAATCAGCACACTGGAAATACCTCGGAAACTTATCCTTTGGTATCTAAACATAGGCTAAACAACGTTTTAATGTATGAAGTGGAAGATGAATGGAAAATTGGTGCAGAGGCTTATTACTTTAGCAAACAAAGGCTAAACGATGGTACAACAGGAAAGAGCTATTGGACGGCTGGTTTAATGGCAGAAAAGATTTGGGAACGCTTTTCTATTTTTGTAAACTTTGAGAACTTCACAAATACCCGCCAGACTAAATTTGATTCTATTTATTCAGGGACAATTACCAATCCTATTTTCAGGGACATTTATGCTCCCGTCGATGGGTTTGTTGTTAATGGGGGAATTAAGTTTAAGCTGTAAATATGGTTAGAAAAAGTGCTTTTTTGTTGAATAATACAACTAAAATCAGTATATTTAATCTATAGCAATTGCAGCTAAAACGTATTGAAAAAATGGTGAACGATTCGGTGAGTCGATTTTAAAAACACCTCCAAATACTATTTAAACGCTGATTTTTGAACAAGGTTCGAATCCCAGCGGGATCACAAAAAGCCTCAATGCAAATTGAGGCTTTTTGTGTTAATATTGGATTCGAACAGAAGGGTAGGCCGGGTTCGAGCTTTCTCTTGAGCGGGTACGTGTTTGGTTTGGAGCGAGCGAAAAATCCCAGCGGGATCACTAAAGTCGCAAGAAATTGCGCCTTTTCTGTTTAAAATGTATTTTAATGGGCATTTTCAAAAAATAATAAGTCATTTCAAATCATCCATTTTCCTTGTTGCAGGTCACCTTTTGTATAAGTGTGCAAATGTTGTATGAAATCCATATTTTAAATTTGTGAAGTGGTTAAGCCAAATTTTTCTTTGAATGAAGAATAAAAATGAGATAGGTTTTCGAAACCTAAGTCCAAATAAAAATCCGCTGGTTTTTGTTTTTTATACTTGATTAAATAATGGGCTTCATCCAAACGTTTTGCCAACAGCCATTGTTTTGGCGTGGTATCAAATGTTTTAGTGAAATCTCGCTTAAACCCTGAAAGACTTCTCCCGGTAAGCTTTGCAAAAGATGTTACTGAAATATTAAACATATAATTTTGGTTCATAAATTCTTCCAAATTCATTTTGTGAGGTTCGGAAAAATCGAATAAAATTTGTTTAAAATCAGAGTTGCTTTGCAGTAGTAATTCTATTGCTTCCCTGATTTTTAAATCTGCCAATCTTGGCGTTGCTTCTTTTTTCTTGTTGATGTAGGGTGATAACGAAACGAAATAATTTTGCAGAAAATCATCGGGTTCAAATAATAATTTCTCTTTACCAGCATATTTTCTGTCAATTACAATTTTGTTTTCCAAAGCATATTGTTGCAGGGCTTCTTTGTCCAATGTAATGGATAAAAACTGGTATTTTCCTGATTTTGAAGGATATTTAATCGTTCTTATTAATTGATTTTTCCGAACCAATACGATAGTGTTTTCAGGAATTATCGTATTTCCATCTGCGTGAAAGGCGTGTGTTTCGCCCGATAATTGAAATCCTAAAAAATGCTCAGGAATAAATTCTTCATTTCCTCTGTGCTTTTCGAAAACACAGGAATAGACCAACTTATCAAAAATGATTTCACGCTTTGCTTCCATACTACAAATATCTTAAAATTTAATTGAGCTCTGCCGCACCTGCATCCGCGATTTCTTTATCCTGTTCTGGCGAACCGCCCGAAGAAGCGATAGCTCCGATGATATTGCCTTCTTCGTTTTTAATGACAACCCCACCAGCAATGGTCAATAATCCATCGTTTGAATTTAACATTCCGTATCCGTGAATGCCTGCTCCAGAAACGATTGTTCCCATTATGTCGCTATCTACACCAAACATCACGGCAGTTCTTGCTTTTTTCACGGCGAATTCTATCACGCCAAAAACACTGTCTAATCTTGCAAATGCAACCAAATGTCCACCTGTATCTACCACAGCAATGCTTACAGCAATGTTTAAGTTTTTGGCCTTTTCGATGGAAGCATTTAATGCTTTTGTTGCCTCGTTATAAGTCATGTTCATTTTTATATTTTATTAATTAGTGATGAAAAAAGCACAGCTTTCCGACTGTGCTTTTCTAGTTTAATTTAGCTCTTTGCCGTCCAGGCATCTGCCTGTAAATGTTTTACAAAATCTTCGGTTTCTTTTGGATGTACATTTCTGAAGTTAGAATTTTCATCCAAAGCCACCTCAGCAATACACTCTGCCATTGATTGCGGGTCTAACTGATTTGCCAAAGCCTCGGCTGTACCGTCGAATGCAGATGAAGGTGTGAAATTGGTTTCTGGATTGTACCAACGAGAAATGGTATCGACACCACGATCGTTGAAACCCGTGCCAAAAATGCCCGGATTACAAGTTGCAATCTTGATATTGAACGGCGCTAATTCTGTTTTCAAACCTTCGGCGATTGAACCCATTGCGTGTTTTGAAGCACAATATGCGGCAACATAAGGAACCGTCCATAATTCGCCCATAGAAGTTGTGAAAACGATTTTACCCGGTCTTTTTTCATCAATAAATTTCTTGATGAAACCTTGTGCCAATTGCAAACCTCCAAAAACATTTACATCAAACATCGAACGGATTAAATCTATCGGTTGCTCGGCGATTGGTCCACCTTCCATAATTCCGGCGTTGCTGATTAAAATATCGATGTCGTATTTTTGGGTGATGTAAGCGATGTCTTTGGCGTTGGTCACATCCAATTTATCTGCCGTCAATTCTATTCCTTGCTCTTTAGCTTCTCTTATCAAGTCGCTCATTTGCGGATAAACCTGTGCCGTTGCAATTACTTTATGTCCTTTTTTTGCCAAATCAAATGCAGCGATTTTGCCAAATCCACTTGCAGCTCCTGTAATTAAAATTCTCTTGTGCATATTTTTTATATTTTAATTTATAAAGTAAAATTGAACTAATTAGCTATGAAATTAGTTTGTGAGAAGTTCAATTTTGTATTGGTCAAAAGTTCATATTGATAATGCTATGAAATTTGATTCTGCTTACATTTATCAGCCAAACAACGTAACCTTAAATCAGTTGATTATGAAAACGAGTTTTAGTCTGCTTTTCCACCTGAAAAAGCCAAAGAATTACATATTAAGTATTGCTTCTTCTTTCACTTTATGAGCAAGGTATAGTGAAAAAAATGAAATGGCAGTAATTTTAAAATTAGCTTTAATTTACTACATTCGTCAAGGATGTTAAATGATTTCACTTATAAAAATCTAAATGATAATGAGCTTTATGATTGCTTAACTCAGGACAATGAGGAGGCATTGACCATATTGTACAATCGATATTGGAAACGCATGATTTATAAAGCAGCATTAAAACTAGATTCTGATACAGATGCTGAAGAAGTGGTTCAGGATACCTTTATGGATATTTGGAATAGCAGACATAGAATAAAAATTCAGTATAGTTTTCAAACTTACATTGCAGCCATTGTCAAGTATAAAGTAATGGCAAAGCTGGCAGCCAATAAAAAAATCCCATACGAGGCAACAGACAATGTCTATCAGTTACAAGTTCCAGATCACTCCACACAACAATGGTTGCAATTTTCCGATCTTCAAACCGAGATAGAAAGTGTCGTGCAAATGCTTCCAGAAAAATGCCAAATAGTTTTTCGTATGAGTAGAGAAGATGGGCTTAGTGACAGGAAGATTGCTGAAGAACTAAATATTTCTCAGAAAACAGTTGAAGCACACATCAGTAAAGCACTTAAATACCTTCGTAATACTATCCGATTCATTAGAAGTGCATCATTCTTTAATCTTTCACCAGGATCTTTTATTTTTTTTACAGCTAACTAAGGGTAAGCTTACTTTTTAATACACTATATAAGAATACAATAGTTATTCTGAATGAAGAAGCCTACAAATGATCAGTTAAACCAGCTTGCCGATAAATGGCTAAAGGGTATCATTAAACCAGAAGAAAGGGAACTACTTGACAAATGGTATGATACAGATAGCGATGAACCACTAGTTTGGATGGGATCTGATCAGTCAGAAGAACAGCTACACACACGTCTAATTAGCAATTTTAATGATCAATATAGACAGCGTGCGAAGAAGAGAAAATTAAGTTGGAGCATATCTGTTGCAGCAATGATTATTATTTCATTGAGTGTCGCTTCTTATTTCCTATTGAAGACAAAAAATGATTTACAGGTCGCAGTAATTGAAAATGATATTTCACCAGGTGGAAATAAGGCAGTCCTTACTTTAGCGAATGGTAAAAGAGTTACACTTAATGATGCCAATCAGCAAGAATTACTCGAACAACAAGGGGTTAAAATTAGTAAAACAGCCGATGGTAAATTGGTATATATGACTTGTACAACTTGTAATGAAAAAACGGATAAACAGTTGTTCAATACTATTGAAACACCCAGGGGTGGGCAATATGAAATTCGTTTGCCTGATGGAACCAGGGTATGGTTAAATGCTGCATCAAAATTAATTTATCCTATCTCATTTCAAACGCAAAAAGAACGTAGGGTACAGCTATTTGGTGAAGCATATTTTGAAGTAGCTCAGCAAGACCGGATAGTAAAAAAGCATACAGAACCAGAAGGGAAGCTACCCTTTGTTGTTCAGACAGATAAACAAGAAGTTGAGGTCCTGGGGACACATTTTAACATCAATAGTTATAGTGACGAGCCAGATACAAGAACAACATTATTAGAGGGATCAGTAAAGGTGTTTAGCACTCAAAAAAGTGTCTTGTTAAAACCTAATCAGCAGGCTATCCTGGTTACTGCTAATCAATTGCTAATCAAAGCTGTTAACGCTAAAGAGTCCATTGCCTGGAAACAGGATTATTTTATGTTTAATAAAGAGAGCCTGCTGAGTATCATGCGAAAGATCAGTAGATGGTATGATGTAGATGTGATTTACGAAACAGAAATGCTGAAATCCCAGCGTTTTAGTGGTACTGTCTCACGATTTAAAAATTTAGCAGAATTGTTGGAAAAGCTGGAACTAACCGGTCCGGTCAAATTTAAAATAACAGATAAAAAAATTATCGTAATGCCTGATTAAAACCAATTAAACCACCATGAGCGTAAGAAAAAAGAAACCAAACGAACATTTTTAAAGAAGATTTCAGTATAAAAAAACAATGTCCGATGGCTATCGGACATTGGAATTGTATTGAGGTTACCGTATAAAAAAGTCTCTAAACCATTCTATTACAAATAGAACCTAAACACAATCAAATGTATAAAAAAATTACACAAAAGGGGTGTAGGCCCCCCGGCTACATTATTAAATTTCTGTGCAAAACAGATAAAAGGAAATTACTGATGCAGGTTAAATTAATCACATTATTTCTATTTGTTACTGTGGTCCATGTTAGCGCTGCTAGCTTTGGTCAGATGGTGACGATTAAGAAAAAGAATATGGCACTCGAAGAGGTATTCAGTATGCTAAGAAGTCAAACTGGATATGATGTACTTTGGCAACCTGATAAGGTCGCTGAATTAAGTAAAATAGATGTTAATGTCTATAATAAGCCTTTAGAAGAGGCTTTGAGAACTATTCTTACCGGACAAAATTTTGTTTACACCATTAAGGACAAGACAATTATGGTTCGTTATCGCGAACCTTCGCTGCTCAATAAGATAGTCGAATACCTAAAAGAAGCGCCGGTAAAAGGAAAAGTCATTGATGAAATGGGACTTCCTTTGCCCAATGCAAGTATAACGATTAAAGGGAAACCTGGAGTTTTTAAAAGCAATGATAAGGGAGAGTTCAGTATTGAAGTCGCTGATGATGTTAAGGTGCTTGTTTTTAGGTATATCGGCTACTCAGAAAGGGAATTGGAACTGACAGGCAAAACCAATTATATTGTGCGGATGGAGCCTGAGAAAATGGCATTGTCAGAGGTGGTGATCAATGGTATTTCTGAACGACCGAAAGAAATTTATACCGGTGCAGTAACTACAATTTCGGCAGTAGACCTGAAAAAAGTATCTGCTCAAAACGTATTAGCCGCAATTGCCGGGATAGATCCTTCATTTCGTATAATGGACAATACTGTAATTGGGTCTAATATAAATGAATTACCTGATATCCAGATTCGTGGAGGTTCCGGATTTCCGGATATAAAAGGCTCATATACTGGAAAGCCTAACCAGCCATTGTTTATCATGGATGGTTTTGAAGTACCATTACAAAGAGTTTTTGACTTAGATATGAATAGGGTTGCATCAGTCTCTTTGTTAAAAGATGCAGCAGCTACAGCAATTTATGGTTCCAGGGGTGCTAATGGGGTTATGGTTATCGAAACGATTAAACCTAAAAAAGGTAAGTTGAATATTACTTTTAATAATGATTTAAAAGTTTCGGCACCTGATCTCAGTGGTTACGATCTTTTAAATGCTACAGATAAATTAAAACTGGAAAAAAATGCTGGTCTATTTGGTTCTGAAGAGGATGGATTTCCGCAAGTAAAAGAAGAGCTCTATCATCTTCGTTTTAAAGAAGTGGTAAGAGGTGTAAATACCGATTGGCTTGCCCAGCCTGTACGTACCGGATATACCAATAGAAGTACCATTTACGCCGAGGGCGGAGATGATTTTGTCCGTTATGGTTTACAATTTACAGGAGGGAAGGAACAGGGGGTAATGAAGGGATCTGACAGAACAAATTACTCTGGTGAATTTTTCCTGTCTTACCAGTTTGAGCAGTTTAAATTTAGAAATTCCCTCACCATTAATTCCAATACAGCTAACGCTTCACCCTATGGAGCCTATGGACAATACGCGCTGCTTAATCCATACTGGAGTATCCATGATGAGTTTGGACGTGTGCGTCCAACACTTGAAAAGGAGCGTATTGATAAGTTTGGTCTTCCTGTGATACGAACAAATCCCATTTACAATACAACATTGAATACTAAAGATTTCAGTACCTATAATGAATTCGTAAATAATTTTACTGCCGAATGGTTTGTAACCAGGCCACTGCGTTTGGTCGCTAACTTTAGCTTGACAAAGAACAATTCATCATCCGAACTGTTTCTGCCAGCTCAGCACACTGCTTTTGTAAATTATAGTACTACTGACTTTTTCAGAAGAGGCTCTTATGCGATAAAAAATGGTAAGATGCTGAATTATGAAGGAAACCTGGCCTTTAACTTTGGTAAGGCATATGGCAAGCATACGCTGTACGCAGCGGGTGGGGTTAACATGGCTGAAAATTCTAGAAACTTTAATTCTTTTGATGCAGAGGGATTTCCAAATGATAGGCTGTCTGACATTACTTTTGCCATGCAATACCTTAAAAATGGTACTCCAGGTGGTTTAGAAGAAGTGGCCCGGAGGATTGGATTTTTCTCCAATCTGAATTATGCTTATATGGAGAAGTACCTGCTTGATGCATCTTTCAGGATGGATGGCTCTTCTCAATTTGGAGCAAAAAGCCGTTTCGGACAATTTTGGTCTGTAGGGCTGGGTTGGAATATGCACAAGGAAGAATTCATGAAACAGTTTGATTTTGTTAATCTGTTTAAAGTTAGAGGAAGTTATGGTTCCCAGGGAGGTTTAAATGTTCCAGCCTATCAGGCGATGACCACCTATGGTTATTTTACAGATATGAACTATAGGGTTGGCGTAGGTGCATTTCTTCGTGCGTTGGGAGATGACAATCTAAAGTGGCAGAATAAATTGAGCACAAACATTGGTGTTGATTTTCTAATTTTCGATGAACGCTTAGATGTATCTGCTAACTACTATCGTGATATAACTAAAAATGCTCTGGCAGATATTACTGCTCCTCCATCAGTTGGATTTGAAAGTTATAAGGCAAATTTTGGAGAATTATTAAATCGTGGATTCGAAATCAGCTCAAGGTTTAACCTGATTAAATTGGATAACAGGAGAAATTTCCACTTAGGGATTTCTGCTTCGGCTGTACGAAACCGCAATAAAATAAAAAATGTAGGCAGTATATTTAAAAAACTAAATGCAGACCAGGATGGTGGCGACCAGACTTTGCCAAAAGTAAAGCTGGAAGAAGGTTATTCTGTAAATACCATTTGGGTAGTACCCTCAAAAGGAATTGATCCAAGTAATGGTAAAGAGGTATTTATTAAGAAGGATGGGTCGCTCACTTATATCTGGGATGCTGCCGATAAACGGGCAATGGGCAATCGGGAAGCAGATGTAGAAGGTCGCCTTGGTACATTTGGAGGTTATAAAGGTTTTACGCTGAATGTGATTTTTGCCTACGCATATGGTGCTGAAGTATACAATTCTACTTTGATTAACAGGGTTGAGAATGTAGACCCGGAATTTAACACCGACAGGAGAGTTTATGAACAAAGGTGGACCAAGCCTGGAGATATTACATTTTTTAAAGATGTAAAAGACAAAACCAGAACAAAAGCATCCTCAAGATTTATTCAGGATGAAAATGTATTCTCTTTACAGTCGGCCTCTCTTTCTTATGATTTCGAACAAAAATTCCTGAAAAAAATAAAATTACAGAATCTGAAGTTGTCTTTTTATATGAATGATGTTTTCAGAATCTCTTCGGTAAAACAAGAACGTGGTCTGGATTATCCTTTTGCCCGTTCAGTTTCCTTTTCCTTAAGAACAACTTTATAATTAAAATTATGAAAGCGATTAAAATATTTATGGTTGGTTTTGCTATGGTATGGCTGACCTTAGGCTTAAGCAGTTGTAATAAATGGTTGGATGTTAGTCCTGCTTCACAGATTAAACAAGATGACCTGCTAATAAATGAGCAGGGATTTAAAGACGCATTATTGGGCATTTACTCTAAAATGTCAACAAGGGATTTATATGCCGATAATATGACTATGGGATTTGTTGATGTGCTGGCCCAACGTTATGCAGTAAGTAATATCAATCATAATTTTTATTATGCCGTACGCTATGATTATGAAAATATAAAGATTAAACCACGTATTGATAAAGTATGGAATGTGATGTATAATACCATAGCAAATGCAAATAATATATTAGGACATATTGAAGCCAAAAAGACTGTTTTTGCAGCAAGTAATTACAATATTATAAAAGGTGAAACTTTGGCATTACGTGCTTTTATGCATTTTGATTTATTACGACTTTTTGCCCCCGCATATCGTGGAGGGAGCACTGCTGAGGGGATACCCTATGTAAAACATTTTAGTACCACAGTGACAAAAGTATCAACCGTTTCAGAAACGCTAACACAGATTATTGCAGATCTTAAAGAGGCGGAGTCCTTGTTAGAAAAGTCAGACCCCATTAATAATGCCGTTTCAAGCGGTGATGATCTGGCTAGATTTCGTACCAATCGGATGAACTATCTGGCAGTAAGAGCACTGCTTGCTCGTGTTTACTTGTTTATGGATGATAAAGTAAATGCAGCATTAATGGCCAAATCTGTGGTAGATGCTAAAAAACATAAGTTCATCACAACTGCAGAGCTTACAGGTAACCGGAAGGATCGCACATTTTCAACAGAACATATTTTTTCTTTGTACATCACAAAACTGAATGAACCCGTAGCTGAATATTTTAAATTTCAAACTGGTGGTAGTGGTTCTACTGAGCTAAACAATACTGAAACTAATATAAAAACTGCTTTTGAGGTCTCTGCAGGTGGATCAACGGATTTCAGGTACGTCTATTTATGGGAGATTGATCAGGCAACGAGATATCATTCAAAATTCTGGCAGGAATATGGGAGTAATGTAAGAGATGGTGATGCTTTTATCAGGCTTATGCCTCTTATTCGTATTTCCGAGATGTTTTACATATTGGCCGAGTGTGAAAGCAACCCGGTTACTGCCATTGGTTATATCAATGAGGTACGCCTAAACCGTGGCCTCGCAGCACTATCTACCAATTTTACTATAGACGGGGTAAAGGATGAGATCTTGAAGGAATACCGTAAAGAGTTTTTTAGTGAAGGACAGCTGTTCTACTACTATAAGCGACTGAACTTTGCACGTATTCCAGGTTCATCAATTAATACCAGTAATAAAATTTATGTTTTACCTATTCCAGATAATGAGTATGAATTCAGAAATAAATAAATCGAGAAAGAAATTAGCCATTTCATGCTGCACATTGATCTTTGTCGTATTAGGCTCCTGTACCAAAGATAAATTGATTACCTATGATGATGCGGCAAATCTTTACTTTGAGAAAAAGACAAATGCAGATAATAACGACAGTACTTCTTTCTCTTTTGCTATAAAGCCGTTGAATTTAAAGGAAGATACTGTTTATTTAAATGTTCATACCATGGGTAAAACCAGTAAATCAGCCCGTGAAATCAATTTAAAGGTTGCTGAACAAAGCACCGCAGTTGAAGGCACACATTATAAACTGATGACTTATGTGATGCCGGCCAATGCGGTTAAAGTGAAACTACCAATATTGGTGATGCGTAATCCAGATCTGCTAAAAAAAGAAGTTTTTTTGAAATTGAGTATCGTAGAATCTAAAGATTTTAAACCTGGTATTGTGAGTCAGCTGGATTACAAAATAAAGATCAATGACTTCTTCTCTAAACCAGATAACTGGGACTCCAGACTTGCCGTCTTTTTTGGCGTTTTTAGTCAGAGGAAATTTGCTTTTATCTTTAGTACACTAGGCTTATCAAAGTTTGTATATCCCGAAGAGATTCCATACAGCCAGATGGTCTTCTTTAAATTAAGACTTAAAAATGTGCTGGCAGATTACGAGAAAATTAATGGTCCAATGATGGATGAACTGGACAATAGGGTTGTATTTCCAAATTAAAACATATACTGATGAAATTATATATTTATATCATTTGCCTTTTCTGTACCGCAACATTAATGATCGCAGGGTGTGCCAAAGATGAAGGCAATTACGATTACAAAAAGCTAAATAAGGTTAATATAGATTCTATACCGGACTTTACACTAATGAAGTTTGATTCCTTAAAAATAGCTCCGGTAATTACCAAATCTGATGAAAACAGTAAATTGACTTACGAATGGAAAATTTATTCACCGATAACTGGCCTTACGAAACAACTGTCGACAGAAAAAAGGCTAGCCATTGTAGTGGAGGAAGAACCTTCAGTAAATGCCTATGAGGTAATCCTGAAAGTAACAGATCCGGCAACAGGTATTAGCGACTTCAGGACGTTTGATTTAAAAATTGTTACGCCATTTTCTCAGGGCTGGGTTGTCTTAAATAAACGAGGTGCCAATACCGATATTGACATGATTACGCCTGGAGATAAAGTTTATGACGAAATTTATAAACGGACCAATGGTAATGCAATTCCTGGTGGTGCCAATAGAGTATATACTTATTTTGGACAACAGGAGCAAAAGGTGTTTTTACAAAGTAATACAGATATCTTGCAATTGAAAGGGAATGATTTTGCCAAAATTATAGACTATAACTCTTTGTTTTTCGAAAAACCAGCAGTTTTGGCGCCTCAGCTCTATTTTATGAAAAATAGAGACAGCAGAGAGTATATCATTAACAATGGTGATTTATATTTTATGGCAACCGCTGTACCTCCACCAACGAGATTTGGTGATAAGGTTTCTGGTGATTATCGCGCAGCACCATTTATGGCCGTTGGTTCCAGATACCCAGGTATCATTTATGACGAAAAAAATGGGAGATTTTTACAGCTACCAGCCAACAAATCTGAACTGACCGCATTTCCTTATGATGCTAAAGTAGACCCATTTGATATGAATAACATTGGCAAAAAAATGGTGTTTATGCGTGCTGCACCGGTAACAGATCATTATTATGCTATTTGTAAAAATTTAGCCAATAATAGCTTCCATTTTTATGTGATCAATTCTAACGGTACACCCGCAGTCAAATATCAGCAAATGTTAAATGTCCCTGATATAGATAGAGCCTCCAGTTTTGCAGTTTCTGCTACTTTACCACTGATCTATTATGCGGTTGATCAGAAGATCTATGTATATGATTTAGAGATGAACGCTGCCCGTAAGGTATATGATGCACCTGGAGCTGGAGCAAATGTTGCTGTACTGGGGATGTTGAATACAGTATTG
Organism: Pedobacter schmidteae; assembly: GCF_900564155.1. Taxonomy (NCBI): domain Bacteria; kingdom Pseudomonadati; phylum Bacteroidota; class Sphingobacteriia; order Sphingobacteriales; family Sphingobacteriaceae; genus Pedobacter; species Pedobacter schmidteae. The sequence continues at coordinate 4,840,610 of NZ_LS999839.1, read as the reverse complement.
GTAGCCGGAGTTAATGAAGGTGAAAATGGTACCGTTTATTATTTGAATCTGGCACCCACAGGTGATGTCACTTCAACAGCTAAGAAGTTTCCTGGGATAGGAAAAATTATTGATATGGTTTATAAACCACAGTAATGAGAAAACTGAAATGTATTCAAAGTGTTGGACTTTGCTTGAGCTTACTGTTCTATGTATCCTTATCCTTTGCACAGGGCGATAGTATTTTAGTAAGTGGCCATATAAACGGGAGGGACAGCTGTAGGCTGACCCTCTCTTTTAGTTCGGTAACCGGACAGACGCAGCTTTATGAAAAACAGGTGTTGAACGGCAAGTTTGCCTTTCATGTGAAGGCACAGGATGAACCTGTTATTGCTAATTTAGCCTGTGAAGCTATGGGAAGTATTTCTGGACGACAGGCCAGTATTAGGGCAATGGGGATAGAACTGATTATTTATAAATCACCAATCAAACTTGAAACAAGCCCTGATGATATACTTTCAACTGTAGTAATAGCTGATCAGGAGAACAAAGAATTTGCCGTTTATAGACGGGCTACTGCAATTTTAATCAAGCAGGATTTTCTTATAAGACGTGAAATCATGTCACTTGAAAAAAAAGATAGCATCTTGTTGAGGTCACTGATCGATAAAGGCCAGCGTATTTCCCGACAGATTATCGCTAAACAAAAAGGATATATTGAAGATTATCCTACATCTTTTACAAGTTTATACTTCCTTAGTCGTATGTCAAATTTTTATACAGCGGATCAATATATTGCTGCTTATAATAATTTATCTGAACTTTATAAGCATACTTCATTAGCTGCTAAGGTCAATAAAAAAGTAGAATCACTTAAAGTCACAGCCGCAGGTACCATCGCCGCGAGCTTTAAAGGCACAACCACCGGGGGGAAAAGTTTTGATCTAAAGAGTAAACGTGGGAAACTGGTGTTGTTAGATTTTTGGGGAAGTTGGTGCAAACCTTGTAGGATGGGGCAACCTCATCTGAAAATGTTGAGTGACAAGTATAAAAATAAAGGCTTTGAAATTATTGGAGTCAGTAATGAAAATAATAAAACAGCGGTTGAACGTAGAGCTGCTTCTGTTAAAGCGATGTTAGAGGATGGCGTGGATTGGATTAATCTGCTTAATAAAGACGATACCGATATTGATGTAGTTAAAACATATCTTATAACGGGTTTTCCTACCAAGATTTTGTTGGATGAGGAAGGTAAGGTAGTGCTAAGGGTTACTGCTAGTGCTACAGATGATTTGGATAAAGTACTGGAAAGGTATTACAATAAAAGAGGCCGATTTTAAATAATAAAAGATTGCATCATAAATGCAAAGCGAAGGGAATTGTTTGTTCGTGATTTCCGTAACCTTGGTTTTGAAACAAAAGAATGCTATGGAATTAATTTTATTTTTATTTCAAAATAAAAATCGTAATATTGCGATATATAATTATGGGACTTACAAAAACAGAAATATTTACAGACGAGCAAAACCAGCTTGCAACCTTATTAAAGGCGATGGCTCATCCTGCCCGGATTGCTATCCTGCAAAGGATATTGATTTCCAATACCTGCATTTGTGGTGATCTTGTTGGGGAATTAGGATTAGCACAGGCAACAATTTCGCAGCATTTGAAAGAATTAAAGAATGCAGGAATAATACAAGGAACAATAGAGGGAGTTAGTATTTGCTATTGTATCAATCCGAAAACATGGAAGTTGTTAGAGCAGCAATTGGGTACTTTTCTTGCACAGTACAAAGGCGAAACAACTTGTTGTTAACCTTTTTTTGCCTATATCAATCGTTAAATTGCAATAATACTATAAATACATAAATTATGAAACTATCTGAAATAAAAGAAATCCTTGCTACGGCTGAAGGAGTAAATTTTAAGTTGGAAAATGGTAGTTCGGTACCGGAACATTTCCATGTAACCGAGGTCGGAATTATTACAAAAGACTTTATCGACTGCGGGGGAACTGTACGCCACGAAAAAGTAGCTAATTTCCAGTTATGGGATGCGGATGATTACGAACACCGTTTAAAGGCTGGAAAACTGCTCCATATCATCTCACTTTCAGAAAAGGTTTTGGGAATGGAAGATTTGGAAATTGAAGTGGAATATCAGGCAGAAACTATAGGTAAATATGACCTTGGGTTTGATGGTGCAAATTTTCTTTTACTGGCTAAGAAAACGGCTTGCCTGGCGTCAGATAAATGTGGGGTTCCGGCCGAAAAGCAAAAAATCGACATGGTAAATCTGGCTTCAGGTTCAACTTGTACTCCAGGTGGCGGGTGCTGCTAATTTTAAAGCCGATAAATATAACATGAACACAAAACTTTTTCAGGAACTTGAAAGTGTGGTGAACACTTTCAAGTTTGATAGTATCACATCAGAGCGCAAAGCGATATTACAACCCTTAGTTGATTTTATTCAAGACAAATATCGTACTCAAAACGAGGTACGGCTTAATCTGATTTGTACACACAATTCACGTAGAAGTCACCTTTCACAAGTTTGGGCGCAAACAGCAGCAGCTTATTATGGCATTAAAAATGTCTTTTGTTATTCTGGGGGGACAGAAGCCACTGCCTTGTTTCCTGTAGTTGCCGAAACGTTGAGACAATCGGGATTTAAAATTCAGGTTATCGCTGAAGGGAATAATCCAATATATGCCATAAAATATAGCGATAATGACCATCCGGTTATTGGCTTTTCAAAGACCTATGATAGTGAATTTAACCCTTCAGGCGCATTTGCAGCAATAATGACCTGCTCGCAGGCTGATGGCGGCTGCCCATTTATTTCGGGGGCTGAAAAGCGCATTCTAATAACGTTTGAAGACCCAAAGGCATTTGACAATACGCCAGAACAAGCAGAAAAGTATCAGGAAAGAAGTTTGCAGATTGCAACTGAAATGTTTTACGTCTTTTCACAAATCAATAGATTCTTTAAAAGCACCCCACCGGGTAGGTGAGGTGCTTTAGTATTGTTTTTACATTATTTAAGCGGCATCAAAGTCATCGTAATACTGCCATCCTTGCTTACTACTCGTCCGTAAGCATTTCCGCTATCAAAGTAGTATTCTAATTTGAATTCGTTATTCAAAAGGAAAGTATCCATTAGTCCTACAGAAGCAAATCCTGTAGCCTGCACCACTTTATTGCTCAGTTTGAATAAGCCTGTTGTTTTATCGTACGTATAATTATACCGGTACCGCGTCATGGTAGGTGTAGCAGAATAATACATGTACCCTTGTAGGTAAATGTATTTATTTATGGTATCCCATTGTAAATCCAGATCAATTTTTGAGGCAGAGCCTGGAGGAGCAGGGATTGCTATTTGCCTATGTACCTGATATAAGATGTTTGCCCCGGCAGCATTAGTACCAGAATACTGAACCCGGTAAGGGGAGAATAACCTGGTATACATCACGCCCATGATATCAGCCAGTGGCAATAAAGGTGTTTGAGAACCCCTGATTTCCTGTTTATCTCCTTTGCCGGTAATTACATACAACTTGCCTCCGGTGAGTAAAATTTTAGAAATAACGTCTCCATTTAACAATGGTATACCTTTACCTATTTGAAGCCCATCAGCGGTATAAGAGAATAAATCATTGCTTGTCACTATTTTATCGTTAACATAACTCATGATGCCCAGTGTACGTGAGTCGGAGTTGATGGTCATCTGGTAGGTAACACCTGCATGGTCAAATAAGGAGATCTGATTGGTTGCAAATATGCCTTTAACCTCATTTATTACATTTATAAAGCCACCAGACAGATACACCTGCTGCTCTTCCCGGGTAGCACGGATTAATATCATCTCACTACGGAACTTACGGCCTTTGAAGAACAAAGAGTCTGTAGTTGTGCGTTGCAGTTCAAATTCAATATCCGCTTTTAAACCATCGCCATATTCACCGCCGATTACATTAGGGTCTGGATCCGCGAGCTGGTGGATGTAGCTGTATGTCTCGAAAGAAAGCATGGGCGCATTAATCAATTTCACACGGTAAGCAGAAGTACGTACTATCTTACTTGACACGTTGTCGATATCGGAAACCATACGGACACGATCTGTCTTTCCATCCGCATCAAAATCCATATAAAATCCATATGTCCCTTTGGTTAAGGTCGAGCTCAGTACCCGCCAACCATATTTTGCTTCGACCAATTGCTGTTTAACTTGTTTTTGTAATTCTCCCATGCGCTGGTCAGGTGTTTTATTAAAAGTCAAGTCAATATCATCCGGGCGACAACTAGCAAACAATAGTATACCCAAAAACAAAAGTTTATTTAATTTTTTCATCTTCTTATTTTTATTACAATTCTATTGTTTGTCCTATTTTCTCGCTCTTTGTAGTGAGAAATTGATATAGCTATCTCTGTTCCCTTCTTTATAGAAACCACCAAAATCAAAAAAGAATTCGTCTAATCGTGTGCGGGAAGGGGCATCAATAGACCACTCCGGGACAAAGTTTCCACTTGTAAAATAGCTTGCTATTTCATCCATAAAAGGTGTCATAAACAATTTTGCGTTGGCATTTTGATTCACATCCGCTGTTCCTTGGGCTGATTTGTCAAATTTGACTGTATTGGTTGTTGGGTTTGTTAAATATTTAAACGTGTAATCTGCATACGAAATTGGCGCCGTATTTCGCTGATAGGCAACCCTGATAATCAAATCCCCTTGCTTTGCATTACTATTTGGAATTAGAGCTCCGGGTGTAAATATAAAACTCAGGTCTTTTACAACATACTTGTCGAATTGCGTATTGGCTGCCAAAGGTGCCTTTGTAATGAAGTTGTTTACCTTCGTTTTTAAATCTGCTGAACTTGCTGCCGTGTTGTATGGCAAGGTATAATTGAAGGTACCCTGATCAAAAAACCAGTAGGCAAAAGATTGCTTTTCCTTATCATTAAAGCGGGTATACATGGCCTGCGCCATTTCACGTTGTACCCTTCTGAAATCTACTCCATAACTATCCTTATAGAATTTAACTAACGCAGCTTCTTTTTTCTTCAGGATATCATAACCTGAACTCGGCACTTTTCCAGCGCGGGTGTCATACCAAAGCTGTCCGTGCGCCAATAGAAATCCGGCGGTCTCCGCAAAATCTTCCATTACATTGGCTCGGGAATAGCGTGATACAAAACCCTGAGCATCATTTACTGCATCAGGATAGGTAAAGGTACTTCGCCAATCTGCAGAATAGTTGGCCTCAGAGATGGATTCGAACTCGCGTGGGATACGAATAATCTGTGTCAGGGTATGGGCATACTCATGATGAACCGTCTTTAACTTCGTCCGGGTTACTTCAGCATTTGTCGTATCCGCAGTATTTACTTCATATATGGTAATACTGCGACCTCCGGAAGAAATGGCCAGTATACGTCCATCTGAAGTGACCGCATAGGAACCGGATAAGACCCATTCTTTAGGAAAATAAGTTTTCGCAAAAACGGGACCTGCTGCTTTTTGAAAGGGGATAATAAATCCATTCCTAACCATCTCCATTTGTTCCCTTACTTTCTCTTCCTTTGCAGGGGATAAATTCTGTTTTAATTCGCCCATTTTGTATCGGTCAAATCGATAGACAATTTCCATGTTGTAAGGATTGGTGAATTGCCCCGCTAACCATTGGTCTAATTCAGTAGGGATATAGTCCAAATCTTTATTGAATTGAAAATCAATTTTTTCAGCTTTTCTACAGCTTACTAAACTAACTACAAGCGATAGAACCAGTGGTAAATAATATTTTTTCATAATCATATATATATGTTTATTGCTTTCGTTGATTTTTATCTTGGATTCTTTGGTAGGCCAGATAAGGAGCTCCTTTCCGGTAATTGGAAAACACGTCTCAAATCATCTTTTTTTAGTATATCCGTGGTCTCTACCATATTGCTATCATAATGCTTATGCGCAATCTCAATACCATAGCGATTGATATCAAACCATCGTAAGCCTTCGTGTGCAAAAGCTTTTTGTCTAAAATCTAATACAGTTTTGATTAGGCCCTCTTTGATATCTGTGGTGTTATAGAAATCCAGTACTTTTTGTTGGGTTATAGTGTGTTGTGTCACATCATAAGCATCAATGCGTACCGCTGCAAAATCGTTTAGATCTTTCAATGCTAAGTCATACTGTCCCTTTTGGATATAGGCCTCAGCTCTGTTCATCAAGGCTTCATCGGCCGAAAACAATACCTGTACGGTGTAATAATTTCCGTCTGCACGATATTCCGGATATTTGTTAAGGTTAGGTTTTTCAGCATCACCACCGGTTGATGTCAGGTATTGGAAGAACCCTTTTCCAGTTACATTTTTTTCAGTAATCATGGTAGTAAACAGTTTACCCCCTCCGTAGCGATTTGCACCAGAAGAGTAAGCAAACCTGGTAAATACATTAGCCAACAACAGATTGTAAGTTCCTGCGGCACTACCAAATTGCTGGTTAGGATTTCCTATAGCTTTCCAGGCACCCGCCACAGGACGAATATTCTGCTTAAAGTTATTTTCTGGAAAAATAGCGGAACTGTATTGAATCACTTTATCATAATCTCCTTTAAAAAGGTAAAAGCGAGCTGCAAAGGCATTAACTGCCTGCTCATTGAAATGGAATTTAGAAGATTTGAATGTTACACCTTTAATCAACTTCATGCCTTCCACCAGATCCTTTTCGATGTTTTCGTATACCGATGCTACAGTACCTCGTTCGTAGTCCTGAATGGCATTCTTTTCGGGTAAAGTTATATAGGGGATCCCATAAGAAGAATTATCTCCCCCAATCTGATAAGCCTTAGAAAATAGGGAAACCAGCATATGGTGTGCATAGGCACGACAGATCAATGCTTCGCCTTTGTACTGTTGTCCTTTAATGCCAAAATGGTTGTCATCTACCGCTTCAATAGCATGATTCGCGGCTGCAATGACTTTATACATATCCAACCAATATGTACTTGGAGAATAGGCGTCGTCTGCACGCGTTAGTTCCTCCCAATAATAACTACCTCGTGCCACATCATTGGTTGCATAAGCTCCCGGCCCTTTATCTGTAGCATTATCTGAAGCAGTCTCTGCAAATAGAAGGTAATCCGTAGAAGGGTAGGCCGTAACCAGTAGTTGCCCTACCTTGTCCGCCGAATCCATTTCAGTACGCATATCCGGATTGACCTGAAAGTATTTCTCACAGCTTTGTGTCATCAGTGCAAAGAAGGAGAGTCCCAATATTCTATATAGTGTTCTTGTATTCATTAGATCGCATTTTAATCGTTAAAAACCAGCTTTTAGGGAAAATGTAAACTGTCTTGGCACCGGCAAAGCTACCCCTCCACTACCAAAGAATTCTGGATCAGCTCCATTTAACTTCTTATCAGCATACAATAAGGCAATATTATTACCCACAATGGCTATATCTATATTTCGCATTTTTAATCGTTCTGTTATAGATTTAGGTAAACTGTAACCAAGGGTGATATTTTTCAGACGGATAAAATCTCCTTTTGCTACACGCACATCAGACAGGTTGTAAGCACTATATGGATACCCCGGGTTAGTTGGCATCTGATAGAAAGCAACCAGTGGATCGATGGTTGCTGGTATATTGGTATATTTTTCATCACCAGGTACCATCCATCTATTCAACCACTCTTTGTTCATACCGATGTCATCGCTCATTTCTGATCCAAAAACAGGGGCCAAACGCACATAGTTTCCTGCACTAAAGGTGAGCAATGCAGATAAAGAGAAGTTTTTATAGGCCCATTGGTTATAAAAACCTCCTGTGAACGTCGGATCTACCGGTCCGTGGTATTTTAAGAAATCTTTTTTTGTACTCTGGAAATCAAGGCGTAGTGCATTGTGTTCGCCTGTTTCGGAAATAAATGTAGGATAACCATATTCCGGATTTAACCCGTCAAATTGAACGGAGAATAAACCGCGTTGGGAATAGCCTTCCAGCGGGCCTCCTTCAGCACGTACCAGGTCATTGATGACCGGGTTAATTTCTAATTTCGTGATTTTGTTTTTATTCAATCCGAAATTGAACGAAGAACGCCACCTGAAGTCTCCTTTTTTGATTGGATATCCCGCTATAGTAGCTTCAAAGCCCTGTCCCGACATGGTTGCATAGTTTGCGGTCTTGATTACCTGACCACCTAAACCAGATGTAGTTATAGGTCCTATCAAATCGAAAATGTCGCGTCTGTAATAATCCAGGGTGACATCAATTTTCCTGTTAAACATGGCAAGATCCGCCCCGATATTGCCTTCGTATAGTTTTTCCCAGGTTAGGTCAGCATTTTCCAGGGACGCGATATTGACGTACTGTTCTTTATCGGCTTCAATCGGTCTCATGGTGATGCCATTAAAGTATAAAACAGATTTGTTCCGGGCATTTCCTAAGTTGGCTACCAAACCGTAGGTACCGCGGATACGGGCACCGCCTATTAACCAATTGTCTTGTTTAAAGAATTTTTCCTGGTCGATATCCCATGCGGCTGAAACATTCCAGGTTGGCAACCAGCCTAGTGCCTTACTTTTGGCTGTAGTTTTGCCCAGCATATTCGACCGATCTATACGGGTAGTGAAATTGAAACTGTATTTATCTGCAAAGGCATATGCACCGCGGAACATCATGGCAGCAAAGCGATCCTTCGAATAGCCCATTCCGTAGTATGGTCGATTTTGGTACATCGCATCTTGAAAGTATTTGTAGTCGGGGTGTACAAGGCCCGCGTTAGTATATTGATAGCCTACACCATCAAAATTGTCGTATTGCCTGTCAGTCGAACGTAGCTCAATCGATCCAAATAAATTCAGACGATGTTTTTCGTTAAATTTTACATCATACTCTAAATTATTACGGACATAGTAACTCTTTAGATTATCGCTATTGACATTATAGAAGCCTCCATCAGGTAGTGTCACAAATGGCAACGCTGCTGTTGGTAAGTTAGGATCTCTGAATAAGAATGGATTGTTTTCCATAATAAATGGATCATTACCGTGTGCCTGATAAGCCAGTACCATATTGGAATTTTCCTTTACATAGTGCTTCCTCATAGTGGAGGCATAACGATAAGAACCATCAGCAGAGTAGGTCAATTGTGGAAGTATTTTATATTTAAAACCGGCCTGTACCTTAAGTTCATTTAATCCCAGTTCGATATAATTATTCTCCAGCTCATTCAGGATATTGAATGGGGCAAAATTACGCCTGAAATACTCTAAAGATCCATCCTCATTATAAGGAGTCATCAAACGACTGGTATTCATCGCATAAGAATAAGGATTGATATCGAAGTTTCTGGAGAATCCGCCGGTCGATGTGTTTGCGCCTCTGGTCAATGTACCTGGGGTACGCTGATCGCGAATAGAGCCATTGAACAACAGCTCGCCAGAGAATTTTTCGCTCAATTTGAAGCTCGTGCGTAAGTTTGCTGTAAAGCGTTTTACCCGATCACCAACGGTCTGCCCACCATCATTGGTAAAGCTGGTTGAAGCATAGGTTTGGGATTTGGAGTTACCCGATGAATAGCTCAGCGAGTGCTCCTGCATCAGGGAATTTTTAAATAACACGTCAAACCAATCTGTGTTGGCATCGGCATAACGCTTTAAGAATTGCTGTCTGCTGGCAACATCATTACGTAAGGCGAAGGAATCATCGATCGGATTATATATATACATCTGATCATACATCTTATTAAAGACTCCGCCATCTTTTGAATTTTTAGAGGCTGCATGAGCAAGGTATCCTTTTCGCTCCATCTCCAATAGCACATTCATCTGCTGTCCGGAGTTCATCATATTAAACTGCTCATACCTGGGTTTGCTGTAAACACTCATCGTAGTGCTGTAGTTGAGCTGTGGTGCACCCTCAGTATTTCTTCCTTTTTTGGTCGTCACAATAATAACACCATTCATGGCACGTGCACCGTACATAGCTGTAGCTGCCGCATCTTTCAAGATATTGAAACTCTCGATATCGTCTGGATTTAATCCCGCCACCGAAGAACCGATCAGTGTATTTGGATCTCCCGTAGAAAGTGCTTCATTGGAAATGTTAACAATATCCTCAAGTACAATTCCATCGATGACCCATAGTGGTTTATTATCTCCGGAAATAGAAGTAGCCCCACGTACTCGTATCTTTGGTGCTGCACCAAATGTACCCGAAACGTTTTGAATGGAAACACCCGCTACCTGACCTTCTAACATTCTCGAAATATCAGGAACACCTGCACGCGCTACATCGCTGGCTTTTACCTTAGTGGCGGCACCGGTAAACAACTTTCTATCAATATTCTGATAACCGGTAGACACTACATTCACCGCATTTAAGGTTTGATTGTCCATCTCCAGTTGAATCGTAATATTTTTCTTATTTGCAACCGCAACTTCTTTTTGTTTATAACCAACAAAACGTACTATTAAGGTGGCATTTGCAGGCGCATTGATACTAAACTCACCTTTGGAGTTGGTACTGGTGGTAATGGTTGTGCCCTTTACCACAACAGAGGCCCCTACCAGAGGGCCGTCTTCATCCTTTACGATACCTTTAACGGGTTCCTGTACCACCTCCCCGGATGTTCCACCTGCGCTTATACTAATGGTCTGGTCAATAATCTTATACACCATATTGCGGTTAGATAATAATTTTGACATCACTTGTAACAGCCCCTCATTTTCAACATTCAGGGTAATTGGTCCTACATTTTTCAACAAGGCATCATTGTACAAAAACTTGTACCTGGTTTGCTTGCTGATTTCTTTAAAAGCTTCCTCTAACTTGGCATTACGAAGGGAAAGTGATACTTTTTGTGCTTTTCCACTACCATATGCACAGGTCATAAAAATCAACATTAAAGCTGTTGTTATTTTCATAATCCGGAAAATTATTGGAAAAGGCAGGCACATACGCGTACCAGGCCCTTTACCAAATGATAAGTTATTCATACATTTGAGTAATTGAGTTAATGTAAATTGTTTAATTCTTCAGTTAGCTTAATAATCTTGACAGGGGTGCAGCCACACCTCTGTCTTATTTCTGAGCGTTATAGGCGGTTTAGTCAGGTAACTTTATGTCATATTTTTCGTTTAGAGATTAACAACTTATTTTGATCTATTTTAAATTCTAAATCACTTACAAATTCCAGCATATTCAACACCTCCGAAAGATTAGCATCTCTACGGATTTCCCCGGTATAGGTTTGTATTAATGAAATATCATTTGAAAATGAAACTTCCAAACCATACCAGGATTGTAATTGCTGAGCGATCTTTACTATATTATCGCCTTTGAAATAAAATGTATTATTTTTCCAGGCCAGTTCTTTTTGAAAATCAGCTCGTTTTATATCAATCAATGAACCGTCTATATCTGCCCGCTCTCCCGGAAGTAACATCATCGATTTACTCCCTTTAGAAATTTTTACACTACCCTCTACCAGAGTAGTTGTCAATTGATTGGAATAGGCCATTACATTGAAGTGTGTACCTAACACTTTAATTTCAGCACCTTTACTTTCTACATAAAATGGTCGTTCAGCATCTTTAGCCACCTCAAAATAAGCCTCACCTTCTAACACCACACGTCTTTCATTTCCTACAAATTTTGATGGGAAATTCAATCGGCTATTCGCATTAACCCATACTTTTGTCCCGTCTGCCAGCGTTAAATTGATATAGTTTGCGGCAGGTACTACAAGCGTATTTAGTTTAGTCAGTAATTCTTCTTCGTTATTAATAGTTTCAGCAGATGAATTGCTCATATGACCATCAACAGAAAAAAGAATATTATCCGCTACTTTGATCTCCGATCCATCGGCACGAATTACTTTCGCACCCAAAATTGCAGGTAACACGTCATTTTTGTATTTAGCATCTTTACTACTAACAATTCGCTCAGAACCACTATCAAAGTGATAGGTCACAAAATATATTGTTATGGACACCAGGACTGCGAGTACTGCAGCTATTGACCTCCACATGAATAATGTAGCCCTTCTTTGTTGTTTTTTAAGCACCGATTCCCAGGCTGCCGCTTCATCGAATTTATTAAAGATTGATGTATCAATTCCTTCAGCTGACTTTTTCTCTAAATCTTCTAAAAAAGACTTATTTCGTAAATCGCCTTCACGCCATTTGGAAAGGACATTATCTTCATCCTCTGTAAGACTACCATGAAACTTCTTGATAATCAACTTAGCTATATTAACTGCGTTATTCTTCATAAACTAAACATAAGAAACCGAAACTTCAAAATGAGGTGACAATTATTTAATTTTTTTTAAATAATTAATTAACATACTTTGATTTTTGATCACTAACCATTTTAATCTGCTTATCAATATCTGTAGTAGGGCGATTAGCTTTGATTTGGTTTTCTCTGATCTGCTCACCTACTTCAAGTGCCTGATCCCAGCGCGAATTACGCCATAAGATATAAAAATAGGTGCTTAAATATTTTGGATCCTGGTTGCGTTTAAGTAACAACTCCATCCACGTTATACCTGCGGCGCCCTTATCTTTACCAGAGGTCAAATTTCCCAGTATATGAGTCAGAGAAATAGTATAGGCATCATTATTCATCCCATATTTTTTCAGAAAATCATTACCTCTATCTATGTAGAGTTTAATATCATCCTTACCTTGAGCGTCATAGGAATCAAAAACCTGGTAAAAAGCAGCATACTCATCATAGAAAGGATATTTTTTGCGCTTAAATAGCTCCATTTTATTTTTGAACTCACTGAGATCCTTATTGCTAAACCCGGAAGCCTGCAAATTTTTAAAGTACCAGAGATAGGAGGTCGCAATTGTACTGTCTATCTTTTTCTTTCCCAATTGCTCATAATAATCCTTTTTATTCATCTCCATATACTCGAATGGAGCGGAAAACGGTGCGCTCTTAACTATCTGCATCAGTTCAAACGTATTGGTTGAAGCCCGCTCTTTCCGGGAAAGTGATGTAAAGTATTTTTCAAAATCATATTTCGCCTTATCTGACCGATAGGATTGAACCAGTGTCTTGAAATATTTAGTCATAAAGGCTTGTGTCCGATTGCCAGAATCCCATTCTTTGACCAATACCATCTGATTTTTACGGGGATCCAAAGCTGTTTTACCCAATTGAATAAAGCCCTGTGCATCTAATCCACCAGCAAAGGAATGAACAGTATTGCCTGCTGTATCCAAAAACATTAAAGTAGGATAAGCGTGTATATTGTAATGCTTACCTAACGCTACACCATATCCTTTGTCATCGCATTGAATCTTAACGTTAACAAGCATTTGATTATAAAAATCACCAACTTCTTTTTTAGTGAAAATTTCATTAGACATTACTTTACAAGGTGCACACCAGGAAGTATAAAAATCTACAAAAATCATTTTTTTCTCCTTTTTTGCTTGCCTGATGGCTTCCTCCAGGTTATGTTGAAAATTAATTCCCTGAGATTTGCTTTCAAATCCACATACAATTATACAAAACCCTAATAAAAGGGTTTTCCAGTTTCTGTTATTCATAAAATTCTTCAATCCAGATGATCTTAAGTACACACTTAGCATCCTGCACTTCAATGTTCAGGACCATATTGCTGTATAAGAAACCTAAACCACAAAAACGGGTGACAATTAGTTAACTAAATTTTAACGAAAAAATAACATGGCAAAAACCACATATAACTCGGGACGTATTTTTTGTTTTAAAACACGTAAAGCCCTCTGTTTTTGAGTTTTTATCGTATTGACAGATAAAGACAGCTGATCTGATATTTCCTGATTAGAGAGCCCGTCTAAATAACTTAATTTAAAAATTTTCCGGGAGGCCTCAGGAAGTTCTGCTACAATCAGATGTACTTTAGACATGAACTCCGCTCTGATCACCATGTGTTCGTAATCGATTTCATCAATGTCCGAAAAATCCTGTCGCTGAAAATATTTTTGTATCGTTTTTGATTTACGGTTCAGATTATAAACTGCATTGCGTATAGCCGAATAGAGGAAGGATTTGATGGCCTGCTCATCATTGGAAATAGATTGTCTGTGCTTAAAAAAACTCACATAAGCATCCTGAACCAAATCTTCAGCAAGATCGGTATCATTGACCATTTCCCAGGCGAAATAGCATAATGCTTTGTAGTTCTTTACGAATAAACTTTTATCAATCTCGGAAGACATATCTTCTCAGTGCCAGTTGATTTCAGCCCTCTAAACTAAGATAATTTATTGTACATTTATTTATATTGTAAAAATATAATATTATTTTTTATCATGCAATTCTGCTAAAAACGAGAAGCCGTTGGTTCAGCTAAAGGGGACCTGGCAGCTGCTATTGACCACTACGGTCGAAAATGGACAGTGTACCGAAACAGACTATACCAAAGGGCCAGGTATATATTAAAAGATTTGAAAAGAAAGATTTTTCGTAGTTTTAGGGCCAGATTATATGGCCCACAATGTATCCGATGAAGAAAAACAGTTGCTGCTAGATATAGCGGCAGGTGATCGGCATGCCTTTACATTGCTGTTCAAAAAATACAATCACTATGTTTACAGCGCTGGCCGGCGACTAACACATTCTGATTATTGGGCCGAGGAGCTTGTTCAGGATATATTTTTCAAGATCTGGCAAAAACGGGAAAAACTGGATGAAGTTGAAAATTTTGGTGCTTATCTGAACCGGATCGTAAGAAACCACTCCTTTAACATACTTCGTCAGTTGGCTCAGGATGCAAAATCGATGGATCGTATAGAGAACAAAGAAATAGCACATACCACTGACGAGATGGTCGACCTTAAAGAAGCTTCAGTTATTTTGGAACAGGCACTTGGTTTGCTTACGCCTCAGCAACGTATTGCTTATGAGTTGTGCCATGTACAGGGCTTGAAGTATCAGGAAGCGGCCCTCCAAATGAAAATATCTTATGAAACTGTGCATTCGCATATGAAAGAGGCCATCAAAAAAATCCGTAGCCATTTCAGGGCCAGAGGGATTGTCTATACCCTTCTTTTTGCTATCCTATTTGCTTAGCAAAGCATTTTTTATATAAAATTTACTTTTTTTTAAAAAAAATGCAATTCTGTATCCCCATTTAGTTTGAGCTTTGTGTCAATACTAATAAATGGACAATACAAAGCGCGCATATGGATCCGAATGGAAATAGAAAATCAACTGCCAGGCTAAAAGAGTTGATGGTGCTTTACTTTGAGCAAGATATTGAAGATAGGGAAAAACAGGAGCTGTGGGGATACGTTAACGACCCTATGTTTGCCTATGAAGTAAAAAGTCTGATCCCTGATGCGACTGAACATCCACTATCCTCATACCTGCTCGAAGAAGAGAAACAAAACAAAATTCTTGGATTTATTTTCAAAGAAGCCGGCCAGGAAACGAGGGAAACAGACCATGTATTGCCTTTGAAAACCATCTCCAGGCGTGTGGGCTGGCGCCAATTGTCCATTGCGGCAAGTATTGTTGTGGTATTGTCTTGCTTAACTTTTGCCTTTTTCAAAAACCGGTTCCCGGCGGCAAATCATAAAGATCTTGTTGCCCGGGATGTTCCCGCTGGCCATAATGGGGCTACATTAACACTTGCCGATGGCAAAACCATACATCTGCAGGAAGTAAGCAATGGCGAGATTGCCAGACAGGCGGGGGTGAAGATTGAAAAAGGAAGCGATGGCGAACTGATATATCACATGGATTCAAAAACTGCGAAAGAAAACCAGGTCAATACCCTGGCAACATCCAATGGGCAGATGTATTCCATTTCCCTTCCCGATGGGTCCAGAGTTTGGCTCAATGCAGCTTCTGAACTTAAATACATGACCAGTTTAATTGAAGATGGCCGACGGGTGGTCAATTTAAAAGGCGAAGCTTATTTTGAAATTTCCAGAGATCACCGGCATCCTTTTATAGTAAGGTCTGGCGGGCAGGAGGTTGAAGTCCTGGGCACGCACTTCAATATCAATGCTTACGAAAATGAACCCTATATCGCAACCACTCTTCTCGAAGGCTCTATCCGCTTAAATACCTCAGCCCGGCAGGAGATTTTGAAACCCGGTCAACAGGCACAGAATACATCCGGGAACCTGCAGATTAAACTGACCAATACAGACAATGTAACCGATTGGAAAGAAGGAGATTTTTCTTTTAAAAATGTTGATTTCCGGACCGCGCTCAGAAAAATTGAAAGATGGTATAACGTGGAAATGATATACGATAAATCTCTTCCCAAAGATCTGCAGGCTGGTGGCTGGATTTCAAGAAAGAAAAACCTTTCCTCTGTTCTGGATTTTATTGAATCTGTAAACATGGTTCGGTTTAAAGTTGAAGGAAGGAAAGTATATGTTACTCCATATTAATTTCTTACCGTCTTGTAAGTAAACAAAAAATAACACTAAACCCATCTATAAATTACCAACTAAGAATGAATTATTTTAACAAATTTGAACGGCAGAAGCTTCGAAACCGCTTTCGCCAGGCAACACTACGTACCCGTTTCATCGGTACACTTTTAATTTTGGGACTGCTGCTGGTACACACCGGGGCATTTGCACAACGCATTGCCTTAAAGGTGAAAGATGTACCATTGGTCACCGTTCTTAACGAGATCAGAAAACAAAGTGGCGTTGATGTTTTTTATGACAATAGGACTTTACAGGATAATTATCGCGTATCGGTCAATCTCCAAAATGTAGAATTAAAGGAAGCTTTGAAGGCTGTATTCGATAAATTGCCGTTGAGCTACCAGATCACAAAGGATGGTATTTCCATCAAAAAGAATAGCAAAGCTGCCCCGGTTCGCGGGGGCTCATCTGCACAGGACATCACCGATGTGGAAGGCCGGGTATTGGGACAACAGGGAGAGCCCCTGCCAGGTGCAAACATCACGGTCAAACATCATGGAAAATCGGCAATAACCGATATCAAAGGATATTTTGTGCTCAAAAATGTCGACAAAAACAGCACACTCATTATCAGTTACCTGGGCTATCAAAGCAAAGAGGTAGACTGCAGTCCTCAGCTTGGCAACATTACCCTTGAAATAGCCAGCAATCCTTTAGATGCAGTACAGATTATCGGATATGGAAAAACGTCAAAACGACTCACTACCGGGTCTGTAGCCAGCATCCGGTCGGAAGATCTGGAAAAACAACCCATATCCAACCCCCTGGCAGCACTTTCGGGCAGGGTAGCAGGAGTTTATATCAGCGAAGGGGCTGGAATAGCGGGTAGTAAGGTCAATGTAGAAATCAGGGGTAAAAATACCATCAATGCAGGGCAAAACCCGCTTTATATTGTGGATGGTGTTCCCTTTACTTCAACTCCTACCGAGCAAACTTCCGGCAATCAGGTGGCCAATGGAATAGTTGGCGGCGGTTTCAGTCCATTCGACAATATCCCCACAAGTGATATCGAAAGTATCGACATCCTGAAAGATGCCGACGCCACCGCCATATATGGTTCCAGGGCGGCAAATGGTGTGGTTATCATCACCACCAAGCGTGGCAAAGCCGGTGCAATGAAAGTAAATGCCCATATTTATTCAGGCGTTAGCCAGATTGCCAACAGGGTAAAAATGCTGGGCAAGGACGATTATCTGGCCATACGCAGGCAGGCTTTTGCCAACGATAAGATCACCCCGACAGTAGCAAACGCACCAGATTTAATGAGTTTTGGCGATGGAGAAACAGATTTTGTCGATTACCTGTATGGCAACATGTCGGGCATGGTAGACGGAACCGTAAGTGTTTCGGGTGGATCAGAACAATCTCAATATCTGATAAGTTTTAACCATAGAGGCCAGAATTCTATCCTGCCTTATAGTTTCAGGGACAATAAAAGCACCATACGCTTTAATATGCAAACACAGTCGGCCAATGCCAGGTTTTTTGTCAACCTGTCTGGAGGATATACCAAAAATGTGAACAACCTTCCCTCTGCAAATCTGAGCTATTCCTACGCGCTTCCTCCAAACTTACCACTTCATAACCAGGATGGCACTTTCTACTGGCACAATAGCTATTCGAACCCGGCGGCAGCATTAAAGGGGCCAATGGAGTCTACTACCGATAATGTATTGGTCAACAGTAGCCTGCGGTACATCATTATACCCGGCCTCGAGTTCAAAACCGAACTGGGCTTCAACAGGATCAGCAATGAAAATTTCAGGGCAATAACCCGCATTTCGCGCAATCCAAATACCACGGTCAATGGGCAGCTATCTTACAACAACAACAACAATCAGAATTTCTCGGTCGAGCCTCAGTTGACCTATAAACGGAACATTGGCTCAGGGCGTTTTGAGGCCCTTGTCGGTAGCACCTATTTAAATACGCAGTCTGTACAGCCCTTGTTTATGATCGGCTCGTTTACCAGCGATGCGCTGTACAAAAATTTAGGTTCGGTCATCAGTCAGTTCTCGGGTAGTGGCAACGTACAAAGTCGTTATCTGTCGGGTTTTACGCGCTTAAATTATATACTCGACAGCAAATATATTGTAAATGTAAACGCCCGTCGCGATGGTTCGTCACGCTTCGGACCGGGTAATAAATTCGGAAACTTTGGTAGTGTTGGCGCCGCATGGATTTTTGGCGAAGAAAAGTTTATGAAGGACAACTTCTCCTGGATCAACTTCGCAAAACTCAGAGGAAGCTACGGAACCGTAGGTAACGATCCCAATCAGGATTATGCCTACCTGGCTACCTATGCCTCCAGCATTTTCACGGGCAACTACAATGGCGTAGCCTCTTTAATCCCTATGACGCTTCCCAATAAAGATTATCGCTGGGAGGTGACCAGGAAGATGGAGTTTGCCCTGGACTTAAACTTCCTGAAAGACAGGATTTCCTTTACTGCTGCATGGTACCGCAATCGTTCCGACAATTTGTTAATCGATATTCCGGTATCTTCCCAAACCGGTTTCAACTCTTACCTGGCCAATCTGCCTGCTTTGGTGCAAAACAAAGGCTGGGAGTTCGGTATCCAAACCAAAAACATCAGTAAACCTGATTTTTCATGGAGTACCTCGGTCAATTTTACCGCAGCACAAAACAGGTTGCTGAGCTATCCCGATTTGGCGAGCTCGGTATTGGCCGATACCTATGTGGTTGGACAATCGTTGTCGGTTGCACAAAATTATCGTTTCCTGGGTTTCGAAGATGGTATTGCCAAGTTTCAGGATGTTGACGGAAATGGCAGCATCTCTCCAGGGTCATTTTCCACTACCGGCGAGGGCGATTTTATTGTTTCGGGAAATACCGATCCTAAATTTTATGGGGGTGTAAACAATACTTTCAGCTACAAGCGCTTTAGCCTCGACTTTCTGTTCTCATTTGTGAAGAAAGATGGCTACAATATTTATTACGAAGGAAGCTCGGTGATACCCGGAAATGCCAACAATTTAGTGGCCGATGTATTGAACAAGCCATTCAGGTATACCACATTAAGGGCCGGAACTGCGGCTACCGCATTTAACAGGTACAAAAACTCTGATGCTGTATTTGGCGATGCTTCGTTTATCAGGCTCAAAAATGTGGCGCTGGCCTATCAGTTCGACCCTAAAGTAGTAAAACCTTTGGGACTGAAAAACCTGAGCCTGTACTTCCGGGGACAGAATTTATGGACCATCAGCAACTATCTGGGTTTCGATCCTGAAACCGAGGGACTGTCAGTACCACCATTAAGCATCTATACACTCGGACTTCAAATCACTTTATAATCGATTTTATCATGAAACAATCCATCATATTTACCGCTTTATTTGCCACTTCCATAGCATTTACCAGTTGCGAGAAATGGCTCGACGTGGGCGACCCGAAAAACGCTGTCGAAACATCTGTAATTTTCCAGGACGAAGCCAGTTTGCAGGCTGCTATTGCAGGTATGTACAATTCGGGCAATTCTATACCTTTAGGTATGTTGTCGTTATACAATGGCCTGCTGGCCGATGACCTGACTGCCAATGTGATCAGTTACGATCCCTATAAAAACAACAGTCTGCTTTCTAACGAATCTACCGTAGGTACCATCTGGTCAGATCTGTATACCGGTATTTACCGGACAAATGACATCATAGAAGGTGTTCCTAAATCGGCTACATTGACTGATGCCATTAAGAACCAATCGATAGGGGAAGCCCTATTTTTAAGAGGCCTGTACTACTTTTACCTGGTCAATTTATATGGCGATGTGCCATTGATTACCAGTACCGATTTAAAGAAAAATGAGCTTTTGCCGCGTACCGCATCCAATGCCGTTTACAGCCAGATTACAGCCGACCTGGAAAAGTCTGCCACATTATTGCTACCGGCCTATCCCGGCAATTCAGATCGTGTAAGGGCCAATAAATGGGCGGCAACGGCATTGCTGGCCAGGGTAAACCTGTATCTGGGCAAATATGCGGAGGCCGAAAAGCTGGCTACATCTGTTATCCAGCAAACCGGGGTATACATCTTGTCGGAAGATTTAAATGCCGTTTTTGTGAAGCGGGGTACCGATGCTATTTTTGCGTTTGATGTATCACATGCCGGCTATACCACAGTTGGCTTAAATGCCATTCCCGGTCCTGGAAGTGTGCCTAGCTTGGCTATACATCCTTCGTTGTTAAGTTTATTTGCTGCTGATGACGCGAGGAAAACCGCCTGGATTGGCACCTCGGCAGGACAACCATTTTCCTACAAATACAAAGTCAGGAGCGGAATTGGAAATGAATATGATGTAGCCATGCGCATTTCAGAGCAGTATTTGATCCGTGCCGAGGCCAGGGCATATCTGGATAATCTGGATGGTGCAGCTGCAGATGTAAACAAAATCAGAAAGCGTGCAAAAACCAAAGAGATAGTGATGAACACAAAAGAAGAGGCCCTTACATTGATTGCCAACGAACGTCGTATGGAGTATTTTGCCGAGTGGAGCCACCGCTGGTTAGATCTTAAACGCACGCATCTTGTTGGTACAGTTATAGGCGCGCTAAAACCAGGATTTTGGGAAGATACCGATGCATTGTATCCGATACCGAGCAGAGAGCGGAAAATGAATACCAACCTGAGTCAAAATGAGGGGTATGATTAATCTAAAAAAACATACGATGTATAAAAGATTTGTAGGTATAGCCTTTTTATGTCTGCCTCTATTGGGCGCAGCCCAATACAAAGGAACAATTGAGGGAAGAATAGGGAAGGGTACGGGACAAAAAATAATCTTCAGCTATAGTGTTAATGGTACTATGGTCCGCGATTCCACTTACCTGCAGCAGGGTAGGTTTAAGTTCCAGGTTGGTTTCAACGATTTCGACCTGGCCACATTAAGGCTGGAGCACAGCAAGTCCGACAAAAGTGTGGTTTTTGATAGCAAAAGTTGCTTTTTGGAACCCGGATTGTTTAAAATCGAAAGTGAGGATTCTGTAGCAAATGCCAGGATCATAAGCGGCAATCTCAACAAAGAATTCGACGTTTTCAGGCGTTTTGTAGGGTTGGATGAGATGCAGAAACTGGCCAGGGCAGAAAGATTAACCAAAGACCAGGCCGGGCAAAAAATGTTGCAGGAAAAACGAAGCGTTATTTCCGGGCAGCTGCAGGATAAGTATGAAGCATACATTGTTGCCCATCCGCGCTCTTATTTCAGCCTGTTTGCTTTAAACTTTATGAGTTCCGGAACGTTGAATACAGCCCGGATTGAGCCCTTGTTTAACCAATTGGATGCTTCGTTAAAAGAAAGTAAAGAAGGCAAAGCACTTAAAAGTCAGATAGAGGCAACCAAAGCAATTAAAATAGGTACGCTTGCACCGGACTTTACTCAAGCTGATGTGTCGGGGAGGGCTATACGCCTTTCGGATTTTAAGGGGCAATATGTACTGTTGGATTTTTGGGCTTCCTGGTGTGGGCCATGTCGCAAAGACAATCCCAATATCGTAAAGGCCTACCAGAAATATAAGGACAAGGGTTTTACCTTAATAGGTGTTTCCTTAGATCACAGTAAGGAGGCCTGGCTAAAGGCGATAGCAAACGACGGGCTTACCTGGACCAATTTATCCGATTTGAAGTATTTAAAAAATGAGGCGGCCATGCTTTATGCTGTTCGGGCAGTTCCTCAAAATTACCTGATAGATCAAAATGGCTATATCATCGCTACTCAATTGCATGGCGATGACCTGGACAAAAAGCTTTCAGAGGTTTTAAGCCATAAATAGCAATCTCCATCCCGGACTTATAAGGAGTATGATCAATCAGCTCGTTTATAAGTCCGGGTTTTTATTTGCCATTCCTGTAAATGGTGTTATGTTTTTTATAATTTATATAATGACAATTGAGATGAAGAAAACACTAATTTATACACTTCCAGATCAGAGTTATCCTAAAGATTGGCGGGTAATAGACAACTTAGAAAACAAATCGATCGGAGATAAATTAATGGCAGACCAGAATTTTATTGGTGTTAAAGTCCGATCAGCAATTAATACCCTGGAATATAATTATTTGTTGAATCCGTTATTTCCAAAGTATCATGACTATATTAAAATTTTATCAGTTGATAAATTAGAAGTAGACGCAAGATTGATTAAATAATTTTTAAGAAAAGTAAAGCGCGAAAAATATTTTCTAATAAAAATACCGCTTTTGTTGGCGATACAGCTGTATTTTTAGCTAAAACACAAGGTGTTATAAATACACTCTTGTGTTTTTTTGCTAAAAAATATATAGACTTGCAGAAAAAATTTCGGTATATTTAATAGGGGTATTTACAAATATGAGTGTTTACAGTTCATATACTGACCAGGAACTTATGCTATTGCTTGGACAGCGGGACGAGCTTGCTTTTGCAGAGGTATATAACCGGCACTGGGATATGTTGTTCCAGCATTCGAAGAAGGTGCTGGGCGATGTAGATGAGTCTAAAGACCTGGTTCAGGATTTATTTGTCGCTTTCTGGGACAAGGCCGGAAAGCTGGATATCAGGACGAATTTAAGGGGTTACCTCTATAAAGCTGCCAGGAACAGAATCTTAAACCAGATCCGCAATAAAAAGGTAAACCACGATTTTATTGATCTTATTGTGGCGCAGATGGACGAGTCGGAAAATACTACACTGGAAGCCATCAATGAGCGGGAACTGATGATCTTAATTGATCAGGAGATTGCCTTGCTGCCGCCTAAAATGAAGCTGGCATTTGAAATGAGCAGAAAGGATTTTTTGAGCAATAAAGAAATTGCAGCTAAACTGGGCATTTCTGAGGATGCTGTAAAACAGCAAATTTCGCGATCTATGAAAGTGCTGAGGTTAAAGCTGGGGAAATACTCGGGTCTGTCAGTTGTGCTGGTCGGTTTAATGCACCAGCAGCCTTAACCAAGCGTTATTTTATTATTGTTAGCCCGGTGTTAAAATTATTTTAACAAAAATGTCACCGGGCTTGCTGTCAGGTGTCTTGTATATAGTTGAACGATTATGGAACACTCAAAACAGCGCATCGAACATTTAATAGACGCTTACCTGGCAGGTAAAGCAACGGCCGGAGAGCGTGCGCAACTGGAACGTCTGTATGCCAAAGCAGCACTAAATAGCCCCTATGTTGACGACCTGGAAACAGCGCAGCTTTATGAGCTCAAAAAAGAGGGGCTGCTAAAAGTTATTGCCGAAATCCGCAAAGGCAAAATCAAACGTTTTACCATTGTTAAAAGAGTTGTGCTTGCAGCTGCTGCAGTAGCTGCAATTGTTTTGGGTGTATGGTTTTACAATGCCCGTTATGCGGGGGGAAGCAACGCAACCCGAAATCTCCCGAACTATGCCAATGACATTGCGCCCGGTGGCAACAGGGCAACACTTACCCTTGCCAACGGTAAAACCGTCACCCTGAGTGATGTTAAAACCGGAGTAATTGTAAACGATGATTTAAAATATAACGATGGCACTACTGTGATCCCGGACGCAGCCAAAGATGTCCCGGATGGTACCACCAAACCTATAGTTGCCGCTACGCCGCGCGGGGGAACCTACACCTTTACCCTGCCCGATGGAACAAAAGTCTGGCTGAATGCAGCTTCAAAAATTTCATTTCCTTTACAATTTATTGGAGTAGAACGAAAAATATTGCTGGAAGGCGAAGCCTATTTTGAGGTGGCTAAAAACAAAGCCAAACCCTTTATTGTAGAAAGCAAGGGGCAAAGGGTAGAAGTATTGGGTACCCATTTTAACATCAACAGTTACAGCGATGAAAATAGTGTAAAAACTACGCTCCTGGAAGGAAGCGTGAAGGTAATACCATTTAGCCTCAGCGCCCCGTCATCCCGGGGCCAGCGAAGCAAGGGGCGATCTCCTGATGCAGTAATCCTGAAACCCAACCAAGAGGCTGTTTTAACCGGCAAGGAGGAAATAACCGTAAAACCAGTAGACGCCAGCCTTGCTGTAGCCTGGAAAAACAACAAATTTATATTTGCCAACCAACCTATACAAGACGTTATGCGCATGGTGGCGCGATGGTACAACGTAGAAGTTATATACCCTGGGGCAATACCCGATGCTAAATTCAGAGGTTCCGTTTCGCGCTTTGACAGCGTATCAAAAGTGCTGCGGATGCTGGAATCAACGGGGAGTGCCCATTTTAAAATAGAAGGAAGGAAAATATATGTATATCCATAAGTAAACATCCCTATGTATAAATATAAGAGAAGCAACAAAATTAAACTAAAATATGGAGGAAAGATAAAAACGCTGCTTTAAAAAAGGGAAAGATATAAAACAAAACAACCAGACCTAAGTTAGATCTGGTTGCAGTTTGGCGACAGCCAAAATTAATTGAACTGTTTTAACCGCAGTAAGCCTTAGATTTTCGACGACCGGAGGCCACTGCTACAAAACCAAACCGAATGCTAATTTACAATATTAACCAACAACCTGGTATGCCTAAACGGCTATACCATAAAATTTTGCTGATTATGCGATTAACCACCGTCATATTAATAGCATGCCTGATGCAGGTTAGCGCGGCTGGCCTTGCACAAAAAATTACTTTAAACCAGTCGAAGGCCGAACTGGAAACTGTGCTGAATGAACTGCGCAGGCAAACCGGCTTTGATTTCATATACACCGATAAACAAATTAAAAATTCGAAACCGGTAACCATAAATGTTAATGAACTGCCTATTGAAGCGGCCTTAGTGCAGATTTTTAAAGAACAGCCATTGGCTTTTACGATAGATAGTAAAACGGTAATGATCAGGGAGAAGGAGTCTTCCTTTCTGGAAGGCCTGGCTGAGCGCTGGGCTGCTATTGACATTCGTGGCGTGGTACGCAATGAAAGGGGCGAGGCGCTGGAAGGAATAACTGTTGCAGTTAAAGGAACAAACAGAGGCACAACAACGAATGCCAAAGGGGAATTCGTTTTAAATAATGTAGATGAGAAAGCTACGCTGGTGTTTAGCGGGATTGCCATTGAAACTTATGAAGTAAAAATAAACGGAAAGAAAGAACTGAATGTAAATGTGCGTACCAAACAGGTGCAGCTGGAGAACGTAGAGGTAGTAAGTACCGGATATCAGGATATCCCAAAAGAAAGGGCAACGGGATCGTTTGTTCAAGTAGACAACGAATTGCTAAATAGAAATGTTACATCTGATATCATTAGTCGTTTGAAAGGGGTTGCATCTGGAATGATGTTCGATAAATCTACGGGCAACGCCTTAGGGATAAGCGTTAGAGGAAGAAGTACTATGAATTTGAGTAGTCAGCCATTAATTGTTGTAGACAATTTTCCATTTTATGGAAACGTAAATACACTAAACCCAAATGATTTTGAATCTGTAACAATTTTGAAAGACGCAGCTGCTGCAAGCATATGGGGAGCGTCTTCAGGTAACGGCGTAATTGTACTTAAAACAAAAAAAGGGAGGTATAATCAAAATTTACAGATTGACTTTAACAGCAGCGTCACATTTGGCGAAAAGCCTAGGCTGAAAACAAGTAGAGAATTTATTAATTCATCTGATTATATAGATATGGAAATCTTCCTTTTTAGTAAGGATTTCTATAAAGGGGATCTTGCAAATACCTTTAGCTTT
This sequence comes from Pedobacter schmidteae, assembly GCF_900564155.1. Lineage (NCBI taxonomy): Bacteria > Pseudomonadati > Bacteroidota > Sphingobacteriia > Sphingobacteriales > Sphingobacteriaceae > Pedobacter > Pedobacter schmidteae. The sequence continues at coordinate 4,814,529 of NZ_LS999839.1, read as the reverse complement.
CCTCCTTTGTCTCCAGTTGTTGAGATTTTAGACAAACGCTCCCGAAATTTAATCACACCAGCTGATTCCGCTAGGTTAATAAATGAGTTACGACATAACGATATTCGCGACCAATACTCTAAATACTTCTATCGCAAAAGTGTATGGCAGCAATATGCATTAAATTTAAGAGGTGGGACCGATAAGGCAAATTATTATGTTTCTGGTGGGTATGACAGAACCGCTGAAAATTTGACAAGAAATAATAATGCAAGACTCTCTTTTACCGGACAATTTAACTTTTCTCCTATTAAAGATCTTGAGATATCAGTCAGTAATACTTATTCAAATACTGAGGCAACTCCCAATGGCGTTACAAAAATCGAAGCAACAGGCGGCCGATATCAAACAGTTTACCCATACGTTCAACTCGCAGATGAAAATGGAACTCCTTTGAAGGTTTTAAGAAATTTTAGAAATTCTTTTTCGCAAAATCCTCCTGTATCGGGTTTGTTGGATTGGACTTACACCCCGCTCGATGAATTACAATTGAAAGATATTAAGAATAGTACTATTTTGAACAGATTTGCGACTGGAATTTCGTATTCTTTCCTAAATCGCTTTAGCTTAAACGTAAATTATCAAGGAGAAAAATCTTCAAGTGAATTAAAAATTTTTCAAAGCCAGGATGCATTTGATGTTAGAGATCTAATAAATAAATATTCGTCAATAATTTCCGGTGCCGTTTCTAAAAGAAATATTCCTTTGGGAGCAATATACAGTAAGAGCATCAGTAATCAAACAGCTCAAAGTGGAAGAGTTCAATTGAATTATTTCAATTCTTGGGAAAATAACTCAATCTCCTCTATTGTTGGGTTTGAAGCAAATGAAATAAAAACAGACGGTTTTAGTACTATCGCTTATGGATACGATTCTCAAGTCGGTTCTCAAAAGTCTGTTAATCATGATATACCGTATGCATTATATCCTAATGGTATAGGTTCTATTAGTGACGGAAAAATTTTGCCCATAACTTTAAGCAGGAAAAGATCTTATTTTTTTAATACCACTTATGCTTTTCTAGATAGATATTATCTTTCCGTTAGTTTAAGAAAGGATGAGTCCAATTTATTTGGAGTAAAGGCAAATCAAAAGGGGGTCCCGCTTTGGTCGACAGGGGTAAAATGGGATATTGATAAAGAAAAACTCTTCAATGTAAGTTGGTTAAATCGGATGCAATTTAGAGCCACATATGGCTTTAACGGAAATTTTAGTACTTCTACAACGGCATTCCCCACCGCCATTTATCTAAACAATGGCAACATAAATAATATTCCATACGCTAATGTAACAACTCCAGGGAATCCTGAATATAGATGGGAAAGAATCAGAATGCTAAATTTAGGAATAGATTTTGGAATATTAAATAATACAATTTCCGGCAGTATTGAATATTATTACAAAAAAGGCCTTGATATTATAGGAATTAAATATTTGCCTATTAGTACTGGGTTCCCGTATACTCAGGGTAATTATTCTTCTATCAAAGGCAAAGGGATAGACGTAACGCTTAGAGCAATAGCCGGTGACAAGAACTTTAGGTATGTAGCGGACATTTTGTTGAACTATAATACCGATCGCATAACAAAGAATGAAGTGATTGCTCAACAAATAGAAGGGAATCCAATTAATTCCATATATAGTTATCGCTGGGCAGGTCTCGATCCAACCAATGGCGACCCCATAGGCTATCTTGATGGCAAGAAAAGCAAGGACTATGACGCTATCATTAGTAAAGCATCAGCTAATCCACAAGAAGGATATATGTACAATGGATCAGCAAGTCCACAGATTTTTGGTTCACTTAGAAATTCAATCTCTTTTAAAGGATTTGACTTGTCTTTCAATGTAGTTTATAAGTTTGGTTATTACTTTAAACGAACTTCTATTTCCTATAGTGCATTGTACAATAACGGGAAGCAAAACAATGATTTTTCGAAAAGATGGAAAAAACCGGGCGATGAACTGACAACAAATATTCCTTCAATGATTTTTCCTGCGTCACCATTAAGGGATAACTTTTACGAACAGTCCGCTGCTCTTGTTGAAAGAGGCGACAATATTCAATTACAAGATGTAAGACTTTCATATGATCTTAAAAGAATTATACGAAATAAAATTGCCAAAGCTGCCTCTCTCTATTTTTACGCAAATAATCTGGGCATGCTATGGAGTGCAAACAACCTAAATATTGACCCGGAAAATGAATTAGGTTACCGAACATCTAAAACATTTTCCATAGGAGTTAACATCAGCCTTTAATATTATGAAATCGAAATTTAATAATTTAATAATTATCCTAGGATTGATAATTGCCCTTTCAATCTTTATTAGTTCTTGTAAAAAAGAATGGCTGGAGGCGAAGCCAAAACAGGATTTGGTAGTTCCTGAGACACCTTCCGACTTACTAGCTCTGCTCGATAATGACGTATCAAATATTGAATACCCTACATTGGGAGAGCTGGCATCTGACGATTATTATGTCGATGATGATTACTTTTCGGTACTACCAAACCGAGATCAAAACATATATACTTGGTCAAATGCAAAAGATTTTTATGCTGGACAAGGGGACGTTGACTGGCAAGTGGCCTACAATAGGATTTTCAATATGAACCTCGTTTTAGAAAAAGTAAGCCAACAAAATCGCTCTTCGGAACTTACCAACCAAATAAAGGGAAGCGCTCTGTTTTTTAGAGGAATGTCCTTTTTTGGCTTGGCATCTACTTTTTCAAAGCCCTACAATGCAGAAACGGCATCTCATGATTTAGGAGTTGTCTTACGTTTAGTATCCAATATAAATATTCCAGCTAAACGAGCTTCCTTAAAAGAAACATTCAATAGGGTATTACAGGACTTGCAAGAGGCTATTGAATTACTACCTAGCCAAGCCCAATACAAGACAAGGCCGACGAAATCCGCCGCATTGGCTTTGCTTTCTAGAGTTTATTTGTATATGGGTGACTTTGAAAACGCTTTAAAATACTCTACAGATTGCTTAAAAAGCCACAGCTTATTAAATGATTTTAATGCGCTTTCTGTTTTTGATCCTTCTAATTACAGATTTACTTTTGACAAGTATGATCAGGAAGTAATACTTTTTGCCCGTGCTCAGTATGAGACTCTTTTGCCCGAGCCTTTTGGACTAGGTAGCGTTAGTTCAGATTTATATAATTCTTACGAAATGGGTGATTTGCGGAAATCAATCTTTTTTTTCGAACTAAATGGGAGGTTGGTTTATGTAGGTGGTTTTGGAGATATGGGGGTTTTTTTTTTTCAATGGTTTCTGCAATAGCGAACTTTATTTGACCGCTGCAGAATGCTACGCCAGAAAAGGAAACATATCTCAAGCTATGGAATTAATAAATACTCTCAAGAAATCAAGATGGGATAAGACAATAGCATATGAGCCATTAAAGGCTAATGACAAAGATCAAGCACTATTAATTATCTTAACCGAAAGACGGAAGGAACTTTGTTTCAAAGGGACAAGATGGCTAGATATTAGAAGGCTTAATAGAGAAGGAAAAAACATCATAACGCAGACCAGAAAGATAAAAGGTATTAATTATACTCTTCCACCAAATGATAAGAGATATGTTTATCCAATACCTAATGAAGAAATTCTCTATAGCCATATAGAACAGAATGAACGATAAAAGCTTTTAGAGTAAATCACACAATTAAATATAAAAAAATGACACACAAAACAATCATGTTATTGTTACTGGCATTGGTATGCAGTTTCAATTTAATGGCGCAAGCGCCAAAAGAACAAAAAAACTACCAAATTGGAGATATTGCACCTGATTTGACTTTTAATAAGCTTATTAATACAGATCAAAAGCAAATAAGACTGTCTGACTATAGAGGCACAGCAGTAATTATAGATTTTTGGGCTCCTTGGTGCGGCCCATGTGTTCATTCATTTATTAGACTTGATTCCTTAAAAAAGGTGTTTGCAGATAAGCTTTTTGTTATCTCTACCACAATGGACAAAAAAGATTACGCACAAAAAACTTTGGAAAAATTTCAACAAAATAATAAACTAAGACCAATTCTTACCGCTGTTGAAGACACTGCAAGTAAGAGAACTTTTAAACATACGGTTATACCACATTTTGTATGGATTGATTCGCAAGGCATAATACGGGCGATAACTGACGAAAAACAACTGACTGTTGAAAATATAACAAAGCTGGTCAATCGTGAACAACTTTCATTGAAAGTTAAGGATGACGAAAAGGATTATTTGAATCTAAACTATAATATTCCATTCTTTTCTTATAACCCTATTATTAAGAATAACGAAATGATGTACCATTCCGTAGTGACTAAGTTTTTGCCAGGTGTTGCTACTGAATCAACGCAACATTCAGGTTGGATACGATGTACTAATCATTCTGTTGCACTTTTATATAAAATTGCATTTGGAAAATTTAGGATGCAATTTATGAATAATAATAGGGTGATTCTAGACGGCTTCAATAGTAGGATAGATTCCGTTAGAGTAGGAATCTATCCGGAATCTCTTCAATCTGAATGGGAAAAGATTGATACACAAAACATGTATACTTATGAAGTGTTGGTGCCAGATACGGCATTTACCAGGGACGATAAATTTGAGGTAATGCAGCAGGAATTAAACAGATTTTTTAATGCTAAAGAAGGTATACATGGACGAATCGAAAAACGAAGACAAAAAATCTTAAGCCTTGTAAGAACTTCAGCACAAGATAAGCTCCGATCAAAATCGACTAAGAGTCTGGATGAGCATAGTGAATCTTACATCAAGATACGAAAGATGCCACTTGATGCATTTGTTTCGAAGTTACAGGGATTTTATACTAAGAAAGGCATTTTGCCCATAGAAGATGAGACCAATTATAGATTTTATGTTGATATGGATATCAATGCTAATTTAACTAACGTTAGCGAAGTCAATAATGAACTAAGGAAATACGACCTGCAATTGGTAGAAAAAGAAAAGCTTATCGAAATGATTATTTTAACAAAAAATCCAAAAACCGGAAGTCCGAAATCAGCTGGATTGTCTGGTAAATAGCTTCTTTAAGTTAATGCTCTCTCATCCAAAACCGTTGATCGGGAGGTATGTGTGGTTACAGCCTCCCGCTTCAACAAAATAAATTAATCGCAATCGAATATGAAAGAAAATATTAAAATAACTACCCGGGTCTGGACCTTTATCAAAAACAAGGATTCCTTCATTACTCAGGAATTTATGTCGGCAATGGGTCTGAAAGAAAAAGAGGCGATGGAAATTTTACAGCACCTGCATGACCAGGGATACATTACCCTGAAATGGATTGAAGCGAAGGGGAAACTCAGCTTTGTGAAAACAAAGCCTTTTAATGATCATGTTAACTAAACCCAATGATATGACTACAGAATTTGATGTAATTGAAGAGATCCTGGAAAGTATCCGCAATGGTACTTACGGGGTAGAGCCCGACGATTTGTATGTGCTGGACTGCTGCCGGCAGCTGCGGGAAGAGGCGGAACGTTTTACCGCATTACATCCCCAGGAAGCCCCGGCATACCTGAAGCAACGCAAACTGACCCTTTACCAGCTCATTACCCGAATAGAGCGGGAAATGTCACAATCCGATCAGGGGAAAAGGCTGCAGCTGGAGTTTTTGAAAGTAGCACTGGAAAAGCTGTATAAGTTTCATATGGAATTGCTGGCTGATGAAAAAATGAAGGGCTGAAATCGGGGTGATTAGATAGGACATCATTCACTGCTATCTGCTTCGGGATTTGTTCGTCTCTGGTTCGGAAAAATCCGAACAGGAGTAGTAGCAATGCTGATAGATGGCAAAACATTTTAAAGTAGCGCAAAACAACTCATTTTCCTACTTATATCTTGTTGTATGCTTTTGAAAGATTTAGCGCTCGTTGTTGAATTTAGGTAAGTAAAAACGGAGGCTGCTGCGGGGCACTTCCGTTTTTTAAGGGTTCAACATGGCAAAAAAATGATAAAACATATAAAATACAATATATACAAACAGAAAATAAACGGGTGTAAAAGCCCGGGTTACACAGGGATAGGGGGGATGAACATCCTGTGGCCATGCTTAATTAACACGATCATTTAATGCACTCAATTAACGCAATCATGATAGAAAATAAAAATGAACTGATAGCGCGGTACCTGATACCGGCTTTTAATCTGGTAACCCAAAACCGCAACGAACTGCTTGCTGCCTTATGTTGGGTTTGTAAACTGCAGTCCACAGTAAAGTACCAGGTATTGGAAACACCGGGCCCGCATGAAGAGGGCCAGCTCTGGTTTGCCATCGACGCCATGGTACATGCTTACCATTATTGCCCGGTTAAAAAATGTAAATGGGGTAGCCGCATCTGGAAAAAACAGGAGTTTATAGTATCGGGCCCAAGCCTGCTGCATCAGCAACCGCTTACCGATTATATCGAAGTGCTGGAGCCCGGCAGGGTATTGTCTATCGGTTATACTGATCTGACCGGTTTAATGGCACGTTATCCGGAGTTGGCCCTGCAGCTACAACACATCGGAATAGAGAATGAGGGGTATTACCGTCACCGCAACTGGCTTTTAACTCAGCCGGCATGGTTACGGATAAAGCAGTTTAAAGCCGAAAATGTTTTGTTTATGCGGGTAGCATCGCATGGCTGTGTTGCTACACATATCGGCATGGCGTTGCGCACGTATGCGGAATATCTGAAAAGGGGTAAGGAGGAGACTGATTTGTAACGAAAACTGGCGCTACAATGCCTGAACCTCTTTGATAGAAAGTTTTGTTGTTCTCACGATAAAGTCGATGGACAAACCCTCTTTTTTGAGTTCAGCAGCAATTTCAAGAGCTTCCTCATGACGGCCTTCGGCTATACCCAAGGCTTTGCCCCTGGCTTCTCCCTTTGCTTCCCCTTCAGCAGTTCTTTTTTGTAATAAGTACTCTTCCGTTCCCATAGTTGTTGTTCTTCCGGATAGTTTCTCCAGTTCTTTATCAAATGTAATCATCATTTTAGGGTTTTCAAAATTTACATAATACTTAATAAAATTGACAATACTTTTATGTTTACTGCTGTCCAGCTTCTTTTTCAGCAGCTCGTGGTTCAGCTCATGCTTGATGGCTTTCAGCTCCCGGTCATTTACTCTTTTTTGTTTGATTGCTGATAAGGCAACCAGGATAACAAGGGCAAAAGGATTTGGATTGGCCTTTAACTCATCTTCCCGCTGGTCCATTATTTTGTATACATTATATTCATAGGTAAGTCTGGTGCCTAAATATTCTTCCACATAGGGTCCCGGCCTGAAGCTTTTGTTGCTTCCGGTTAAAATAGCCAGAGCTGTAATGGATACATTGTGCCTGGCTTTCATCAGATACCAGTAGCAGAGGTTAGTAATCTAAAACCGGAAGATATGAATGCATACCAGCGGGAGCTTAAAAGAAAACGGGACAATTATAGTCACGATCAGTATATTCGTGAAAAGAGCGAGCAATTGGGCGTGCAGCAGGGTTTGCAGCAAGGTTTAGAACAAGGTCTAGAAAAAGGCGCACATACCAAAGCAATTGAAACGGCAAAAAAAATGTCAGCTGACAACATGCCTATAGATCAGATTATTAAATATACCGGACTTTCAAAAGAAGAAATAGAGGCTTTGCAGGTGTAATACAACTTATAACGACTTTATTTTTTAACCTGGGTTTATAAAGGAGTTCTTATGAATTCGCGCTGGTATTTTGTGAGACTTTCCAACACCAATTCGTAAGAGTGATCAATCAGCTCTTTAATAAGTCCGGGTTTTAATCCACCGTCCATGTAAATGGTATTCCAGTGTTTTTTATTCATATGGAAGCCGGGGATAATTTCAGGATATTGCTCCCGCAATTGTATGGCACGTTCCGGATCGCATTTGGCATTAAACCGGTTGGCCCGTTCCAGGCCGATGAGCAGGAAAATCTTATCACCAACTCTAAAAACCAGGGTTTCGTTTCCAAAAGGAAGGCCTTCGGTTGTTCCCGGTTTGCTTAAGCAGTAGTCACGCAGTTCTTCAATATTCATAATACCCTGGCCTTTGTTTTTAATCCTACGGCAATATACTCATCTTTTTTCTATTGTTTGGTTGACTCAAATAAAGGATTGTAGAAGAGCAAACTTAGCAATTTTTTCATGTCGGGATAATTTACCCAAATAGAGGTGGTAGATTCTTAAACTTGTTAATATATTTGATATATCTGGATCAAATTTCATTAGCTATAAAAATGGAAATTATAATGCTCAAATCTCGTCAAAAGGAGATTACCAATGTGATAAAGGAGAAAGGATTTAAGCCAAAGGAGTTTGAATTTACACCCGACACAAATAGCTTTTTTACCTTGGCCTGGAAAGGTTCTGCTTTCTATTTTACAACCTCATCCGATGGCTATAAGATGTCTCCGGGGCTTAAAAGTAAAATTGTTGAGGTTGCCAATGTTGGCGGCTGGGAAGCAAACCTGCATCAAATGGGACACTGGCTAGACTGTGTTTTAAAAGAAAAAGAGTCAGGTGATCCCTGGAAGGATGATGATGAATTTCAGTTTTACCAGGAAATTGACGGAGAATACACAGATGGTGACACAAATTTTACACCATCGGAAATGGAAAATATTACCTTTTGTCTTGCCGAAATTAAGCAACATTTGTTAAGTAATTCGACACTTAACGAGCAACAATTAAATACCATAAAAGATGACATCAAACGGCTGGAGGCAAACGGTAACAAGATATCTGTTAAAGACTGGTACCTGTTATTTGGTGGCCTGCTGCTTTCATGGGTAGCGGGTGGTATTTTAACTCCCGATCAGCCAAAAATTCTTTTTGATAAGTTAATGGAATCTGTTGCCAGTGGTATGCGCGTTGCGTTTAATCTTCTTGGCTAAGTAGTAATTTCGGAAAGCTTATAGTTAACATTTTAATGAAAGGTATTAAGCATGAACTACAAGGTATCTTATATCCCTTCAGATTTTTATAAATAATATCTTGGATATGATACTATAGGATAATCCCCAGGTATGACTTTCCTGAAGCCCGGTCCCGATGCAAAAGTAGGACCGGGCTTTTTGTTAGTAGACAGATTTTTTTAGAAAAATTTGCGTAGTTAAATGGCTTCATTTACATTTGTAGTCAAATAGCTACATAATGAACTTAAGACGAGATGTATTTCAAGCCATAGCCGACCCGACAAGGAGGGCTATACTGCTGTTGGTGGCTTCACAAGGCCTGACAGCCGGCGCTATAGCCTCAAATTTTGAGACAGCACGACCAACAGTTTCCAAACACCTGCAAATTCTAACTGAATGCGAATTGCTTGAACAGAAACAAAACGGCAGGGAAATTTATTATCACATAAATGCTAAAAACATGAAAGAAGTAGCCGACTTTATTGAGCCATTCCGCAAAATGTGGGATGACAGGTTTAACAAACTGGAAGATATCATGAAAAATTACAAAGGTTAATTTATGGAACAAAAAACAAAAATCGATGCGGAGGAAGGTAAACAGGATTTACTGATTACAAGGGAATTTGATTTGCCATTAGAACTGCTTTTTAAAGCGCATGCAGCGCCCGAAATTGTGGAACAATGGATGGGAACGAAAGTTTTGAAGCTGGAGAATAAAAAATATGGCAGCTGGCAATATGAAACCAGTGATGCAAACGGAAATGTGGTATTTAAGGCTAATGGGGTATTCCACGAATTTGTTCCAAACCAGAAAATTACCCGGACATTTGAAATGGAAAATGCACCTTTTGATGTTCAGCTGGAGTTTCTGGAGTTTGAAAAACTTACTGCCGATACCAGCAAGCTGACCATGCATATCGTATATAGATCTGTAGCGCTCAGAAACAAGATGCTGGCTCTGCCTTTTGCCCAGGGCTTAAATATGGCGCATAAACGGTTACAGGATATAGTGAGCAAATTAAAATAATATATCATGACAAAAAGTAAAAAAATCATCTACTGGGTGGCCACCCTTTGGCTTGCATTAGGCATGCTGTCGACCGGAATTGTACAATTGATAAAAATGGATCAGGAAGTCAAAAACTTTTCACATCTGGGTTATCCTGTCTATTTACTGACTATATTAGGTGTCTGGAAAATTTTGGGCATTATAGCTGTGCTTATCCCTAAATCTCTATTAGTAAAAGAATGGGCTTATGCTGGCTTCTTCTTTGCCATGTCGGGAGCTATACTGTCTCACTTGATCATGGCAGATGCAGCTAAAGAGCTTTTCGGACCAACATTGCTACTTGTCCTGACCGTAGTATCCTGGTATTTCAGACCTGCGGATAGAAGAATTATTTCAGTTAACCCATAAATTGTACTGCATATGAAAAACCATACAAAAGAACTGCTGACCGAACAAAGAGAAGAATTATTGGCTGTGCTGAAAGCACGCTTTGAGAAAAATATGAGCCGCCATAAAGGTTTGGATTGGACTAAAATCCAAACGAAATTGACAGACAGCCCCCAAAAATTGTGGGTATTGGATGAGATGGAAGTGACTGGAGGCGAGCCGGATGTGGTTGGTTATGACAACAAAACTGACGAATATATTTTTTATGACTGTTCGGCCGAAAGCCCTAAGGGACGCCGGAGCGTGTGCTATGACGGCGATGCATTGGAGTCGCGAAAAGAACATAAACCTGCAAACAGTGCTTTAGGCATGGCAGCGGCTATGGGCGTTGAAATTTTAACGGAAGAACAATATCGGGAGCTGCAACAGTTTGGTAAGTTCGATACCAAAACGTCAAGCTGGCTGAGTACACCTGCTGAGATCAGAAAACATGGTGGTGCTATTTTTGGTGATTACCGGTACGAACATATTTTTATATATCACAACGGTGCCGAATCTTACTATGCTGCCAGGGGGTTCCGTGGTTCGTTACGCGTTTAAAAATACATAGTATGAAAGCAATTGTAATAAAAGAGTTTGGATCGGCTGATAAGCTGGAGATTGTTGAAATGACAAAACCTGTAATTAATGATGACCAGGTGTTGATTAAGGTAAGGACAGCGGGAATTAATCCTGTGGACACAAAGATCAGATCGGGCGCTCATATCTCTTCAAAAACACTTCAGCTGCCAGCAGTTTTGGGTAAAGACGTGAGTGGGATAATTGAGCTGGTAGGTAAAAATGTGCGTGAATTTAAAGCAGGGGATGCTGTTTTTGGAATTGCAAATGGCGCTTATGCCGAATATGCGGTAGCCAATCCTGATTTTATTGTCAAGAAGCCCGAAAATACTTCTTTTGAAGAAGCAGGAGCCATTTCTTTGGTTGCATTAACTGCCTGGCAAGCCATTTATGACCACCTCAGGATCAGTTCAGGACAACATGTTTTGATACAATCGGCGGCAGGTGGGGTTGGTCATCTTGCGGTGCAGTTTGCCAGGATAGCCGGAGCCACGGTTAGCGGAACTGCTTCCGAAAAGAACATTGATTTTATAAAACAACTGGGTGTTGATCAGGCAATTGATTATAAAAATGAAAAGTTTGAAGACGTGGTGGGAGAGCTTGATGCCGCAATGGATACCATGGGTGGAGAGATCTTGTACCGAACCATTAGTTGTGTGAAACCAGGTGGTAGGGTGGTTTGTCTACCTTCATCCACAAAAGACGACCCAAAGGCACTTGAATATGCGAAAAAGAGGGACATTGAGTTGATATGGTTTATGATGACGCCTACAAAGAAAGACTTACGGCAGATTTCATCATTGCTTGCTGAAGGAAAATTGAAGGTGTCTGTTGAAAAAGTGCTGCCTATGGAGAAGATTATGCAGGCCCATCAGGAAATTGAAGCACATGGCGTGCGTGGAAAAATTGTGATCGAAATGCCTTGAACGTTAGTTTCTAACTTTTGAATTTAATTTTCTTTACATTTTATATGGACTAGACTAATTATTTTTTGCTATGAATCAACTGTTTACATACATAAAAAATGATTAACGAAATTAACTGATTCTTTGGAATGAAAATTCCAGTTAATTTTATACCTTTGCAGTCCTTTAAGAAAGGGAATGATTCCGTAGCTCAGCTGGTAGAGCATTACACTTTTAATGTAGTGGTCCTGGGTTCGAATCCCAGCGGGATCACCAAAAAGCCACCAATAGGTGGCTTTTTTCGTTTTATTTATTTGGATTCGAACAGAAGGGCAGGTCTGGTTCGAACTTTCTCTTGAGCAGGTCATCCGCTCGGAAATGTCTACCAGCAGATGCTGTGAGCCGGAAGAATGGAATGCAAAAGCAGGAAAGGTGATTGGTATGAAAGAGGATGGTAATCATTAAAATTTGTCATTGTTTCTGTTTTCAAGAATCGGAGATTCGTTGAGTTTTTTGTAATAAAAGGGGAGGATTACGTTTTAAAAAATTAAGCGCAAAAACATTTTCCTGTATTTTATAAACAGATGCTTTTTCTGTAATAGCAGCTAACTTGACATGATAATTAACAATCTCCTTATACCCCGCTTGATTTAAATTGACGGCAAGCTCTTTCGGATAATGATTGTTCTGCTGTGCATAAGCAGTTATTAACGGGAAAGAAAGTATAAAGAAGATAAATCTTTTCAAGAACAAATCAGCTGTTAAATAGATCACAAAAAATATAGAATTAAGTTATCTAGTTGATAACACTTAAATTAATGTTCAAGTTGGTCCAATTAATCATAAACGGTGTTATCAATGCTAATCAGTAACGGACTCATATAGATATAACTTTTTAATGCTGTTTTTTTAATTGGATCATAATCAAACAGCTTATTTATTCTTGGAACTAGCATTTTGAACAAAATGCTATGGTCGTGAATCTTTTTATTGTTTATTACAAACACCGAAATCGGAATAATTAAAATACTCTTACCTAATGGAACCAAAGAGCTATAATCCAGTTTTTTCAACCCCTCATAATTTTTAATCAGTACATTACCAATACTATCGTTAAGAGCTAGGTTATTCACAATTGTTCTGTTTTTTGTTTTCCTAATCTCTATTCTAATTGCCAAACTATAAAAGGCTGTTGAATCATTTACATTTTTAATATCAATTGTGATACAATCCTGGATTTTTTTATTCAAACTCTCCAACCGGGGATTTTGTGCGAATGCCAACATAGATATGAATGTAAATATCAATGTAAGCGATGTTCGTATTATTGCTACGCTTCTCTCAAAAAATACTATTTTGTATATATATGAATAAAGTCCGGCCTTAGCCATTATATTTTTATGTAAAATACCATTTCTGATTACTATGTTTCTATCAATCATAATTTTTCTTGATTGGAGTTTGTTGAAAACCTGGTTGATTATCTTAATCTTTCAATTCCGTTCAGAATACCACCTTTAATCATATTTCCATATCCATCGTCAGACAACCTATCAGTGAACGAAAGTGCTAATTGATAATTTTTACTCGCACTCTTAATATCGCCTAGATCTTCATAACATTTAGCAATATTCAAATAAAGTGAAGGGTAAGCTCCGCTAACCGTATCATCATTTATTTTCAATGCTAAATTTAACGCCATCTCATCCCAGTTCAATTTGTCCGCAATACTCTTTTGATGTCTTGCCACATAATGAGCGGCGATAAATCTTTCAAAATCGTTTGTTGCTTCGTTCCAAGCCTGAATAAATAGTTTGCTTGCCTCTTCTGGTCTGCCCTCAATGTCCATACCTTCAATACAAAGTTTAACAACGTGGTTATTTGGGTCAAAATTCATATAAATTAGTCTAAAATGTGTACAGGCAAAATTAAAGCACTAAAACGCCAGATACTTTGATGTAGGTCAAAAAATCATCTCGATTTAAGCCTGCTCAATGTTTCTTGTGTAATGTCAAGATAGGAAGCAAGGATTTTATTTGAAAGTCGTTGGATAAACATTGGTTCTTCACTCATCAACCTGTCGTAGCGTTGTTTAGCTGAAAGTGTTATGCGATTTTCTATCTTCTTATTTTGATGTAAATAAGCCATTTCTAAAAATATTCTGTAAAAATCCCCCCATAAAGGGATATCTGACACCAACTGATAAAAATCTTTATTACTTATTGCATACAGTTTAGAATTTTCGAGTGTTTCGACAAATTCAAATGATCTCTTTTGAGAAATAAAGCTGGAAATCGAAGTAACAATGGAATTATCGAATGCAATGTGCCTTGTTTTTTCATGTCCCTGCTTAGTTAAATAGTATGTCCGGACACAACCGCTATGAACAAAATATAACTCTTTACAAATTTCTCCCTCTGAAAGTAATATGGTATTTTTTTTTATTGTCTTTGGTCTGAAGCATTCACTTATTTGGTCAATTTGTTTATCGGCAATGCTCGTATTGTTTTTAAGAAAATATTTTAGTTTTTCTATCATACCAATTACTGTTGTGATATCTGGTTAGCAATTATTGCTAGTAGTTTTGGGCTTGATGCCCGATGGCTTTTTTCGTTTAAACGATTGCTCC